>JAZKCP010000037.1:0-6437 GCA_040388035.1 Bacteroidota bacterium | reverse complement strand
GCCGTAGTGGAGGATGTAACCACAACCATTGATTCTGCCAAAATAAAAGCCGAAGCAAGACTGGATACACTAAAAGGCAGAGCCAATGCCCGAATTGACAGTGTGAAAATAAAAAACGCTGAGAGATTGGAAGAAGAGGCAAAAAAACTAAGAGAATCTGTAAAGAAATAATCCATAAAAAAGCCCTGATATTCTCAGGGCTTTTTTATTTAACTTCTAATTTTCTGTTCCCATTTCCACGCTGAAGCCAATCCTTCTTCTAAAGAAAGTTGCGCTTTCCAGCCTAAAACTTTATTGGCTTTATCGGTATTGGCATAAGCCGAGATTACATCGCCTTCTCTTCTGCCTTTAATTTTATACGGTAATTTTTGCCCTGAAACTTTTTCAAAAGCATTGATTACTTCCAAAACGGAACTTCCTGTTCCTGTTCCTAAATTGAAGGTTTCTACTTTTTCAGTATTCTTTTTATTTAATAATCTTTGCAGTGCGATAACATGGGCTTTCGCCAAATCAACCACGTGAATATAATCGCGGATACAAGTTCCGTCCGGTGTTGGATAATCGTTGCCATTAACCAAAAGTTCTTTTCGCAAACCGGAAGCCGTTTGAGTTATAAATGGCACCAAGTTCTGTGGAACTCCAATGGGTAATTCTCCAATTTCTGCACTTGGATGTGCGCCAATTGGGTTAAAATAACGCAATAAAATAGAACTTATATTGGTAACTTTTGCCACATCTACAATGATTTCCTCACCAATTTGTTTTGTATTCCCATAAGGGGAATTTGCCGGTTGCACGGAAGCGTCTTCTGTAATTGGCATTTTTTCGGCCTGGCCATAGACAGTGCATGATGAACTGAATATGAAATTAGCTTGTGGCAAATTTGCCATTTCCTGTAAAATATAAACCAGCGAATTAATATTGTTCTCGTAGTACAGCAAAGGGTTTTCAACGCTCTCACCAACCGCTTTGGAAGCAGCAAAATGAATTACGCCGACAACATTATTATGCTTTTTGAAAAAATTTTGAACGGCGGATTTTTCCCTTAAATCGATGTTTTCAAAAAGTGGTTTTTTGCCTGTGATTTTTTCAATTCCATCAAGAACGTTAATAGAAGAATTTGAAAGATTATCAATAGCAATGACCTCAAAACCTTCGTTTTGCAATTCAACTACTGTATGTGAACCTATAAATCCTAAACCGCCTGTGACAAGTATTTTCATATTATTTTAAAAATTCTAAAACGCTATCCGTAATAAATTTTATTTGGTCATTGTCCAATTCTGTATGCATTGGCAGTGAGATTACCTCTTTTACCAATTGATTCGTAATTGTGAAATCTTCTTCTTTATACCGTGAATCAAGATACGCTTTTTGCAAGTGCAACGGAATCGGATAATATATCGCACATGGTATTCCTTTCGCCAATAAATGTTCCATTAAGGCATTTCTGTCGGCGTTGATAATCCTTAGTGTGTATTGATGAAAAACGTGATCGTCTCCATTGATGTCAAATTCCGGTACAACAATATTTTTATGGTTTGAAAGAGCTTCGTTGTATTTTGCTGCTGCTTGTTTCCTAGCCGAATTATACTCATTCAACAAAGGTAATTTAGCCTGTAAAACTGCTGCCTGAACGCTATCCAAACGCGAATTTACGCCAACCACATCGTGATGGTAACGAACATACATTCCGTGATTTACAATTCCGCGGATGATATGCGCTAAAGCATCATCGTTTGTAAAAATTGCTCCGCCATCGCCATAACATCCTAAGTTTTTTGACGGAAAAAATGAAGTTGATGATACATGGCCAATAGCTCCGGCCTTCTTTTTAGTTCCATCAGAAAAAGTACAATTGGCGCCAATTGCCTGGGCATTATCTTCAATTACATATAAATTATGTTCTTTGGCAATTTGCATAATTGCTTCCATATTGGCCGCTCTTCCGAACAAATGCACCGGAACAATCGCCTTTGTTTTTGGCGTAATGGCTTTCTTTATCGCGTCAAGCGAAATATTCATATTATCCAAATCAACATCAACTAAGACCGGCGTTAATTGCAATAAGGCAATTACCTCAACAGTTGCAGCAAACGTAAAATCGGCGGTAATAACTTCATCACCAGGTTTCAATCCCAATGCCATCATCGCAATCTGCAAAGCATCTGTTCCGTTGGCACATGGAATCACGTGTTTTACATCCAAATATTCTTCTAGATTGTTTTGGAATTCGTGGACTTTTGGTCCGTTGATATAGGTTGTGGTGTCTAAAACTTCCTGAATAGAAGCGTCAACGGTGGTTTTTATTTTTTCGTATTGACTTTTTAAGTCAACCATTTGTATTTTTTTCATGATGCTGAAATTTGAGATGCAAAAGTAAGAAATTCTGAAGTAGAATATCCTATTCCGTAAAAGAAACGTATTTTAGCCCCACAAATTTTTGAGGATGCTTTTTCTATACAATTTATTGATGCTTTTGGCTTCACAAATCGTGAAATTGTTGGCAATTTTCAGTCCCAAAATAAAACTGTTCGTTGATGGAAGAAAGAGCGTTTTTCAAACATTGGAAAGCAAAATCAATTCATCCGACAAAACAATTTGGTTTCATGCTGCATCTTTAGGCGAATTTGAGCAGGGCTTACCTGTGATGGAAAAAATTAAACTCCAGTTTCCGAATCATAAAATTGTGTTGACCTTCTTTTCGCCTTCGGGTTATGAAGTTAGAAAAAATAATACTATTGCTGATGTAACGATATATTTACCATTGGATACCAATTCTAATGCGAAAAAATTTCTAAAACTGGTCCATCCCGATTTGGTTTTCTTTATTAAATATGAATATTGGCCGAATTATTTGAACGAACTGAAAAAGCTGAACATCAAGACTTATTTGATTTCGGGAATTTTCAGGGAAAATCAGGCATTTTTCAAATGGTATGGTGGTTTTTACCGACATGCCTTAAAAGCTTTTAACTACTTTTTTGTCCAGAATGAAAGCTCCAAATTATCGCTTCAGAAACTTGGTTTCAACGATGTGAAGATTTCCGGCGATACTCGTTTTGATCGCGTAGTTGCTATTTTGGAACGCGATAATTCATTGGATTTTATTAAACAATTCAAGAATAACACAACTACAATCGTTATTGGAAGTTCCTGGCCAAAAGACGAAAACTTATTAGTAAATTATATTAATCAAACCAACGAAAAAGTAAAATTTATCATTGCGCCACACAATATTAAAGCAGAACAAATTCAGGAATTGAAAAATTCAATTTCAAAGAAAACCATTTTGTTTTCGGAAAAAGAAAACACTGATTTATCGGATTACGACGTTCTAATCGTTGACACGATTGGCATTTTAACCAAAATCTACAGCTATGCAGATATCGCGTATGTTGGTGGCGGCTTTGGAAACCCCGGCGTTCATAATATTTTGGAGCCGGCAACTTTTGGCATTCCGATTATTGTGGGCCCAAATTTTTCTCATTTTGCGGAAGCTGTCGCATTGGTTCATCAGGAAGGCTGCGTTTCGATTTCTAATCAGAATGAACTTAATGATGCCTTTTCGAATTTGATTTCAAATGAAGACATTAGGCACGAAAAAGGCCATATATGTTCCACATTTGTACAAATGAATAAAGGCGCGACTGATGTAATAATGAATCAGATACGTAACAATTAAAGTAAAAAACAAACTTATACCTCAAATTATTATTATTATCATGAAATTATTTAAATTCCTACTTCTATTTATTTTTGTCCAGGTTTCAGCCCAACAAGGCGGCATGTGGATTCCTTCATTATTAAAAGGAATGAACGAAGACGAGATGAAAAGCCTTGGCATGAAAATCACGGCTGAGCAAATTTATTCCATCAACAAATCAAGCATAAAAGATGGCGTTCCGCAATTTGACAAGAAATGTAGTGCCGCTGTTATTTCAGACAAAGGTTTGATATTAACCAATCACCATTGTGGTTTTGACGCTATTCAGAATCACTCGACTGTTGAACATGATTATTTAGCAGAAGGTTTTTGGGCATACAAAATGGAAGACGAACTACTAAACAAAGGCATGGTTATTTCTTTTGTCGTGCGAATTGAAGATGTTACTACAAAAGTTCTCGAGAATGTTGCTTCAATTACCTCAGAGGCTGACAAACAGAAAAAAATTAAGGAAAACATTGAAACACTTACCAGAACATTACCAAAAGAAAAGTGGGAAGATAACGTCATCAAAACATTTTATAATGGAAACCAGTATTTACTTTTTGTAATCGAAACGTTTAAAGACGTCCGATTGGTTGGTGCGCCGCCAAGTTCGATTGGAAGATTTGCAGATGTCACAGATAATTGGGTTTGGCCAAGACATACCGGCGATTTCTCGTTATTCAGGATTTATGCTGATAAAAACAATCGCCCTGCAGAATATTCAACAGACAACGTGCCTTATAAACCAAAATATTATTTTCCGATTTCTATTAAAGGCTTAAAAGAAAATGACTTTACGATGGTTCTTGGTTATCCAGGCACAACACAGGAATATTTGCCTTCGTTTGCGGTTGAGCAAATTATGAATGTTTCAGATCCTACCAAAATTGAAATTCGTGATATTACGTTGAAAGTTCAAAACGAGTTTATGCGAAATGACAAAGCTATTAAAATTCAATACGCATCAAAAAACCAAAGCATCGCCAATCACTGGAAAAAATGGCAAGGAGAAATTAAAGGTTTAAAAAAATCGAATGCTGTTGGCGCCAAACAAAAATTTGAGAAGGAATTCCAGGAAAAAGTTATTACTACCGGAAAGCAATTAGAATATGGAAGTCTGTTGGCTGATTTTGAAAAAAATTATGCAGAGATAAAAGATTATACTTTGGCCAAAGATATGTTTGATGAAATTGTGAAAAATGCCGAGATTCTTTCTGTTGGTTATAAGCTATATCAATTAGAACAATTATATAAAACTAAAGGCGAACAGGCGTTTAACGACAGAAGAAACAGTTTAATCAATGGTTGGGGTGAATTTTACTCTGAGTTTAATCCAGCGGTCGATCAAAAAGTCTTTACCGAGTTAATTAGCATCTATAGCAAAAAATATCCCAAACAGTTTTTACCAACTTCATTAGAAAACAGCAATCCAGAAAATTTAGGAAACAATGTTTTCACAAAATCTCAACTGGTAAGTTATGAGAAGGTAAAGGAACTATTAAGCGGTGATATAAAAACAGTTCTTGAAAAATTAAATGATGACGAAGCATATAAATTAGCCAAAGCAATTGCTGAGGCACATTTGAAAAAAGTAATGCCAAAATATGACGAAATTAACTTAAGGAATACTGCTGCACAAAGAACGTACATGAAAGCCATCCTGGAATTATTTCCAACGAACAGAAATTTCCCCGATGCCAATAGCACGCTCCGGGTAACCTATGGAAAAATTAAGGGTTACAAACCAAATGATGCTGTTTTTTACGAGCCATTCTCTTATTTAGATGGTGTTATAGAAAAGTATATACCTGGCGACTATGAATTTGATGCTCCTAAAAAGCTTATTGATTTATACAATAGAAAAGATTACGGTATTTATGGAGTAAACGGCAAAATGCCTTTAGATTTTATAGCTACAAACCATACCACCGGAGGAAACTCAGGAAGTCCGGCATTAGATGCTCAAGGAAATCTGATTGGCTTAAATTTTGACAGGGTTTGGGAAGGAACAATGAGCGATATTTATTATTCGCCTGAAATATGCAGGAATATTATGGTCGATATCCGGTATGTATTGTTCATAGTCGATAAATTTGCCGAAGCTGATAATTTGATTAAAGAGTTAAAAATCATCGCTCCAAAAAAGAAAAAATAATTATTTTAACATTATTTTAAGTTTTGGCACAGTTGTTGTAAAACAAAAACCGAAGTAAAATATGGGTTTTTTAAAAAAAATTAAAAATTTATTTTAACCTATTAAAAAATTTATATCTTTGCCTCGAATTAATAATTAACCTTTTATATTAAGTAAGATGAAAAAAGTATTTTTAAGTTTAGCTGTTATCGCTGCATTAACTGTAGTATCTTGTAAACAAGCTGATGCTAACGCTGAAGTTGCTGTTGACTCAACTACTGTTGAAACTGTTGACACTACTGTTGTTGATACTGCTGCTGCTGCTCTTGACACTGCTGCTGCAAAAGTTGAAGAAGCTGGAGAAGCTGTAGAAGCTGCTAAAGAAGAAGTAAAAAAATAATTAGTAAAAACTAATTCTTTTTTAAAGATTTAAAGCCATCCGCTCCGCGTGATGGCTTTCTTATTTTATACAATTTCCAATTCAATTTTTTGGCAAATTCATATAAACAAAAAAAGCTCCAAACAAAGTTTGAAGCTTTTTGTACTCAGAGCGGGACTTGAACCCGCACGAACATTGCTGTTCACTGGATT
>JAZKCP010000036.1:0-6676 GCA_040388035.1 Bacteroidota bacterium | reverse complement strand
ATTATACGTTCTATACTCAGGCAGGAAGTTTTGTTATTGCACCAGCTGTTGAAAATCCTACATGGTTTACTTTTTCACCAGCATCGGTAACCATTCCTTTTGTTAACAATAACAACAATACTGTAACTCAAAATTTTTGCCTCGCTGCCAATGGTACCCATCCTGATGTTGAAATAGTAATTGCGCCGATTTCGCCCGCAAGGCCAGGTTTTAATGCTATTTACCAAGTAGTCTATAAAAACAAAGGAAACCAGACGCTTTCAGGAAATGTCACTTTTGGTTATAACGATGCTGTTTTAAATTTTGTTTCTACAAGTGTTACACCAAACGCTCAATCAACAGGATCATTAAGCTATGATTATACTAATTTACTACCTTTTGAAAACAGAAGTGTTTACATCACCTTGCATGTAAATGCGCCAACAGATATTCCGGCAGTAAATATCGGTGATGTATTAAACTTTACAGCAATAGCAAACCCAATCGCAGGGGATGATAATCCATCAGATAATACATTCCAATACAATCAGACTGTTGTCGGTTCGTTTGACCCTAATGATATTACCTGTATTGAAGGTAATTTAGTACCACCGGCAGAAATTGGAAACTATTTACATTATATTATCAATTTTGAAAATACAGGAACCGCAGATGCCGAAAACATCGTAGTAAGAGATGCCATAGACACCGCGCAATTTGATGTAAGTTCATTACAGGTACTCAATAGCTCTGCGCCAATGACAGCAAAACTTACAGGCAATGTCGCCGAGTTTATTTTTCCCAATATCAATTTGCATTCAGGTGGGCATGGAAATATTTTGATAAAAGTAAAATCTAAAAACACTTTGGTTCAGGGTAATACGGTAAGCAAAAGAGCCAATATTTATTTTGATTATAATGCGCCGATCGATACAAATCTTGAGGACACAACTTTCCAGGCATTGAGCAATCCGGATTTTGAAGCTGATGCATCGATTTTGGTATATCCAAATCCGACTAAAGGAAATGTCAATATCGTTTGTGACAACAGTATCAATTCGGTTCAATTATATGATATACAGGGAAGATTACTGCAGACCAGTCTGGTAAATGAAAACCAAACAATGATTGATATATCAAGCCAATCCAACGGAATCTATTTTGTTAAAGTCATTTCAGATGAAGGATTTTTAGTTCAGAAATTGATAAAAGAATAAAGTTAGATAAGTTTATATTTCAGAAACTCACGATACAACATCGTGAGTTTTTATTTTATAAAAATTGCTGTCTAAATTTTACTTGGAATATTTATTAAATAATTAACGAAAACGCTATCATATTTCTTTTTTATTTCATTTCGAATTCCCTAAATTTGTTAAATTATTAATTTTCAGATTTAATTCCCTTTTTTATACCATGTCCAAAACTGCAATATTAGAATTTGATGGTAACAAATATGAGTTTCCGGTAATTGTTGGAAGCGAAAAAGAACCAGCCATAGATATTGAAAAACTACGTGCTTTAACAGGCGCGATAACGCTTGATCCGGGTTATAAAAACTCAGGTTCATGTCAAAGTGAAATCACTTTCCTTGACGGCGAAGAAGGAATTCTTCGTTATCGCGGTTATGCGATTGAAGATTTAGCCGAAAAAGCAGACTTCCTCGAAGTTTCCTATTTGGTTATTTTCGGAGAATTGCCGACAAAAAGCCAGTTAGCCCAATTTGAAACTGACATCAGAAAATACACTTTGGTAAACGAAGAAATGAAAAACATCATCGATGGTTTTCCAAAAACAGCTCATCCAATGGGTGTTTTATCGGCGCTTACCAGTGCATTAACAGCTTTTAACCCAAAAGTAGTTAATGTTGAAAATGAAAAGGAAATGTATGAAGCAGTTTGTAAAACGATGGGTAAATTCCTTGTTATCGCTACATGGACATACAGAAAAATGATGGGTTATCCATTAAATTATTACGATAATACAATCGGGTACGTTGATAATTTTATGCAGTTGATGTTCAAATTACCTACAGGACCTTATACTGCAAATCCTGTAGTTGTTGACGCTTTGGATAAATTATTTATCCTTCATGCCGACCACGAACAAAACTGTTCTACATCAACAGTAAGAATTGTTGGTTCATCCCATGCCGGTTTATTTGCTTCCATTTCTGCCGGAGTTTCGGCACTTTGGGGACCACTACATGGTGGCGCCAATCAGGCTGTGTTAGAAATGTTGGAAGCTATTCAGAAAGATGGTGGCGATTCAGCAAAATATATGGCGAAAGCCAAAGACAAAGACGATCCGTTCCGTTTGATGGGATTTGGGCACAGGGTTTATAAAAACTTCGACCCAAGAGCCAGAATCATTAAGAAAGCAGCCGATGAGGTTTTAAGAACACTCGGCGTTGACGATCCTATTTTAAAAATTGCAATGGAATTAGAGGAAGCAGCATTAGTAGACGAATACTTCGTTTCCAGAAAATTATACCCAAATGTTGATTTCTACTCCGGAATTATATACAGGGCTTTAGGAATTCCCACCGATATGTTTACGGTAATGTTTGCTATAGGAAGATTGCCGGGCTGGATTGCGCAATGGAAGGAAATGCGTACCAATAAAGAGCCAATCGGAAGACCAAGGCAAATATATATCGGACATCCCTTGAGAGATTTCGCTCCAATGGATAAAAGATAAATACCATAAAAAAAACTCCTTGTTTTCGCAAGGAGTTTTTTATTACTATTTCTTTTTCAATCTATCTTTAAAGACTTTCTCGAATTTCTCAATCTTGGGTTGAATAACAAATTGACAGTAAGGCTGGTCCTTATTATTTTCATAGTAATTCTGGTGATAATCTTTTGCTTTATAAAAAGCTTTAAATGGTTCCAGGGTTGTTACAATTTTACTGCCGTATGCTTTAGCATTATTCAATTCTGCAATAATACCTTCGGCGGCTTTCTTCTGTTCTTCATTTTTATAGAAAATCACTGAGCGATATTGTGTTCCAACATCTCCACCTTGGCGGTTCAAAGTTGTTGGGTCGTGAACCGTAAAAAATACCTTAAGGATTTCGTCCAGATTCGTTTTTGTTTTGTCATAAGTGATTTCAACTACTTCAGCAGCGCCGGTAGTTCCGGTGCAAACCTGTTCGTAACTTGGATTGGAAACCGTTCCTCCGGCAAAACCGGAAACTACTTTTTCAACGCCATCTAAATTTTCATATACAGCTTCAACACACCAATAGCATCCGCCACCTAAAACAATAGTTTCTAAATTTCCTTTAGTTTCTGTAGCATCAGGAACAAAATCAAGTGAAATCGCATTCATGCAATAGCGTTTTCCGGTTGGTTCCGGACCATCATCAAACAAATGCCCCAAATGGCTGTTACATCTACCACATAGCGCTTCTGTTCTCCGCATTCCATATGAATTGTCATCTTTAAAAATGACACTTTCTTTATTTTCCTGTTCAAAAAAGCTTGGCCAGCCACAACTGCTTGTAAACTTTTGATTTGACCTGAAAAGTTTTAATCCGCAAACGGCGCAATAATAAGTTCCTTTGGTTTCCGAATTCCACATCGTTCCTGTAAAAGCTCTTTCGGTATCAGCTTGTCGGGCTACCGCGTACAGATCGGGTGGTAGTATTTTTTTCCATTCGGCATCCGGCACATTTAATTTGTTTGTATCAGTGTTTGAATAATAAGGGTTTTCAGGTTTTGAAATTACGTTTTCCATAACAACGGGTTTTGAAGTTTTGTTTTTATTGTTGGTTTGCCCACAAGCATTTAGCATGAATAGTGGGAGTAAAATTAAGAAGTTAAAAATTGACTTTTGCATCACATTTGTTTTTAAATCTGGGGACAAATTTACTCTACAAGATACGAAGAGAAATGTCGTGTAGTTTACAAAAAGTGGGGTTTTAAGGAAAGTTTAACGGTTGTTTGCTCAGTATAATTATAGCCGCTTGGTTTTTTTTGTATTTTTGAATGATTAACAAAAGCTATGACTGAAGAAAAAGTAATCCTGGTTAACACACAGGATGAACCTATAGGTTTGATGAACAAATTGGAAGCGCACGAAAAGGCTATTCTGCATCGCGCTTTTTCAGTTTTTGTATTGAATAGCAATAACGAAATCATGTTACAGCAGCGAGCACATCACAAATACCATTCACCTTTGCTTTGGACGAATACCTGTTGTAGTCATCAGCGCGACGGAGAAACCAATGTTGAAGCCGGGACAAGACGTTTATATGAGGAAATGGGCTTTAAAACCGAACTGAAGGAATTGTTTCATTTTATCTATAAAGCACCATTTGATAATGGTTTGACCGAGCACGAATTAGATCATGTGATGATTGGTTATTATAACGGCGAACCAAAAATCAACGAGGAAGAAGTCGAAAGCTGGAAATGGATGAAGATTGAGGATGTGAAAACCGATATGATTAAAAACCCGAATTTATACACTGTTTGGTTCAAAATTATATTCGATGAATTTTATCATTACCTTGAAGATCACAAAATATAATATTGTCACCCTGAGCGCAGTCGAAGGGCATAACTCATAATTCATAACTTATAACTCATAACTATGAGAGTAACTGTTTCCAGAAAAGCCCATTTCAACGCCGCGCACCGATTATATCGCAAAGATTGGTCGGATGAAAAAAACGCTGCTGTTTTTGGCAAGTGCAATAATCCAAACTTCCATGGGCATAATTATGAATTAACCGTTTCAGTTACCGGTGAAATTGATGCGGAAACAGGTTATGTTATCGATACAAAAGTCTTGGCAGATTTAATCAAACTATATATTGAAGATGCTTTCGATCATAAAAACCTGAATCTTGATGTTCCTGAGTTCGCTAACTTAAATCCAACAGCCGAAAATATTGTTGTGGTTATTTGGCAAAAACTCCGAAAACATATTGATGCAAGTAAGGATTTAGAAATTCTACTTCAGGAAACACCTAGGAATTCTGTAACCTTCAACGGAAAATAATGGCATTGCAACTAGGGGATAAAGTTCCAAATTTTGCTGCCATTGATACTAACGGAAATGTATTTGACAGCAATGAAGTCATCGGCAAAAAGCCAGTCGTTATTTATTTTTATCCAAAAGATGATACCCGCGTTTGCACTGAACAAGCTTGTTCGTTTCGCGATCAATATGAAGATTTTAAGGCGTTAGGCGCCGAAGTTATTGGCATTAGTGGTGACAGCTTAAAATCCCACATAGAATTTGCCAACAAATATCATTTGCCCTTTATACTGCTTTCTGATTCTGATAAAGAGATCAGGAAAGCTTTTGGTGTTCCTAATGATTATTTCGGATTAGTTCCGGGAAGAGCGACTTATGTTGCCGATAGAAATGGAATAATTCAATTGATTTTTGACAGCACATCAGGTAAAATTCACATCGATAAAGCATTAGAAATCCTGAAAACGATGTAATTTTGTTTAAATATTTGCTGCTATGAAACTATATCCGTTACAATTTGAACCTATTTTAAAAGAGAGGATTTGGGGCGGAACCAAATTAAAAACGTATCTCAACAAACCCATAACTTCTGATATTACTGGTGAAAGCTGGGAAATTTCCACGGTTGAAAATGATGTGAGCATTGTGTCTAATGGTTCGTTAAAAGGAAAATCACTGAACGAGGTAATTAACGAATTCCCGGAAGCTGTCCTGGGGATAAAGGTTTATGAACAATTCGGAAAGCAATTTCCATTGCTTTTCAAATATCTTGATGCCCGCGAAGATTTATCTATTCAATTGCATCCCAATGATGAACTGGCAAAAAAGCGCCACAATTCCTTTGGCAAAACCGAAATGTGGTACGTAATGCAGGCAGACGCTGATTCAAGACTTATTGTTGGTTTCAAGGAAAAATCGTCGCCGGAAGAATACCTGAAACATATTCAGGACAAAACCATAGTTGATATTTTAGATACCAAAAAAGTTAAGCAAGGTGATGTTTTTTTCCTGGCAACGGGAACGATTCACGCCATTGGATCCGGAATTGTCATTGCCGAAATCCAGCAGACTTCTGACATTACATACCGTATTTACGATTTCGATAGGGTAGATGCAAATGGAAATAAACGCGAACTCCATGTAGATTTGTCACTGGAAGCCATCAATTATGATACGATTGATGCACAAAAACTCTATTCTAAAGTTGAAAATGTTTCCAACGAAGTAGTTAACTGCAAATACTTTACAACGAATTTCATTCCGCTTGACGGGGTTATCAGGATATACAAGCACGGGGAATCTTTTACGGTTTATATGTGTGTGGATGGCGAATTCCAGCTGACAATTGATGGTAGAAGTTATAAATATGAAAAAGGAGATACCGTTTTGCTACCGGCATGTTTGACTGATTTCCAGCTTTCCGGAAAGGCATCAATCTTAGAAATTTATATTTCGTAGTTTGTTTTCTAAAGATTTAATGTAATTTTGCACCTGAATTTTAAAATAAAAGAAAATGCCAAGTGTTAAAAATTTAAAGAAAGATATTAACTTCGTATTAGGTGATATTATTGAAGCGGTTTACATTTATGAAATGACAACTACCGGAAAGCCATCTGATAAAACAAACGCTATCATTGATGAGGCTATCACGTCTTTTGACGGTTTGATTGAAAAAGTTAATGCTAAGAAAGTAGAGAATAAAAAAAAA
>JAZKCP010000035.1:8136-22109 GCA_040388035.1 Bacteroidota bacterium | reverse complement strand
CGAGTTTATGCATTCACCTAATGTAGGCTTTTTTTATATATAAACACAAACAAAAAAATGGGAACAACAGTACTAATTATAATTGCATTAATCGCTGGAATTGCAGGTGGTTTCGGAATAGCAAAATTTCTGGAAAAAAGCAATATCTCCAATATGGTTAAAAATGCCAAAAAGGAAGCCGCATCAATTTTAAGGGATGCCAATCTTGAAGGTGAAAATATCAAGAAAGACAAACTATTACAGGCAAAAGAAAAATTTTTAGAATTAAAATCAGAGCATGAGCAGGAGATTTTAAATAAGGATAAAAGAATAGCCGAAATAGAAAAAAGAACCCGTGATAAAGAGTCACAGGTGTCAAGTGAATTGGCAAAAGCCAAAAAAGTAAACGACGATTACGAAGCTAAAACATTGGAATACAATTCAAAGATTGAAATGTTGGACAAGAAGCAGCAGGAACTTGAAAAGCTTCATAAAAGCCAAGTACAACAACTTGAGGTTATCTCAGGCCTTTCTGCCGAAGATGCAAAAGAGCAATTGGTGGAAAGCTTAAAAGCGGAAGCCAAAACTAAGGCGATGTCTCATATTCAGGATACAATTGAGGAAGCTAAATTAACCGCACAACAAGAAGCTAAAAAAGTCATTATCAATACTATTCAACGTGTCGGAACCGAGGAAGCTGTGGAGAACTGTGTTTCTGTTTTCAATATTGAATCGGATGACGTTAAAGGAAGGATCATTGGACGTGAAGGAAGAAATATCCGTGCTCTTGAAGCGGCAACCGGAGTTGAAATCATTGTTGACGATACACCGGAAGCTATCATACTTTCCTGTTTTGATCCTGTTAGAAGAGAGATTGCGCGCTTGTCATTACATAAACTGGTGACAGACGGTAGAATCCACCCGGCAAGAATTGAAGAAGTTGTAGCCAAAACAACCAAACAAATTGATGATGAAATCATTGAAGTTGGAAAGCGTACCGTAATCGATTTAGGAATACACGGCTTACACCCAGAGTTAATTAAAGTGGTGGGAAGAATGAAATACCGTTCTTCTTACGGACAAAATTTATTACAGCACTCGCGCGAAGTTTCGAAGCTTTGTGGAATCATGGCAGCCGAATTGGGATTGAATGTAAAATTGGCAAAACGTGCCGGTTTACTTCACGATATTGGAAAAGTGCCTGATGCGGAAAGTGATTTACCACACGCATTATTGGGAATGCAATGGGCTGAAAAATTCGGTGAAAAAGAAGAGGTTTGCAACGCTATAGGAGCACACCACGATGAGATTGAAATGAAATATTTAATCTCCCCAATCATCCAGGTTTGTGATGCTATCTCAGGGGCTAGACCAGGCGCTAGACGTCAGGTTCTCGATTCTTACATCCAAAGATTAAAAGACTTGGAAAATATCGCATTTGGATTTAATGGCGTTAAAAACGCATACGCTATCCAGGCCGGACGTGAACTTCGGGTAATTGTTGAAAGTGAAAAAGTAAGCGATGAAAATGCAGCGAGTCTTTCCTTTGAGATTTCACAAAAAATTCAAACCGAAATGACTTATCCGGGTCAGGTTAAGATTACCGTAATTCGCGAAACGAGAGCAGTCAATATTGCTAAATAGACGATATTATATTAATAAAAAGGCGACCAATTGGTCGCCTTTTTTATGATAAGAAAATACTTTTTATCGAATCGCTTGTCATAGGTTTTATGAAATAACTGCCTACAATATCTTTAAAACTTTCTGCTTTTTCTATGTCAATCCTATTGTCAGAAGAACTTATGATATGGATCACAACATCCTTTTTTATTTGAGATTTAAGATTTACAAATTCCTCTAAAAATTGCCATCCATCTAATACAGGCATATTGATATCCAATAAAATTAAATCGGGAAGAATACCGCCTTTATTGATTTTTTCCTTTAAATCATTTATGGCGTCAAAACCATTTTCAAAAAACACAGGTTGAATATTGATTGAATTACTTTCTAATAACTTTTTGATGATAAAGTGATGTATTATATCATCATCAACGACAAAGACGTTTTTAAACTTCATTTAAAACAGATTTGGGATTTGTTTTATTATTATTTGGTGTCAACAAAAATAGAAAATTAATCCCCAATCTACGTTTTTCTCGGATGAAATTTATTGATAATTTGTGTTAAATGTTTTCTGTCCAGATGAACATAAATTTCTGTTGTAGTAATAGATTCGTGCCCTAGCATCATTTGGATAGAACGCAAATCAGCGCCGTTTTCAAGTAAATGTGTTGCAAATGAATGCCTTAAAGTATGCGGACTAATCGTTTTCGATAAGTTGATTTTGAACGCTAACTCTTTCACAATAGTAAAAATCATTGCACGCGTAAGTTGCCTTCCTCTTCTGTTTAAAAACACCGTATCTTCAAATCCTTTAGCAATATCGAGATGTGTTCGGATAGAATTCTTGTATAATTCAATAAACTTTTGCGTAGACTTGGCAATTGGAACAAATCGTTGCTTGTTCCCTTTTCCTGTAATTTTAATGAAGCCTTCATCAAAAAACAAATCGGAAATTTTCAAGGTAATAATTTCGGAAACCCGAAGCCCGCATCCGTATAAGGTTTCTAATATGGCTCTATTGCGTTCTCCTTCCGGTTTAGACAAATTGACGGCTGCAATTAAATTGTCAATGTCCTCTAACGAAAGCGTATCGGGAAGTTTTCGTCCAATTTTTGGCGCTTCTATTAACTCCATTGGATTATCCGAACGATAATCTTCAAAAATAAGATAGGTAAAGAAACTTTTTAAACCCGAAATAATCCTGGCCTGCGAACGGGCATTGACTTCTTTGGAAACAGTATATATAAACTGTTGTATCGTTTCCTCGCTTATTTTTTCCGGGGAAATAGTTATTTCATTTTCAAGTAAAAATTTAGACAACCGTTCTAAATCAAAGGTGTAATTGTCAACGGTGTTTTTTGACAAACCACGTTCAATTTTAAGATAGGATTGAAAACTTTTGATATAACTGTTCCAGTTCATAAGGCAAAGTAACAAAATGTATGGTAATAAAAAAACCTCTCCGATGGAGAGGTTTTAAAAACATTTTGGTAAGATTAGAATCTGTAACCTAAACCAATTTGGAAAGATGTAGTAGTGATTTTCGCATCACCGAAAGACGCAGTATCATCATTAAGATCTGACAATCCAAGATTGTATCTTGCATCGAACATCAAGCCTGACGCCATTTCGTAAGCCGCACCAAGTCCCACACCAAAGTCCATAGATTTGAGTGAGTCTTTAAAATCACCTCCACCAGCTACAAATGCAACTTCCGGACCTGCTTGTATATTGAATCCTTCTGCTACGTAAAACTTAGCCATAACAGGAATTCTGATGAAATCTAAATTAGTTTCATCGTTATCAGCACCCTCCATAGAGTATAATACCTCTGGTTGCACGTGAAATTTTTGAGTGATAGCAAAATCCAGCAAACCACCAAAATAGAAGTTTGAAGCCGCATCCGTGTCAGCGTCACCTGCAAAATTTGTGTTTTGATATCCGGCCTTAACACCGAATCTCATTGCACTGTCCGTCCCTTTCGCATCCTGTGCATTAGCAAACGTCAAAGCCAATACAGCTAATACTGTTAATGTAATTTTTTTCATGTTGTTTACGTTTAAAATTAGCAACAAAGATATAACAAGTTTATTACAGCGCAAGGTTTAAGTTTTTTTTGAATAAAAAAAACCTCTCCGATGGAGGGGTTTTCATAAATATTTGGCAATGATTAAAATCTGTAACCTAAACCAATTTGGAAAGATGTAGTAGTAATTTTTGCATCACCAAAAGCTGGATCGTCATTAAGATCAGATAAACCTAAGTTGTATCTAGCATCAAACATTAATCCTGATGACATTTCATAAGCTGCTCCAAAACCAAGACCAAAATCCATAGATTTTAAGCTGTCTTTAATGGCACCTCCACCAGCTACGAAAGCCACTTGAGGACCGGCTTGTAAATTGAAGCCTTCACCTACAAAGAACTTAGCCATAACCGGGATTCTGATGAAATCTAAATTAGTTTCATCATTATCTGCTCCTTCCATAGAGTACAACAATTCCGGTTGCACGTGGAATTTTTCCGTGATGTGGAAATCTACCAAACCGCCAATGTAGAAATTTGAAGCCGCATCGGTATCGGCATCTCCGGCAAAATTGGTATTAGCGTAACCACCTTTTACACCGAATACAACTTCCTTAGTAGTAACACTTTCCTTTTTGTCTTGCGCATTGGCAAAATTTGCAGCCAATACTACTGCAATTGTTAAAATAATTTTTTTCATGTTTGTTAATTTTTAAAATTAGTAGGACAAATATATCACTATTTTATTATATCGCAAATTTTCTCGGTGTATAGCAAAAAAAAACCGCGCCAATGGCGCGGTTTAAATGTGTATGTCTTAAACAATTACAGTTTGTATAACAAACCGAAAGAGATAGAAGATAAATCAACTCCTAAATTAAATCCAGTAGATTTTTCAGCACCGTCTCCACCATTGTCGTTTGAAGTATAACCGAAACCACCCCAAGTAGATGTAAGAGCGAAGTCATTAGAAACGAAATAGTTCAATCCTAGAGGAATGTTGAATCCAATTTCCTTAGCTTCTCCATCTCCAAGAGGAGTGTCAACTTTGTATGACATGTAAGATACATTACCTCCAACTGAAAGAGAGAATTTGCTAGCTGGAGTAAAGTAATACTTAACACCTGCTGCGATTCCAAAACCTGTAGTTTTAGTATCAGTTGCATCTTCTTTTTCTGTTTGATAAGTCAATTGACCTTCAATTGCAAGGTTGTCAGTTATCATGTAACCTAAACCTGGAGATAAAGTAAAGCCATCAGTTTTTACACCTGCGTCTTTATCACTACTAAATCCTGCTGTACCTGTTAAGTACAAATCACCATTAGCGAAACCTTCTCCGCTAGTAGCTTCTTTTGTGTCTTGTGCATTAGCAAACGTCAAAGCGAATACTGCAGCTACTGTTAAAATAATTTTTTTCATGTTTGTTTAATTTTAAAATTAATATGAACAAATTTATAAGTAATCCTTTTCTATCAACATAACCCACTATTCCACTTATTAACAATTTTATTAACAAAAAATAATTTTAATCCTTTACTTTCCAGCGCCTTAAGCCTATTTTCGGGTGTCGACAACGATAAGACGTTTTTACGATTTTCAATAAATACAGCTGTAACGAACATTTTTCCTGTTAATAGGTCTTATTTTAAAGGAAATTAAATGGGTAAACATATAGTGATTATTTATATTTTTACAGAAACATAGTTAGATGAGAATAATCATAATTAATGGGCCAAATCTAAACCTGCTGGGAAAACGTGAGCCTGAAGTATACGGAAACATAACTTTTGACGCTTTTTATGAAGAGCTGAAAAAGAAATATTCTAATAGTAGCCTTTCCTACTTCCAAAGTAATATAGAAGGCGAACTGATTGACAAAATTCAGGAAGTTGGATTTAGTTATGATGGCATTATCCTAAATGCAGCAGCGTATACGCATACTTCCGTTGGCATAGGCGATGCTGTCAAAGCTATTTCAACTCCGGTGATTGAAGTTCACATATCCAATACTTTTTCCAGGGAGATTTTTCGGCATCAATCCTTTATTTCCCCAAACGCAAAAGGAATCATAATTGGTTTCGGTTTAAAAAGCTACGAATTAGCGCTACAATCTTTTCTATAAAACTATCCACCCATATATGCTACTCAAAAAATCACTATCGCTTTTATGTCTTTTATTAACTATTAATGCTGCAGCCCAGATAAAAGGAACTGTAACTGATGATAAAGGAAATCCGTTGCCATTTGTAAACATCTTCGAAGAGAATTCCTATAATGGAACCACAACAAACGATAAAGGAAAATTCACCTTAAACTTAAAAAGCGAAAATCCAACAATCATCTTTCAATATTTAGGTTATAAAACCGTGAAGAAATTAATTGCAAAAAATCAACTGGAAAGTTTTACTATCGTTCTGACCGAAGAAAATATTACACTGCAGGAAGTTGTCATCAATACAAAGGAAAATCCTGCGAATGAAATTATCCGGAATGCAATTAGGAATAAAAAAGACAACTCCGAAAAGACAGGCCGTTTTAAATCCGACTTCTATTCCCGCGGTATTATACGCTTGAAAGATGCTCCAAAAACAATCATGGGGCAAAAGTTTGATTTTTTTGATGAAATTTTGGATTCTACGCGAAGCGGGATCATTTACCTGTCGGAAACAGTTTCCAAAATAACTTTTCAAAAACCTGATAAAATGAAGGAAGTCATCGTGGCTTCCAAAGTAAGCGGAAAAGACAATGGTTTTAGTTTCAACAATGCGGCTTCGGTGAATTTTGATTTTTATGAAAACTACCTGCCGTTTGAAATAAATGTCGTTTCGCCTATCGCCGATAATGCTTTTAATTACTATAAATACAAATTCGAAGGAACGTTTTTCACCGAAAACCGCCAGCAAATTAGCAAAATAAAGGTAATGCCGCGTCGCGAAACAGAGCCGATTATGGAAGGTTACATTTATATAGTAGACGATTCCTATGCTATTTATGCTGTTGATTTATCTATAAAAGGAAATCAGATGCAATCGCCGGCGATAGATAAACTGACTTTGAAACAAAGCTTCAGTTATAATTCAAATAATAATATTTGGGTGAAAAATACGCAGACATTAGACTTTGTAGCCGGAATACTCAGTATTAAAGTCAATGGCCGATTTACTTATGTGTATTCCAATTTTGAATTTGAAAAACAATTTGAAAAGAAAACCTTTACCAATGAAATACTGTCTTTTCAGGAAAATGCAAATAAAAAGGAAGATGCTTTTTGGAATACTATCCGACCGGTTCCTTTGACGGAAGAAGAAAGTACCGATTATCAAAAGAAAGATATCCTGCAGACAAAAAAGAAATCAAAAACCTATCTGGATTCTATTGATGCCAAGCATAACAAATTCAAAATGATGGATATTTTGAGTGGCTACAGCTATAAAAATTCGTTTAAAAAATGGTCGTTGGATTATGATGGCCCGTTGACGTCAATTTCCTTCAATACTGTTCAGGGTTATCGAATCAATGCCGGTTTATCTTATGTAAAACGCGATGAAGAAAAGCGAACTTATACCCGAATCGGTTCGAGGTTTGATTACGGTTTCTCGGAAGAAAAAATCAGGGCAACTGCTTCTTATTCCCATAAATTCAATAACACCAACAATAGTACGTTGCTTTTTGTTGGTGGAAGTTCCGCCAATCAATTTAACGCAGGTAATCCGATTTCAAACGTTGTAAACACCGTCAGCACTTTGTTTTTCAAAAACAATTTTATGAAATTGTATGAAAGGAATTTTGTTATGGGTTCTTTTGGAAGAGAGGTTGTAAATGGCATTCACATGAACTTAAGCGCGGAATATGCCGAAAGAAAACCGTTGTACAATACAACTGATTTCAGCGTTATAAAAAGCGATGATTTATATACCTCCAACAATCCTCTTGCGCCAAATGATGAAACTTCGGCGGCAATCAGCAAACATAATTTGGTTAAAACCAATATGCTGATGCGTTTTAATTTCGGACAAAAATATATCACGCGTCCTGACGGAAAATACAATATCCCAAATGATGATTATCCTTCTTTGTCCTTAGGTTATGAAAAAACATTTGCCGCCACCGATAAAAATTATGAATATGATTTTTTGGCTGCCAGAGTAAATTATGATGTAACACTAGGCAATAAAGGAAATTTACAATTGGTTTTTAAAGCCGGTAAATTTTTCGACGCCGACAATATTTCCTTTGTGGATTATAAACATTTCAACGGAAATCAAACCCACATTGGGCAAACTAACAGTTACACCAACGTGTTTAACCTACTGCCCTATTATGTTGCGAGCACCAACGACAGCTATAGCGAAACCCATATTGAGCACAATGATAAAGGCTATTTTATGAATAAGATTCCGTTACTCAAGCTTTTGCAGTCGCAACTGGTTTTAGGATTTCACAACCTAGCTGTTCCCGACAGGAAACCATATCAGGAATTCTCTGTTGGTTTGGACAATCTTGGTTTTGGAAAATACCGTTTATTCCGGGTGGATTATGTCCGTTCCTATCAAAATGGGTTTCAGGGAGATGGCGTAGTCTTTGGTTTGAAGTTTTTGAATGTGTTGGAGTAAAATTAAATTTATTCTGAATGAAAGTAAAATAAAAATCCCAATGCTCGCACATTGGGATTTTGTTATTTTTTATAGGGTGTGTATTCGTCTATCCATTCCTTCCATATGATGCCCTGAAATTTTCCATTGGTTCCTAACCAAATCCTGATTTCCCTTACCACATCATTTCGCTCAAAATTTCCTTTATATCGGTACACTTTAGAATTATGAGTGAAAGTATCATCAATAACCTCAACGAGTTGCATATTAATGAATTTACCATTTGTCTTATCCAAGGCATCACAGGCATGCTGCATTTCTTCCAATGAAAGTTTCGCAAGCCCTGTGGTAACTTCTCTTTCGCTTAACTGAATAAACTGTCGTGTTTTGCAGGTTTCTAAAAGCCGCTTCCCAAAATCATACACTTTCGCCTTTTCGTTTTCAGAGATGGAATTAATGTTCATTCTCGGATAGGTCGTTTTACACGAGACCAAAAGAAATAGCAGGCAAAAGGTTAACGCTCTCACTATTCTACTCTGACGATATTGGCGCCAAGTGCACGAAGTCTTTCGTCAATGCGTTCGTAGCCTCGGTCAATTTGCTCAATATTTTGAATAGTAGAAGTCCCTTTGGCAGAAAGCGCTGCAATAAGCAATGAAATTCCCGCACGGATATCAGGTGAAGACATTATGGTAGCTTTTAATTGCGATTGGAAATTGTGCCCCATAACTACGGCTCTGTGTGGATCGCAAAGCATAATTTTAGCTCCCATATCAATCAATTTGTCCACAAAAAACAAACGGCTTTCAAACATTTTTTGGTGGATTAACACATCACCATTAGCCTGAGTAGCCACAACCAAAATGATACTTAATAAGTCAGGTGTAAATCCGGGCCAAGGGGCATCGGCTATGGTTAAGATTGAACCGTCAATATCTGTTTTTACCGTATACCCTTTAGTATGTGCCGGAATATAAATATCATCTCCTTTTCTTTCCAGAGTGATTCCAAGTTTTCTAAAAACACTCGGAATTACACCGAGGTTGTCCCACGAAACATCTTTAATAGTGATTTCGCTTCTGGTCATCGCCGCAAGGCCAATCCACGAACCAATCTCAATCATATCAGGCAAAATTCTATGCTCACAACCATGTAATTTTTCAACGCCTTCAATAGTCAATAAGTTAGAACCTACTCCGGTGATTTTGGCACCCATAGAGTTCAGCATTTTACATAACTGCTGCAAATAAGGTTCACAGGCTGCATTGTAAACTGTTGTTATTCCTTCGGCAAGAACAGCTGCCATTACTATGTTTGCTGTTCCGGTTACTGAAGCTTCATCCAATAACATATCGGTTCCTTTTAATCTTCCTTGTATTTCTACACCATAAAAATGGTCTTCTTTTTCGTAACGGAATTTTGCACCCAGATTTATAAATCCTTCAAAGTGTGTGTCTAAACGACGACGTCCAATTTTATCGCCACCAGGTTTTGGAATGTATCCACATCCAAATCTGGCTAAAAGCGGACCAACAATCATAATTGAACCTCTTAAGCTTCCGCTTTCTTTTTTGAATGCTTCCGTTTTTAAATACTCAACATTTACTTCATCGGCTTGAAAGGTATAATCTCCAACTCCGTTTTTTTGAATTTTCACACCTAAATTCCCAAGTAATGATATCAGCTTATTAACATCGATAATATCCGGAATATTTGTTACCCTAACCTTTTCTGATGTTAATAATGCCGGACATAAAACTTGTAATGCCTCATTTTTTGCACCTTGTGGTTGTACATCTCCTTTTAGTGGAATTCCTCCTTCTATCTTAAAAGTTCCCATATTTTTCTGTTGTCGGTTGTCGGTTGTCGGTTGTCGGTTGTCGGTTGTCGGTCGGTAAACAAACCGGCTAACGGATAACGGACAACTATTTCGGATTATTATTATTTTTCTTTATAAATGGCTTCTTACCGTTTTTGTTGATTTTAATCTTCGGATTGGAAACAGGGTTTTTGTTGGACATTTTTTTATTGGTTCGCATTAAATCGGTTGTGGTCAACAACTCTTCTGTGCTTTGCAGTAAATTCAATTTTCCGTCTGACAATTCGTAAAGATGCTCAAAAATTACAGTGTCGGTGACAGTGTCCTTGTTCCAACTCAAATAGGATTTTTTCATATGGTTGGCAATGACTTTAACCAAGGCGTTTTTCATTTCGCCATCTTCCCAACTGTTTGCCACATCAATCATATACTTGATGTTGTTCCCATAAAAACGATATTTTGGATTTTTTTGGGGATAAGCTAATCTTTCAGGTTTGAGATGGATTACATCACGGGTTGGAATTGGATATGGGGAATCAACATCCAATTTAAAATCGGACATTATAAAAATCTGATCCCATAATTTGTGCTGAAAATCGGGAACATCACGCAAGTGAGGGTTTAAGCTTCCCATAACCTGTATAATGTATTTAGCAACCTGATTGCGTTTTTCCCGGTCTTCAATCTCTGTAGCCTGGTCAATCAATTTTTGCAGATGACGACCATATTCAGGAATGATTAAGTGCGATCTTTCGCCATTATATTCCAGATGATGAACCACTTCGTTTGCATTTTCTTTTATATACTTCTCCGCCATTATAATGATATTATTCCTTCTATTGAAGACACTTCTATGTATTTTTCAATAACCTGTTCCGGACTTTCCATCATCACGTTTATTGAAACACTAGTGTATTTTGCGTTTTTTGATTGTTTGGTATGAATTACTGCTCCTATATTGTCAAAAGCATTTTCGATTTCTTCAATTTTTTTGGGGCTGGTTGGTACGATAAACTTATACAAATATTCACTGGGCCATGCCGAAGTATTGCTCAGTTCTTCCCGTAATCTTATATAAAACTCTTCCGTCTTCTTATCCATTTTAAAACAAAATAAAAGCAAATATACAGTATTGATTTTAGATTTTTAGAGTAGGTTTCCAAGATTTAAAAAAAAACCGCCTAAATAAACTTTAGACGGTTTTATAATAATCGAAATGATTATTTATCTTTTGACAACCCGAAGGGCTTTTGCCTTTTCTCCCTGAGTTACCACAATATTGTAAACACCTGACGGATAATGATCGCCTATTTGTAATTCAGGCACTTCTCTTGGTCTCAGGTCACGTTTATCAATCAGTTTTCCTGTCATATCATATATCAAAACGTTTACAATGTCCTCACTTGAAGTAGTCAGACTTAAGTTGAAGTTTTCGCTATAAGGATTAGGAGATGCTACCACATTAAAGTCGGGCCCAACATCTTTAGTCCAATTACTTCCGTCTCCTTCTCCTCCGCAAGATTTAAAATAAACCGTAAAAGCCGTCCCAAACACTTCTACTCCACAACTGTTGGTCAACCTCAACCTGTAATAGTTGGCGCCACCAGTAGAAGTATAATTAAGATAATTAGGAAATGTTATTGCATAGCTGGTGCCTGTTGCTCCAGGAATATCAATAAAACCTGCAGTCGTGGATGTTGACGACCATTGCCAATGAATATCTCCTGTAGTACCAACACCAACGGTAAGTATTTTAGAATTACTAAGAGCACATAAAGCTGTAGCTGCTGTTTTTCCTGTTGGTGAAGTTAGATTAGCTGTAATTGTTTTTGCCACTGGTCTAGGCACAACATAGACATAAGCAAGATCACTATAAACTGTTGAACACAAACCAATAGTTACCTTAGCTCTGTATGCCGTATTGTAAGATACACTTCCGGTTGAAATTGACAATTTATTAGAGCTGGTGATATTTGTCCATGTTGGAGTAGCCAAAGTATAATTTGTAGATTTTTGCCATGTTATGACTCCTGTAGCATTTGATAAAGTTAATGTTGTTCCTGAACGTGGACATAAAGTAGTACTGGCTGGTGATATGGTTCCAACAACTGCTAAGGTATCTATTACATAATGTAACGGTGAAGTATAAGCTGTTGAACATGTACCGCTAGTCACTTTTGCCCTGAAATACAATTCTGTTGAAATACCGGTTATTATATAAGTAGCAGCTGTACTGCTTGTTGATGTGGTGCCAAACGGAAGCATTTGTCCATCAATTGTTTTTGGTGCATTCACATAGTTAACATTATCCGTCGAATACTGCCATTGCACTTTTCCAACATAACCCGCTATTTTCAAAGTACCATTACTTCCTGCGCAAACAACTCCGCCACCAGTCGCTGTTCCTGCAACTGATGTAGGATCAACTTTGATGGTTTTAATAGACGTTGCAACTGAAGTATTATTACATGAACTAAACACAACAGCCCTATATGATTTGTCTATCGTAGCTGTTGCTCCTACAATTGTGTAGGTAGTATTTGTTGCTCCTGGAATATCTGTAAAAGGCGACGTTGCATTCAAGGCTGACTGCCATTGAATAGATGTACCTGCATATTTACTTAAAGTGAAAGTAATATTACTTCCTAAACATACTGACGTAGGCGCAGTAATTGCACCAGGTTTAACTGTTGTGATAACCGTCAAAGGAGCAGTATTTGAAATCAACTGGCCACAAGGAGTATTAATTAAGACTCTATATTGTGTTCCCGTTGGAAAAGCTAAAGCTGTTTTGGTAATAGTTAATGTTGGTGTAGCAACACCCGAATAATTAGCATTGGTAACCATGTTCGTCCATGCCGGATTCGGATTAGTTGTAGTAACTACTCGTGATTGCCATACATAGGTTGCTGAAGGAACATTTGTACCAACGCTAACCGTAGTGGTAGCATTAAGAATACTACAAATAAATGGCGGTGAAGGTTGTGAGCTAATAATTGAACTCGGAGTTACTGTAGTACTTGCTGATGTACTACAACCTGTAGCAGCAAAATATCCTGTAACCTTATAGGTTGTGGGAGCTGTTGGTGCCACGGTAATACTTGGCTCTGATAAATACCTGTAATAGTTCCTGATGGAATTTTCTACATGACTTCTGTCTGTTGCGGACAAAACAGAGTTGAATAGCATCACATCGGTAAAATTTACATCGGAAAGTTCTTCATAACCCCATCTGCCATTCAATTCAATTCCATTTGGTCCTTGGGTGCCGCCGCTATTACTGGCCAGCAAAGTCCCGTTTTCATATATTTGAGAAGTTGTACCATTACCGGTACCGGAGTAAATGTAAAAATTATCATCGGAAGGAATATTAGGATTATTTACCCATCCCTCATAATAGGCCTGACTTTTTAAACCCTGCCAAAACCCTAAGAGCCAATTATTACCGTAGGATGATAAAGCTCGTCCACGGTAACCTCCCGTTTGGTTGCCTCCATAAATGGCAGTATAAGGCGATGCTCCGTAGTCGTTTCCGTAGTCGTTGTATAATGTCTGATTGGAATTAAAATGCAATATGGGTTTGCCGTTAGGATCAAATTTTAACGTTGGAATGGTATCAAAAGAATAATCCCAAAATGAATCATAATTGAAAACATCCCCTCCATTCCCTGACTGATCATACAAAGTGATACATTGCGCCTCGTTAGTAGGACCTACGGCCAACCAGGCAGTAATAGCATTGCGGTCTAGGTCATTGCCAACAAATCCAAAATCTCTTTGTTCTCCGTCTGAGTTTCGTCGTAAGCGAAGGCATGGCCCTGTATAACTACTCTTAAGTTTGCGTAACCCTATCGCTAATGTAGCATTAGGCACTTGGTCTAGCGGTACAACAGTAGCGGGTGTTTGGATATTTGTTGGACTCCAAACAT
>JAZKCP010000035.1:0-8126 GCA_040388035.1 Bacteroidota bacterium | reverse complement strand
TAATCAGCGCCACTCGTAGTTAATATAGTATTATCACCGCAGGCAATGGAAGTAGTTCCGGTAATACTTGTAACTGGAACCGGATTAACCGTTACTACCGTTGGAGCTGATGGATTAGTAAACACACTTCCATCTATAGAAACCTGCACAGTGTAACTTCCTGTCGTGTTTACAGTAATTGCTCTGGTGGTTGCGCCGTTTGACCAAAGATATCCAGTGGCAATTGGAGCCGTTAAAGTCACGGATGCCCCCTGGCAAATAGTAGTCGGACCAGAAACAGAAATTATTGACGCACGATCTGTATGAAAGGAAATAGCCCCAAGCGAAGAGCCTGTATCATCTGCTCCTCTAAATTCTACTTTATCATCGTTTCCTAAAACTCCTTGCCAGGCATTGGAATGTGAGTCACAACAACCTGTATGTTCCCATACTTTAGTATTGTTAACCCAAAGTTCAGCCCGATCATCATGGCTATCAATATCTATGCTATAAAGCGCTAGTGGAAATCCCTGACGTTTTGCGCTCCAGGAGTGAAGATCATATGCTGCAGAACAACCTCCATACCCTGCAGCAAAAGATGGAGAAGTAGAAGGATACCATTTGTCTTGTGTATTGAAATCTAAAGATGTAGTATCTGTATAAAATCCTAAATAATTAGTACTCCATAAATCAGATGTTGTGTCATATTGGGTAAACTTATAGTTATATACATTCCATTGATTGTCACCAAAAATGGTAGGATTTCCGGGGATTATCCTATTTTGAAAAGTAATTGGCGTAGAAGTCCTGCGACACTGACTGGAACCACAAGTAACCGTATAGGTGCCCGCTGTACTCACGGGGATGAATCGTGTAGTCGCACCCGTTGACCACAAATAATTTACTTCGTCACCTGTTACAGTAAGATTTATGACGGAACCCGGACAAAGCATGGTTGTAAGGGCCTGCACAGTTGGAGGTTGTGTAGTACACACTGTTTCAAAACTTATTTGGGTTGTAGCTGAACCACAATTGTTTTGAAGAGTAATCGTATAGGTAGTACTTGGTGAAAGTACTGTTGGCTTGCCCGAAATAATTCCGGTTATAGCATTAATACTCAATCCTAAAGGAAGTTGTGGAGAAATAGTATACACATTTCCGGTACCGGTAGAAGTGGTTGTTATAAGAACCGGTTTATCGACAAAATAAGAATTGTTTACTGTGCCATAGTCAATTGTCGGCGGATTTGAATTTACCGTTACTATTATGTCCGCAGCGTTATTGCAACCTGTTACAGAATCGGTTCCTGCAACAGAATACGTAGTTGTGGTATGCGGATAAACAGTTACAACAGCTCCTGTTCCATAATAATTTCTTATTGTATTTTCAACATTATTTCTTTGTGTGGTATCCAACACGTTATTGAAAATCATTACATCGGCAAAATTAACATCCGAAGATTCATTAACAAGTCCGTTAACACCCTGCCAACCGTTTAATTGAATACCATTGGGTCCTATTGAGCCACCACCGTTGCTGGCCAGTAATGTCCCATTTTCATATAATTCAGCTGCAAAGCCAGTACTAGTTCCCGTATAGATATAGAAATTATCATCAGCCGGTGTAAAAGGACTATTTACCCAGCCATTATTAAAGAGTGCCTGTCCTCTACGATTATTCCAGTATCCTAATATCCAATTGTCATTTGGTGAGGATAAAACTCTTCGACGGCTACCTCCTGTTTGTTGGGCACCATAAACAACCGTAAAAGGAGCCGGATAATTAACAGCGTTAAATAAAGTTTGACTGGTATTAAAGTGCAATACAGGTCTCCCAATTGAATTAAATGATAAGATGGGCCCCCTAAAATCTTCCCCATTATAGGTAACATCTCCATTATGGCCTGATTGATCATACAAGCGAATGCATTGTGCCTGATTATTGACAGCCACAGACAACCAGGATTGAATGCCATTTTTATCTAAATCATTGCCCACAAAACCGAAATCCATTTCTGCTCCATCGGAAGATCTTTTCAAACGAAGGCAGGGACCATTATACGAGTTCACCAATTTATGCAATCCTAACGCTGTGACGAGACTAGGATTGTCAATTGGAGTATTATCAAGGCTCCAAACATATGAATTTGCACCACTGGCAGTTAAGATTGTGGAACCTGCACAAGAAATAGTTGTATTGCCTGAAACTGTCACATTAGGTTTTGCCTTTATAGTGACAACATATTGAAGGCTTTGAGATACGCCCTCCTGCGTCATGAGGTCAAAGTAATAGGAATTGGTACCAACTGTATTCGTATTGGGTAACGTTATATTAGCCGTCGTTGACGTAAAATCGTTTGGCCCACGCCATCCGATAGGTGTTATATTAGGATAATCACCGGGATGAAGGCTAACCGGTCCCAGCAGTGTTACCGTATCACCTTGACAAGCACTAACACTATGATATTGAGCATTAACAGTAGTAGTGATAAAACAACTTATAAATACTAGAATAAAAAAATAAAACTTAGTGATGATTTGGGGGCTTTTTACAACGACATTTTTAAGGTATTGTTTCATCATTTTGGTTTATTTGTTGGTTGATTATTTTTTGGATATGTGCCTCAAATGTAAACAATTATGTTAAATTTTAACAAAATCAAACAAAAACTATCGCTCGATTTGAAGAAAATCGACAAAATGACAATATCCGACCTTTAATTGCATCTTTGCTCTTGGTAGGGTTAAAAATAAATACATTAAACGCTTTCCATATTCTAATTAGTTTCAATAAATTTGCGCTTCATTTCAAAAATCTTGGAAAAAGAAATTATAGTTATCATAGGCGGTCCCGGAACAGGAAAAACAACTATTATCGAGGGATTATTGTCCAAAGGATATTGTTGTTATCCCGAAGTTTCGCGCGAAATAACTATGGAAGCTAAAAAGCAGGGAATAGAGCAATTGTTTCTTGAAAAACCACTTTTGTTTAGCGAATTACTATTAGAAGGGAGAAAAAAACAATTTAACAGCGCAATTGCTGAACCGCATAATATAATTTTTATCGACCGCGGAATTCCGGATGTTTTAGCTTACATGCATTATATTGGCGACAGTTATCCTTCTTTTTTTGATGAAGCCTGCAGAGAACACAAATACTCTAAAATTTTCATACTTCCGCCGTGGGAAGAGATTTATGAAAGCGATGAAGCACGTTATGAAAATTTTGAGCAGGCAAAACTCATTTATAATCACCTTGCTGAAACATATCAAAAGTATGGCTACCATCCGATAGAAGTCCCTCGGTCAACTGTTGAAGAACGTATTGAATTTATATTCAGACATCTGTCTTAATACACTTTTGCTGTACCGGCAACCAAATCTTATTTTATATCTTTGAAACAGAAACTTGAATTATAATTAGTTCATTATAACAATCCTTTGAGCAAAGCTTTAGAAATCCTGCAACAATACTGGAAACACGATGCCTTCCGCGAACCGCAGGAAGAAATCATAGCTTCGGTATTAGAAGGAAAAGATACTTTTGCACTGATGCCAACCGGTGGTGGAAAATCGATTTGTTTTCAGGTGCCGGCAATGATACAGGAAGGAATTTGTTTGGTAATTTCACCTCTTATTGCCTTGATGCGCGACCAGGTTGAAAACCTTCAAAAGAAAGGAATTAAAGCCATTGCATTAACCGGTGGAATCCATCACGATGAAATTATTGATTTGTTGGACAATTGCCAATTCGGAAATTATAAATTCCTTTATCTTTCTCCCGAGCGCTTACAAAACGACTGGATTTTAGAACGGATAAAAAATCTGCCTATAAATCTCATTTCCATTGATGAAGCACATTGTGTATCGCAGTGGGGACACGACTTCCGCCCTGCTTACTTAAAGATTTCACAGCTTAAGGAATATTTTCCAAAAGTTCCTTTTTTGGCTTTGACCGCTTCGGCAACTTCAAGAGTTAAAGAAGATATTATTATACAGTTAAAGCTTGATAATCCTCAAATTTTTTCAAAATCATTTTACAGAGCGAATATTGCCTATATGGTTTTTGAAACCGAGGACAAGCTCCATCTTTTGCAACAAATTCTACAGAAGAATCCGCAACCTTCCATTATATATGTTACCAATAGAAAAAGTTGCCTCGAAACGGTTCATCAATTGGAAAGCCACGGCTTTACTGCGACATATTACCATGGCGGATTGTCTTCCAAAGAGAAAGAAAAGCATATGAAACTTTGGATGGAAGAAAAAGTGCAGGTCATTGTTGCTACCAACGCTTTTGGAATGGGCATTGATAAAGCGAATGTGAAAACAATTATCCATTTACATCTTCCTCAAAACCTGGAAAACTATTATCAGGAATCCGGTCGGGCCGGAAGAGATGGCGAAAAAGCATTTGCTGTTTTACTAAATAATCCTTCTGATATTTTGCATGCCGAAGCTCAATTTTTAAGTGTGTTGCCGGATAGGCCTTTTCTGAATTTGGTTTTTGCCAAACTCTGCAGCTTTTTCCAAATTGCTTATGGAGAAGGAATTGATGAACAGTTTAGTTTCAATCTGAATCAGTTTTGTGCCAAATATAATTTTCCGATACTTAAAACATACAATGCTTTGCAGTTTTTAGACAGGCAAGGCGTTATCAATTTATCGCAGGAATTCTCTGAAAAACTCAGCATTCAGTTTATAATCCCTTCTAAAGAAGTAATCCGGTATGTGAGTTTGAATCCAAATGATGAAGAAATCGTATTGACTATTTTGCGAACGTATCCTGGAATTTATGATATGCAGACGGCTTTTAATCCAACGTTGATTGCCAAGAAATCGAACAGCGATGAAAAAACAGTCCTTTCGCTTTTACAAAAATTAAAGGGAAAACAAATCATCGATTTGATTGCCAAAAATAATGATGCTACAATCACGTTTAATGAGGTCCGGGAAGATGAGCGGACAATTAACAGGGTTTCTAAATTTCTGGAAGCACAAAACAAATTAAAAACTGAACAACTGCGGGCGGTATTATATTATAGTAAAGAAACTAAAACCTGCAAACACAAATTGCTGATGCGCTATTTCGGCGAAACCATAAACGAAGATTGTGGTGTTTGCTCCTATTGTATTTCCAAAAACAAAAAAAAACAAAATCCTGAACCAATTTCTGAAAAAATTATTGAGCTATTAAAAATGCAGGACTTCAACTCAAGAGATATTCAAAAATTGACCAAACTTCCAAAAGACGATGTTATCTTTGCGCTACAGAATCTTTTGGAAAAAGATACAATTAGTATCAAATCAAATAATTTATATTCTCTAAAATAGAAAATGGAAAAGTTACGTATTGTTTTTATGGGAACGCCAGAGTTTGCTGTAGGTATTCTTGACACGATAATCAAAAACAATTATGAAGTTGTTGGTGTCATCACTGCTGCAGATAAACCAGCCGGTCGTGGCCAAAAGATTAAATATTCGGCTGTAAAGGAATATGCACTGGAACACAACTTAAAGTTATTACAGCCTACCAATCTTAAAGATGAAACTTTTTTGACTGAATTAAAATCGCTTTATGCCAACTTACAAGTTGTGGTTGCTTTTAGAATGTTACCAGAAGTAGTCTGGAGAATGCCAAAATTGGGAACCTTTAACCTTCACGCATCGTTGTTACCCAACTATCGTGGTGCGGCGCCAATCAACTGGGCGATTATTAATGGAGAAACAAAAACCGGAGTGACCACTTTTTTCATAGATGACAAGATTGATACCGGCGCAATGATTTTAAGCAAAGAAATCGGGATCGATCCAAATGAAAATGCAGGAGAACTTCATGACAGGCTTATGGCATTAGGAAGTGAAGCTGTTGTAGAAACTTTACCCTTAATTGAAAAAGGAGGTGTTGCTACAACAATTCAGCAGGATAGCGCTGAAATAAAAACAGCTTATAAACTCAATAAAGACAATTGCAAAATCGATTGGACAAAATCGGCCGCTGAAATCCATAATCTGATTCGTGGTTTGTCACCTTATCCTTCGGCTTGGTGCTTCGTTAAGGATAATGGACAAGAATGGAATGTCAAAATATATGATGCCAAAACAATTTCAGAAAAACACTCCTATAATATAGGTAATATAATTACCACTAAAAAGGAAATCAAAGTTGCAGTAAAAGATGGTTTCATTCAGATTTTGAGCATTCAATTTCCGGGGAAGAAAAAAATGCAGTCCAATCAACTGCTAAATGGCATGACTTTTTCTGAGAGAGCGCAAGCAGAATAAGGTCTCATGGACTATAATCAAATAAAAAAATCGATAAAAGACGTAGGTTTATCAACAAATGACTTAAGTTATCAACAAATATTTGAAAAAAAGGCTAAAACGCTTGTGCAGTAAGGAATTCCTTTTAAATTTGTTATCATTAACAAAATGTTTAACCAACAATTAATAACTAACATTATGAACAAATCAGAATTAATCGATGCGATTGCAGCTGACGCAGGAGTAACAAAAGCAGCAGCTAAATTAGCTTTAGAATCATTTTTAGGTAACGTAGGCAGTACTTTGAAAAAAGGCGGAAGAGTATCTTTAGTAGGATTCGGATCTTGGTCAGTATCTAAAAGAGCTGCGAGAGATGGAAGAAACCCACAAACTGGAAAAACTATCAAAATTGCTGCTAAGAATGTAGTTAAATTCAAAGCTGGTGCAGATTTAGACGGATCAGTAAACTAAGAATTTTACTCAAATGATATATGAACCATTCCATTAACTTGGGATGGTTTTTTATTTTTTAGCCCCAATAATTTGGTTTCTACAAATATTTTTAGCAACTTTATTAAAAATTAATTGCAAATGATTTCAGAAAAATTACAGAAAGGAGTGCTTTTATTAGCGGAGCCATCTATAATTGGCGATTTGTCTTTTAATAGATCTGTAATTTTACTTGCTGACCATACTGCCGAAGGTTCTGTTGGTTTTATCCTAAACAAACCTCTCAAATATACCATCCGGGATTTGATTCCCGAAATAGAATCCGATTTTAAAATCTACAACGGCGGTCCTGTTGAACAGGACAATCTGTATTTCATTCATAACATTCCTGATTTAATTCCGAATAGCATCGAAATATCGAATGGGATATTTTGGGGCGGCGATTTTGATTTTACCAAAGACCTAATCAATACCGGAGTGATAAAGAAAAAAAACATCCGATTTTTTCTAGGATATACCGGTTGGGATGCCGAACAATTAGAAAATGAAATGCAGGCTAATTCATGGATTTTAACCAAGAATGTTTACGAAAATAAAATCTTGGGGAAATCATCTACACATTTCTGGAAGGAAAAAATTGTGGAATTAGGCGGCGATTACCTTATTTGGTCTAATGCACCAGAAAACCCTATTTTGAACTAAGCTATTAAAGCATTTAGTTTTTCCAACAATTGTTCCGATAATCGCGTTCCGAATTCTTTTTTACGGTATTTTGTAATGGGCTGAATTCCGATGATAACATTGGTGACAAACAATTCATCTGCTTTTTGTAATTCGAAGGGCGAAATTGGGGTTTCTATAACTTCAATTGAATCAATCAGTTTTGCAATAGTTATAATTTGTTTTCTCATTATTCCATTCAAACAACCTTCCGAAATTGGCGGCGTTATCAATGAATTTCCGGTTAGCATAAACAGATTTCCGGTTGCAGCTTCAATTACATTTTTAGTTTCATTGATTAGTAAGGAAGAATCCAATTGGTTTTCCTTGGCAAAAATACTTGCGGTTATGTGCGTAATTTTATTAGCCGTTTTAAGAGTTGACAGTAACTGCCTTGGAACTATAAAGTCTTTATATAAATCAACTTCGAATTGGTTTTTCTGAATTTTATAATGTATGTTTTCTAATTTTGTTGCCTGTATGACAAAAGAAACAGAATTATCATTCGGCAAATAAAATCCCCCTTCGTTCCTAAAAACAGTAAATCTTACTCGTGCAGAATCCTTAATTGCTAATACTTCAACCAGCTTTAGAATTTGACCTTCAAGATATTCCATAGTGAATGACATCGGGATTTCCATCCTGACAATCCTCATAGACGCCATTAATCGAAAATAATGATCTTCCAGAAACAAAATTTTATTGTTAAGTATT
>JAZKCP010000034.1:0-12582 GCA_040388035.1 Bacteroidota bacterium | reverse complement strand
GAAGTGGTAAAACTTATCAACAAAGTGGTATTTTGTGGTAAATTGTGGTAATTATTTTTATATTTTTGCTCGTAACGAAACAGAACCAACTTTTGAATACAATTATCGGGACATATGAATGTAAAGTTGATGCCAAGGGAAGACTTATGATTCCTTCGGCATTAAAGAAGCAACTTGCAATTCAGGACGGCTTTGTCTTAAAGCGTTCCGTGTTTCAGCCTTGTTTAGAGTTATACCCAATGACAGAGTGGAATTTGATGATGCAGAAAATCAACAAATTGAATCGCTTTGTAAAGAAAAATAACGACTTCATTCGTCGATTTACTGCTGGAGTAAAAGTGGTAGAAGTTGACGATTTAGGAAGATTGTTAATTCCAAAAGATTTAGTCGGCTTTAGCAAAATCTCAAAAGACATCGTGTTGTCTTCAGCAGTTAATATCGTTGAGATTTGGGATAAGGATTTATATGAAAACGCTGTTGCAGGCGATGATGAAGAGTTCGCAAATTTGGCAGAAGATGTAATGGGAAATAGTAATGATGACAACGATGGAATATCATAATCCGGTTTTATTAAAGGAAACGGTTGATGGATTGAATATCAAACCTGATGGAATTTATGTGGACGTGACTTTTGGTGGAGGTGGTCATTCTAAAGAGATTTTGAAAAGATTAGGTCCAAACGGGAAACTATTCGGATTTGACCAGGATGAAGATGCTTTTGCCAATGCGTTGCCAGACGAAAGATTTACGCTGATACCTGAAAATTTTAGATATATCAAACGGTTTTTAAGGTTTCACGGCGTAAAAAGTGTTGATGGAATTTTGGCGGATTTGGGAGTTTCGTCACATCAATTTGATGTTCCTGAAAGAGGTTTTTCTACTCGTTTTGATGCCGATTTGGATATGAGAATGAGTAAAAAAAATGAATTGGATGCGTTCAAAGTCGTGAATGAATATGATGAGACTAGTTTGAAAAGAGTGTTTTTGGATTATGGAGAATTGAAAGTTGCGCCGGCCTTAGCAAGAACAATTGTTGAAGCGAGGGAAAAGAAAGACATCAGCACAACCGACGAATTGAAAACGGTTCTATCAAGGTTTTTGCCTGAACAACATAAAAATAAAATCTTGGCGCAAATCTATCAGGCAATAAGAATAGAGGTAAATCAGGAAATGGATGTTTTAAAGGAATTTTTGGAACAGTCACTTGAAATATTGAAACCCGGAGGAAGATTAAGCGTGATTTCCTATCATTCTTTAGAAGACAGATTGGTAAAACGTTTTATCAAAAACGGAATGTTCGAAGGCGAACCGGAACGTGATTTCTTCGGAAATTTTTCTGTCCCGTTTAAAAGCATTGAAAAGTTAATCGTTCCGTCAAACGAAGAAATCAAAGAGAATAACAGGGCAAGAAGTGCAAAGCTGAGAGTAGCAGAGAAAAAGTAATTGGTATTCAGTAATAAGAACCAGAAAAAAAGCTAAAAGCTATAAAATGAAAAAAGGAGTTTACAGCATATTAAAAGCTCGATTTTTAGTCAATGAAGATGCCACAAGAAACTGGCGTTTCATAGTCTTTCTGTTTCTATTAGCGCTTTTGATGATAGGCAACACTCACCGTTTTGAACAAAAAGTTTTTCAAATCACTGAATTGACCAATGAAGTAAAGGAATTACGATCAGAGTTTGTAGACAGGCGTTCCGAATTAATGAAATTAAAAATGGAATCGACGGTTTCAGAAAAAATGGAAGAAAGACAAATTTTTCCATCGTCAGTTCCGCCACAAAAGATAAAAGTTAAAAAACCAGCAGAAAAAAGTTTCTTTCAAAAACTATGGCAGTAGAGGACAAACATATCTCTTACCGAATTTATTTAGTTGCCTTCAGCATCTTCATAATGGCTGTGCTAATTGTTTTCTATTTGACCAGAATTCAATGGTCACAAGGCGACTACTATAGAAAACTTGCGAAAGAAAGAACGGTGAGAAACTTTGTGATTCCAGCCAATAAAGGGAATATTTATTCTGCTGACGGAAGTTTGCTGGCGACATCCATTCCTAATTACAACATACGATTTGATGCAGTCGCACCAAAAGGTATTGATTTCGAAAAAAACGTGAAGTCATTGTCTGATTCTCTGTCAAAAATGTTGGGCAAACCAAGCTCTTTTTACCACACCCAATTAAGAACGGCGCGCGCCAATAAAAACAGGTATTTATTAGTTGCTCGCGATTTGAGTTACACTGAATACATCAAAATTAAAGGTTTTTCTCTTTTCAATTTAGGCGCCAACAAAGGCGGAATGATTACCGAGCAGGAAACCGTTCGTGAACACCCGATCGGAAAAATCGCCGAAAGAACTATTGGTTATGACCGAATTGACGAAAGCGGAATACGTATTGGAAAAGGAATTGAATGGTCATTCAGAAAATACCTTAACGGGAAAGATGGCAAGGTTCTAAAACAAAAAATTGCAAAAGGACAATGGAAGCCAATCCGTGATGTAAATGAAGTTGATCCTCAGGATGGTTATGATGTGATTTCCACAATAGATGTTTATATTCAAGACATTGCCCATCACGCTTTGTTGAAACAGTTGAAAGAATATAAAGCAGAACATGGTTGCGTTGTGGTAATGGAAACCAAAACAGGTAAAGTCAAGGCGATTTCCAATTTGGGAAAACTAAAGGAAACCGACTCTACCTACTTCGAAACTACCAACTATGCAATAGCCGAATCCCACGAACCAGGTTCTACCTTCAAACTGGTTGATATGATTGCCTTACTTGATGACAACAAAATTGACACAAGTGCTGTTTACGACAGCAAAGGCGGAATCATCACTTACCCATCTTTTAAAGGAAAAAAAGTACGTGACTCGCACGAAGGTGGTTACGGAAGAATTTCTTTAGCCAGAGGTTTTGAGGTTTCATCAAATACGATTATGGTTCAGGCAGTTTATGAAAATTACAAAAATAATCCGCAAGAGTTCGTTGACCGAATAGACAAAATGGGATTGAATAAACCTTTGGGACTGCCATTCCAAGGTGAAGGCAAACCTTATATTCCACAGCCGGATGACAAACATTGGAGCGCATTATCACTGCCGTGGATGGCTTATGGTTATGGCGTTTCGGTAACACCATTGCAAACATTGACATTATATAATGCTGTAGCAAACAATGGCGAAATGGTAAAACCCCAGTTTGTTTCTGAAATCAAGGAATGGAATAAAATCATCAAAAAATATAACAAACAGATTATCAATCCGAAAATCTGCTCTGATGAAACCATTAAGAAGCTGAAAGCCGTATTGCAGAATGTGGTTAAAAAAGGAACAGGCTCCAAGTTGTATTCGAAAGACTTTTCAATGGCTGGAAAAACGGGAACAGCCCAAGCTAATTATGCTAAAAACGGTGGACAGGATAAACATTATATCTCCTCTTTTGTTGGATTCTTCCCAGCCGAAAACCCTAAATATTCCTGCATAGTTGTCGTTCACAAACCAAATACTTCAGGCAATAATTATTACGGAGCTGATGTTGCCGGCCCGGTTTTCAAGCGTATCGCACAAAAGATTTTTACAGATTCTCCATCAACGAATGAAATCAAAAATCTGAATAGAAAAATTAGCAAACAGGAACTGGCTTACGATGATTATAAAATCAAATCCAATTCTGAAATCAAGGTTATCCCAAACCTAAAAGGAATGAGCGGAATGGATGCCGTGGCGCTTTTGGGAAATTTAAAAATGAAAGTGAAAGTCATTGGTGTTGGAAAAGTAAAAAAGCAATCAATTCCCGCAGGTCAATCTTTAGATAAAAACAAAACAATCATACTCGAATTATCGTGATTATCTTAAAAGACATATTATATAAAGTGGCCATCGAGGCAGTAAAAGGCTCGACGGAAATGACTATCAATAAAATCGAATTCGACTCACGAAAAGTGGTAGAAAATGATCTTTTTGTGGCTATTCGTGGTAGTGTTTCCAACGGTCATGATTTTATAGAAAAGGCAATAAATCTCGGCGCAACAGTAATCGTTTGTGACACATTCCCGGAAGTTATTGTTACCGGAGTTACTTATATTCAGGTGAAGGATACCAATTCAGCTTTGGCGTTTTTGGCTGCGAATTATTATGGAAATCCATCACAGAATTTAAAATTGGTAGGCATCACCGGAACGAACGGCAAAACAACTATCGCGTCTTTATTATACCAATTATTCCAAAAAGCAGGCTACAAAGTTGGCTTGTTGTCAACCGTAAAAATAATGGTTGATGATAAAGAATACAAAGCGACACATACTACGCCAGATTCGCTGACTATCAATTATTATTTGGCAGAGATGAGTGAAATGGGTATTGAATATTGCTTTATGGAAGTGAGTTCACACGGCATTCATCAAAAACGTACCGAAGCCTTGCATTTTGAAGGCGGCGTTTTTACAAATCTGTCTCACGATCATTTAGATTATCACCCAACATTTGCGGAATACCGCGATGTGAAAAAAGAGTTTTTTGACCATTTGCCAAAATCGGCTTTTGCATTGACCAACATCGATGACAAAAATGGTTTGGTAATGATCCAAAATACTTCAGCCAGAAAGTTAACCTATGCATTGAAATCTTACGCAGATTATAAAGCGCAGATTTTGGAAAATCAACTTTCGGGATTGTTGTTAAAGATTAACGAAAGCGAAGTCTGGGTTCGTCTAATCGGAACATTCAACGCCTATAATTTATTGGCGATTTACGGAACTGCAATTGAATTAGGATTAGACAAATTGGAAACATTGCGATTACTATCAGAATTGGAAAGCGTTTCCGGACGTTTTCAATTTATTGTTTCCGATTTCCAAATTACCGCAATTGTTGATTATGCGCATACACCGGATGCTTTGGAAAATGTCTTGAAAACCATCAATGACATCCGTTCCAATAACGAACAATTGATAACAGTGGTAGGTTGCGGCGGCGACAGGGATAAAGCCAAAAGACCAATCATGGCCAACATTGCATCAACGATGAGCAATAAAGTAATCATCACTTCTGACAATCCAAGGACCGAGGATCCGATTGACATTATTGCTGACATGGAAGAAGGCGTACAGCCTCAAAATCAAAGAAAAACATTGTCCATCGTTGACAGAAAACAAGCTATTAAAACAGCCTGTCAATTGGCTGGTCCTAATGATATTATCCTGATTGCCGGAAAAGGACACGAAACCTATCAGGAAATTAATGGCGTTCGCCATGATTTTGACGATATGGAAATCGTAAAGGAAATTTTAGAACAACTCAATAAATAAAACGATATGCTATATTATTTATTTGAATACCTCGACAAAACAATGGACATTCCCGGAGCAGGAGTTTTCCAGTATATCACTTTTCGTTCGGCTTTGGCATTGATACTTTCGTTGATGATTTCAACTATTTACGGAAAAAAAATTATCACCTTTTTGAGAAACCAACAAGTTGGTGAAACCGTAAGAGAACTTGGTTTGCAGGGTCAAAATGAAAAAGCAGGAACGCCGACAATGGGTGGATTAATCATCATTATTGCTACGCTGATTCCGGTTTTGCTGTTAACGAAACTTAACAATATATACATTATCCTTTTGGTTATGACCACACTTTGGATGGGAACCATTGGGTTTATCGACGATTATATCAAAATCTTTAAAAAAGACAAACAAGGCCTTAAAGGAATCTTCAAGGTAATTGGTCAGGTTGGTTTGGGTGTTGTCGTAGGTTCGGTTTTGTATTTCAATCCAACTGTTACTGTCACCGAAAGATCGAGCAATATTCCCACTTCTTTTAATCAAACTGAAACAGTTGTCAGACAAGCTCCGGTTGAGGTAAAATCTACCGTAACAACAATTCCGTTTACCAAAAACAATGAATTGGATTATGCCAAAATCATTGAGTGGACAGGCGAAGGGTATGAAAACTGGGCTTGGTTGGTTTTTATTCCAATTGTAATTTTCATTATTACTGCCGTTTCAAACGGGGCAAATCTAACCGATGGGATTGATGGTTTGGCAGCCGGAACTTCTGCAATATCAGTACTCGCTCTCGGAATTTTTGCGTTCGTTTCGGGTAACGTGATTTTGTCAAATTACCTTAACATCATGTACATTCCAAATTCTGGTGAAATGACGGTATTTATTGCCGCTTTTGTTGGGTCATTAATCGGATTCCTATGGTATAATTCCTTTCCGGCATCTGTATTTATGGGTGATACAGGAAGTTTAACCATCGGCGGAATCATTGCGGTATTGGCAATTTCGGTTAGAAAGGAAATGCTATTGCCTGTATTATGCGCCATTTTCTTTGCCGAAAATTTATCAGTAATCCTTCAGGTTTCCTATTTCAAATACACGAAAAGGCGTTTTGGTGAAGGAAAACGGATTTTCCTGATGTCACCACTGCACCATCATTATCAAAAGAAAGGATATCACGAAAGTAAAATTGTAACCCGTTTCTGGATTGTGGCAATTCTGCTTGCTATAGTTTCTATAGTCACATTAAAATTGAGATAATGCAACGATTAGTAATACTTGGTGGTGGAGAAAGTGGCGTTGGAACGGCCATTTTGGGAAAGAAACAAGGATACGATGTTTTTGTGTCTGATTTTGGAGAAATAAAAGATAATTACAGGGAAGTTCTTAAACAATATGACATTAAGTGGGAAGACGAAACCCATACCGAAAGCCTGATTCTGAATGCTGATGTGGTAATGAAAAGCCCTGGAATTCCGGAAAAAGCGCCAATAGTAAAAAAACTTTTGGAAAGAGGAATTCCGGTGATTTCAGAAATTGAATTTACGGTTCAGTTTACCAAGGCAAAAACCATCGGAATTACGGGCAGCAACGGCAAAACGACAACGACAATGTTGACCTACCATTTGCTAAAAGAAGGTGGATTGAATGTAGGACTCGGTGGTAATATCGGCAAAAGTTTCGCCTGGGAGGTTGCCGAAGAAAATTACGATTGCTATGTGTTGGAATTAAGCAGTTTTCAATTAGACGGAATTGTAAAATACAGACCCGACATCGCCATAATAACAAACATAAGTCCGGATCATTTGGACAGATACGAATATAATTATCAAAACTATATAGCATCAAAATTCAGAATTACAATGAACCAAACCGAGAATGATTATCTCATCTATGACGCAGATGACGAGGCAATCTCAGAATGGTTCAAAACAAACAAAACAAAAGCCAAACTAGTTCCTTTTTCACTGACAAAAACATTTGAAAACGGCGCATTTATCAAAAACGACACTATGGACATCATCATCAACAACGAAGAATTCGAAATGAAAACCGGAGAAGTTTCTCTGGAAGGAAAGCACAACATGAAAAATGCGATGGCAGCAACGTCTGTAGCCCAACTGATGAAAATCAGAAAGGAAACTATTCGTGAAAGTTTATCCAATTTTCAAGGCGTAGAGCATCGTTTGGAAAAGGTACTCAAAATTCAAAATGTGCAGTACATCAACGATAGCAAAGCGACAAATGTGAATGCTACTTTCTTTGCATTAGACAGCATGACTGTGCCAACGGTTTGGATAGTTGGTGGCGTTGACAAAGGAAATGATTATGCCGAAATAATGTCCTTGGTGAGAGAAAAAGTAAAAGCGATTATCTGTCTTGGTGTCGATAATAAAAAGATAATTGATGCTTTTGGGAATGTTGTCGATATGATGGTTGAAGTTGACAATATGCGTGATGCGGTAATTACAGCTAAACATATAGCAGAAAAAGGCGATGCGGTTTTATTATCTCCAGCATGCGCAAGTTTTGATTTATTCCAGAATTATGAAGACAGAGGAAATCAGTTTAAAGCGGCAGTAAAGAATTTATAAAATTAAGGATTCAGGAATTAGGATTTAGGAATTGTCTAAATCCCAAATCCTAAATCCCAAATCATAAATCAAAAAAATGAAAGAGCTAGTACACAGTTTAAAAGGAGATAAAGTCATCTGGGCATTCGTTGCTCTGTTGGCACTGTTTTCGTTTATGCCTGTTTTTAGCGCGAGCAGCAATTTGGCCTACATGCGTCACGGTTCGGGAAACGCTTTTACCTATTTGCTGAAACACGCGGCACAAGTGCTTGTTGGGTTTTTCATTCTGTACAAAGTGCACAAAGTTCCGTATCATTATTTTAAGGCGATATCCAAAATCCTACTGCCAGTCGTTTGGATTTTGCTTATTTATACTTTGCTGAAGGGAACAATCATTAACGGAGCCAACGCCAGTCGATGGATACAGATTCCTTTTATCGGCATTACGTTTCAAACATCAACATTGGCCTCGATTGTATTGTATGTTTTTGTGGCCAGGTATTTATCCAAAAAAAGAGAAACGCCAATCACCTTCCAAAATTCACTTTGGGAATTATGGACGCCGGTTTTTATAACTTTAATTTTTATCCTTCCGGCCAATTTCTCGACAGCTGCCTTGATATTTTCCATGGTAACTATGTTAGTTTTCATTGGGAGATACCCAATAAAATATATCGGAATCATACTTGGCGCTGGAATTATCGGATTGACATTTTTCATATTGGTAGCGAAAGCATTTCCGGATGCTTTCCCAAACCGTGTTGATACCTGGATTGCCCGTATCGACAACTTTACAAGTGACAAACCCGATGAAGATGATTACCAAATCGAAAAGGCAAAAATAGCTATTGCTTCAGGTGGCGTTTATGGACTTGGTCCAGGGAAAAGCGTGCAGAAAAACTTTTTGCCACAATCATCTTCCGATTTTATCTACGCCATTATAGTTGAAGAATATGGTTTGATAGGCGCACTATCTGTTTTAGGATTATATTTATTATTACTGTTCCGATTTGTAGTCGCAGCGCACAAAGCCAATTCGCTTTTTGGAAAACTCGTCGTCGTTGGATTGGGTTTTCCGATAATCTTTCAGGCAATGACTAACATGGCGGTTGCGGTTGAATTACTTCCGGTAACGGGACAAACCTTGCCGTTAATCAGTAGCGGAGGAAGTTCTATCTGGATGACTTGTATTGCACTTGGAATTATATTGAGTGTGACCAAAAAAGAAGAAGAAATTGCAGAAGAACTTGCTGACAAACAAAAACGTGAAGATGCTTTGCAAAAGCTTATCGATAAACAATTGCAGGAAGATGACGAAGCCGAGAAATTGGAACTGGAAGGTTTCTCAATCGTTGATAAGGCAAATCCAATGAGCGCGGTTTTAAATAAAAAGTAGGATGCAGAACCTAAAATTCATATTAAGTGGCGGCGGAACAGGTGGGCATATCTACCCGGCCATTGCTATTGCCAATGAATTAAAATTGCGTTTCCCGGACGCTGAATTTCTTTTTGTTGGCGCCAAAGACAAAATGGAAATGCAAAAAGTGCCACAAGTAGGTTATAAAATTGAAGGGCTTTGGATTGCGGGCCTCCAACGAAAACTGACTTTGCAAAATGTGATGTTTCCAATTAAGGTGGCAAGCAGTTTGTGGAAATCAAGAATAATAATCAGGGAGTTCAAACCCGATGTGGTAATTGGAACGGGTGGTTTTGCGAGCGGACCATTATTACAGGCGGCAAATAGTTTAAACATTCCAACACTGATTCAGGAGCAAAATTCCTATCCCGGAATTACCAATAAACTGTTGAGCAAAAGTGCCAAGGCAATTTGCGTAGCTTATGAAAATTTAGAGCGGTTCTTTCCAAAAGATAAAATTGTTTTGACTGGAAATCCGGTTCGTCAGGATTTATTGGAAATTGATTCTAAAAGAAAAGAAGCGATTCAGCATTTCAATTTAAATCCGAATAAAAAAACACTTTTGGTACTTGGTGGAAGCCTTGGCGCCCGAAGAATAAACCAATTGATAGAAAAGGAAATCTATAATCTGGTTTCAAAAGATATTCAGATTATCTGGCAGTGTGGCAAATTGTATTATCACGATTACAACCATTTTTCCGACGGACAGCTTGTGCAGGTTGTGTCATTTATTGACAGGATGGATTTGGTTTATGCGGCAGCCGACTTTGTAATTTCGCGTGCCGGAGCATCATCGGTTTCGGAGTTGTGTCTGGTTGGAAAACCAGTAATTTTTATTCCGTCGCCAAATGTAGCCGAAGATCATCAAACCAAAAATGCAAAAGCAGTAGTCGATAAAAATGGTGCGCTTATGATTAAGGAAAGTGATTTGAACTTCACTTTTGAACCGATTTTTTCGAATTTGATTTTCAATGAAGGCCTGCAAAAGGAATTGAGCGAAAACATCAAAAAACTGGCGAAGCCAAACGCAACAAAAGATATAGTGGAACAAATAGTTAAGCTGATAAAATAAGTGAATTTAAATCAAATACATAACGTCTATTTCATCGGAATTGGTGGCATCGGAATGAGCGCCTTGGCCCGTTATTTTCAAAATATTGGAAAGAACGTTTCGGGTTACGACAAAACAGCGACGATGCTTACTGACGAATTGATCGCAAGCGGAATGTCAATTCACTTTGAGGACAACATCAGTTTGATTCCAACAGATTATTATGTCGAAAATACTTTGGTAATCATAACTCCTGCGGTTCCAATTACGCATTCCGAATGGAATTATTTTATCGAAAGAGAATATGAAGTAAAAAAGCGTGCAGAAGTTTTGGGAATCATAACTAAAGATACCTTTTGTTTTGCCGTTGCCGGAACACACGGAAAAACAACGACATCAAGTATTCTTGGTCATATCCTTTATGAAACTGGTGCGGATGTCACGGCATTTATTGGCGGAATTGTAGAAAATTATCATTCCAATTTGATTGGAAATGGAAAAACAGTAACCGTTGTCGAAGCCGATGAATTCGACCGTTCCTTTTTGCACCTGCATCCAAATATTGCATGCGTAACCTCAATGGATGCGGATCATTTGGATATCTATGGCGATAAAAATGCAATAGAAGATTCGTTTAGGGAATTTGCAGATAAGGTAGAAGATAAGAATAAACTATTTGTTCCAAAAGGGTTGCCGTTAGAAGGATTGACTGTCGGAATTGATGAAGAAGCGACTTTTAAAGCTTTTAATGTCAGAATTGAAAATGGCTATTATGTTTTTGATGTGCAGACACCTTCGGAAACAATTGAAAATATACAATTTGGCTTACCCGGAAGACATAATTTAATGAATGCCATGATGGCTTTAGCGATGGCTAAAACTTTTGGTTCCCCAACCAAAACCATTGCTAAAGCTATGGCTTCATTTAAAGGAATCCAACGCAGGTTTTCGTATCAGATTAAAAATGAAGCTCTAGTTTACATTGATGATTATGCACATCATCCGACCGAAATTAATGCGGTGCATCAGGCGGTTCGCGAGTTGTATCCGAACCAAAAAGTGCTGGCAATTTTCCAGCCACATTTGTTCAGCAGAACCAAGGATTTCGCTGATGATTTTGCCAAAAGCTTATCACAATTTGATGAAATTTTATTGCTCGATATTTATCCTGCACGCGAATTACCAATGGCCGGAATCACATCGGGATGGCTGCTTTCAAAAATCGAAAACAACGACAAGAAATTAGTGTCAAAAACCGATTTAATTTCGTCAATTTTAGAAAGTGACGCTACAATAATTGTGACAATCGGAGCGGGCGATATTGGTGAATTAGTTCCTAACATTAAACAGGCTTTATTATGAAAATTTTTAATTGGACAAACATACGACTGGTACTGATGATTTCATTGGTTATCTTCCTGTATTCTTTCACTTCCTATAGAAATGAAAATCGAAAAATAAAGAAAACCGAGATCGTTTTTGTAGGTGAAAACACCTTATTTTTGAAGCCTGAAATGGTTAATAAATTGTTAATAGAAAAAAATAACGACTTAAAAACAATCCATAAAGTTGATTTAGATTTGAAGAAATTGGAGTTGTCCATCAGCAAACAGCAAATGATCCAGAAAGCGGATGTTTTTGTCAGTGTAGATGGCGTTTTGAAAGCAGTGGTAAAACAAAAAACACCAGTAGGAAGAGTGTTTGACGAAACGGGTTCTTTTTATATTGATTATGAGGGAAATAAAATGCCGTTATCGGATAATTACACAGCCAGGGTTCCATTATTGTCGGGGGAAATTACAGTAGTAAAAAAAGAGAAATTATCTGAAGTTTTAAGGATGATTAATGAAGATGAATTTTTGAAAAAAAATATCATTGGTGTGCAGGTTTTGTCTAATGGCAGCTTGGTTATGGCAAGTAGGAATTACGATTACAAGATCGATTTCGGCAGAACTATTAACATTGAAAAGAAATTTAAGAATTATAAAGCATTTTTTCAGAAGGCAGTTTCGGACAGCACTTTGAACAAATACAAAAGGATTAACCTGAAGTTTACTAAGCAAGTGGTTTGCATTAAATAGGAGATTATGGAAAAAGAGAATATTGCAGTAGGATTAGACATTGGGACTACAAAGATTGTTGCCATGATTGGCAAGAAAAATGAGTATGGGAAGTTAGAAATTTTGGGTGTTGGAAAATCCAAAAGTCTTGGTGTGGCTCGTGGCGTGGTAAATAATATTACCCAAACCATCCAATCCA
>JAZKCP010000033.1:0-9240 GCA_040388035.1 Bacteroidota bacterium | reverse complement strand
AGATAACGGTAAATCATTGTCTCTATCATTTAAAACGAAATGTAAATTTCAATCTGTATTTAGAAGATAATCCATTGCGTATTCAGCCTCAAAGTATAGAAAAAACACCATTGGAAGAAGAAGATTTATTGAAGTTGCTCGAGCGTATTCCGGTAGGCTGCAAAACCATTTTCAATCTGTTTGTTATTGAAGGTTATGGTCATAAGGAAATCGCGGTAATGCTCAATATTACAGAAGGCACATCCAAATCACAATTGAATGTTGCCAAAACAAAACTGAAAGACTTAGTTAATCAGTTGTATTATCAAAAAGCAAAATAGTCATGGAAAATAACGAATCTTTGTTTAACGAAATCAAATCGGCTGCTGAAAATGCCGAGACCAAACACTTTCCCGGAATGGAAAAAGTTTGGAATCGTGTAGAAGAAAAACTTGACAATAAAGAGGATAAAAAAGCAGTCTGGCGCTGGAAAAAAATTGCTGTCGCCGCTTCACTTTTGCTAATAGCCACGTTGGGATATCAGTTTTTCAAAACTAACCAAAATGATATCAAACCAAGCGAAATAGTAACTTCGACTGATACAATTAAAAGAATAAACCCGACGGCAAATCCAACAGTAATATCAGAGCCTGTAAATCCGGCTATTAAAAAAGACGCTGAAGAAATTCTCCATAAGCAGATTAAACCCGAAACTCAGGTAGCGATGGAAGCTAAACAGGAAGTTGATGAAATAACCAATGTTAATTCAATTACACAAAGTTATTTTGCACCATCAGCTGCTAAAACTGAGGACTACAAATTTGAAGTCATAAAGGAAAAAACAAACGATATAGAACTTTTTATGGATAAAAGCACTAAAGTTTCCAATGATCGTAAAGAAGAACCTTTAGTGGTAATTGAAAATAAAGTGGTAAAGAAAAAGCTGGAAAATATTGAATTCGATCAAGCCGATTCTTTGGTGGTGTTAAAAGAGCCTCTTTATATCATTAACGGAATAGAATTTAGCGAACAGGAAGTTTTTGGCCCCAACCCTACTAGCCCTTATACACCGCTAAACAAACAGGAAATCGAGACGCTGACCATACTGCAGGATGAAAAAGCAATCGAACAATATGGTAAAAAAGGTAGTAAAGGCGTCGTCATTATTACCACCAAAAACCGAAAACCCGTAACTGCTTCGAAGAAAGCAAAATAACATTATCTAACTTTTAAATCTAAAGCCATGAAAAGTCTAAAACTTATTTCATTAGCCATTGCTATGCTCTTTTGTGTCGTGAGTAACGCACAGCAAAAAACCATTTCAGGTGTCGTTTCCGATAAAACCGGACCGTTGCCTGGAGCCAATATAGTTGTAAAAGGAACAACCCGCGGCACACAGACAGATTTTGACGGAAAGTATACTATCAAAGCCAGCACCGGAGAAACTCTAGTATTCAGTTTTGTTGGCTATAAAAATGAAATCTTCAAAGTAGGAAATTCTACTATTATCAATGTGATGTTGAAAGAAGACAGTGTGAGACTGGATGAAGTTGTAGTAGAAGGTTACAGTAACGATTCAGAATATAATTATTCTGTACAAAAAAAATCTGTTGCCTACTCAACAGTATCTCCAGAATCTGTACGTAATAAATCAAACGCTGCTGTTCAGCAAAAGCTATCAGGAAAAGTTGCAGGATTAAACATTGTTCATAACTCCGGTAAGGTTGGCACTTCATCATCCATTATTATCCGGGGTAATTCTTCCATCAGTGCAGATTCTCCTGTTAAACCTCATATTGTAAAGGATTCCATCGCCAATTCACAGCTTTTTAATGTTAACGATGAAGACTACGGCATGCTGATAGAAAATGTTTTTGAAAACCCAAAAACCGCTCCGCTTTCCACTTTTTCGATAGATGTTGATAATGCTTCGTATACTAATATTCGCCGCTTTATCAATGCAGGGCAAAAAGTTCCGAAAGATGCGGTTCGCGTAGAGGAAATGGTAAATTTCTTTAAGTATCAATATCCACAGCCAAAAGACGAGCATCCGTTTTCTATCAATACAGAATACAGCGATTGTCCTTGGAATATGAACACAAAATTAGTCCGCATAGGATTGCAGGGAAAAATCATTCCAACAGATAATTTACCAGCTTCCAACTTGGTTTTCCTGATTGATGTTTCAGGTTCGATGAGTGGTTACAACAGACTGCCATTGGTAAAAGAATCATTAAAGGTTTTGGTAAGCCAATTGCGTGATGAAGATAAAATCTCTATCGTAGTTTATGCCGGTGCTGCCGGATTGGTGTTAGCTCCAACTTCCGGAAATCAGAAACAAACGATTATCGATGCTTTGGACAGATTACAATCTGGCGGAAGTACTGCTGGCGGAGCCGGAATCCAATTGGCGTATAAAATCGCAACTGAGAACTTTATCAAAGGCGGAAACAACCGTGTAATCTTAGCTACAGACGGTGATTTTAATGTTGGAGCTTCGTCTGACAGCGATATGCAGACGTTGATTGAAGACAAAAGAAAATCAGGTGTCTTCCTGACTTGTTTAGGTTACGGAATGGGAAATTACAAAGACAGCAAATTGGAAACCTTAGCCGATAAAGGCAACGGGAATTATGCTTATATCGATAACATTCAGGAAGCGAATCGCTTTTTGGGTAAGGAATTCAAAGGTTCAATGTTTGCGATTGCCAAAGATGTCAAAATCCAAATCGAGTTCAATCCGGCACATGTAGCTTCTTACAGATTGATTGGTTATGAAAACCGCAAACTGAATCCGGAAGATTTTAAAAATGATGCGATTGATGCAGGAGAATTGGGAAGCGGCCATACTGTAACAGCTTTATATGAAATCATTCCTGTTGGCGTTGAAAGCAAATTCTATAACGAACCAACCGATTTGAAATACACTAAAACCAAAGAAACTCCAACCAAATTCAATGATGAACTGGCAACAGTGAAATTCCGTTACAAAAAACCAGATGGAGATAAAAGCATTGAAATGATTAGAGTTATTGAAGACAAGTCAAATGAAATGGCTAACAGTTCGAATGATCTAAAATTTAGCTCAGCCGTAGCTTGGTTTGGTTTGAAATTAAGGGATTCAAAATTTGTTTCAAACAAATCCATGTCAGATATCAAAAAACTGGCAAAAGAAGGTTTGGCTTTTGATGACCAAGGATACAGAGCCGAGTTTATTCGCTTGATGGACGCAGTGAATTAATGAAAAAGAAAAGACAATGATGTTGGGTGTTGATTGAAGGAAGAAACCCTGTTCGGATGCACACGAGCAGGGTTTCTGATTTTATCTACTTTTCAATCTCTTTTAAGCTTTCCATCTTTTTGTGTTCGAGGAAACCTTTAAGATCTTCAAAATGTTCCTTAACACGTTTGTTTCCAAACTCAAAAACCTTCGTTGCTAATCCGTCAAGGAAATCCCTGTCGTGAGAAACTAATATTAAGGTTCCGTCAAAATCTTTTAATGCTTCTTTGATAATATCTTTTGTCTTCATATCTAAGTGATTGGAAGGTTCATCAAGAATCAACAAATTAACCGGTTCCAACAATAATTTTATCATTGCCAAACGTGTTTTTTCTCCACCCGAAAGCACTTTTACTTTTTTCTGGATGTCATCGCCATGGAACATAAATGCTCCCAAAATATTCTTGATTTGAGTTCTGACATCACCAACGGCTATATTGTCAATCGTTTCAAAAATGGTTGCGTTTTCGTCTAATAATGACGCCTGGTTTTGGGCAAAATAACCAATCTGTGAATTGTGTCCAACCTCAACATTTCCGTTATCAATTCCGATTTCTTTCATAATGGCTTTAATCATCGTCGATTTTCCTTCCCCGTTTTTACCAACGAAAGCAACTTTCTGGCCACGCTCAATAACCATATTGGCGTCTTTAAAAATCAAATGATCTCCGTATGATTTCTCCAAATCGCGAACGATTACAGGATATTGTCCCGAACGAACCGATGGTGGAAATTTCAACTTCAATGCTGAAGTATCGATTTCGTCTACTTCAATCGGAACGATTTTTTCATCTGTTTTTGAAAAAGTACCTCGGAAACGGTCAATAAAAGCCTGATTGTCGGCAATAAATTTCTGCTGCTCGTCATAGGCTTTTTGCTGATGAACTCTTCTGTCCTTTCTCAACTCCAGATAATGCGAATATTTTGCCTTGTAATCGTAGATTCTTCCCATTGTCACTTCAATGGTTCGATTGGTAATATTATCGACAAACGCCCTGTCGTGCGAAATCACCATTACCGCTTTCGCCTGATTAATCAAAAAATCTTCCAACCACTGAATACTATCCATATCCAAATGATTCGTCGGTTCATCAAGCAAAATCAAATCGGGTTGTTTTAAAAGAATTTTAGCTAATTCAATACGCATTCTCCAACCACCTGAAAACTCCGAAGTTGGGCGGTTAAAATCTTCTCTCTCGAATCCTAATCCTTTCAAAACTTTTTCTACTTCGGCTTCGTAGTTGACTTCTTCAATTGAATAGTATTTCTCGCTCAACTCTGATACACGCTCAATCAGCTTCATATACTCATCACTTTCATAATCGGTACGAATGGTCAGCTGCTCATTGATTGCATCGATTTCATCTCTCATTTTGAAAACCTCTTCAAAAGCTTTCGATGCTTCTTCCATTACAGTGCAATTGTCTGATTTCAACAAATGCTGAGGCAAGTAAGCAATTACGGCTTCTTTTGGAGCTGAAATATTTCCACGGCTTGGTTTATTTTCTCCGGCTACGATTTTTAACAGCGTCGATTTTCCGGCGCCGTTTTTTCCCATAAGGGCAATTTTATCGGTTTCATTGATGGCGAAAGTAACCTCGCTAAAAAGAGTTGTGCCGCCAAATTCAACGGCTATGTCATTTACAGTAATCATTTAGATTGCTAGATTATTAGATTGTTAGACTCCTAGATTTTTTGAAGGTGCAAAGATAGTTTAAATACCCAATTTGAAAATGAAATAATTTAATAACAATAACGTTGTAATTAGTTCATAACGGTTTTGCGTCTTTCTTATCCAAAAAGAAATGGTTACTTTTAAGCTAAATTCTGAATCATGCCTTTAATAGATTATAGTTTTTTATCCAAAATTTTGCCTAAAGCCAAGATTAAGAAAGGTTTTAGAAAAGCAAAAAAGTCCTATTTGAACAGAGTTCGGCTGGCTACTTCTTTATTCTTTTTCGGAATGGGATTTTGTTTTGCGACCTGGGCAAGCCGGATACCGGATATTAAATCGATGCTCCAATTGAGCGAAGCCGGATTAGGAACATTACTTTTTGCCTTGCCAATCGGTCAGCTTGTTGGCATGCCAATTTCGGGTAAGATTGTCGCTAAATACGGAAGCCGGAACATCTCAATCATTGGACTTTTACTCTATGCCTTTTTTCTAACTTTATTGGGATTAGCTACCGTAAAATGGGAGTTGGCTATTGGTTTATTCCTGTTTGGATTCTTTGGGAATTTCTGCAACATCGCTGTGAACACACAAGGCGTTTATACGCAACAGCTTTTTGACAAACCTATTGTCGGTTCGTTTCATGGTTCGTGGAGTTTGGCCGGTTTTTTCGGAGCCTTAATGAGCTTGATAATGCTTGCGTTAGAAATGAGTCCGGTTCAGCATTTTATGATTGCCTTTGTATTAATTGTATTGATAGTAGTGTTCAACTATAAATTTATCGTTAAAACCAAAGTAAAACAACAGGAAGAACAAGCAAGTTATTCTTTTTTCAAAAAACCCGATGCAACATTGATTTGGTTAGGCATTATTTGCTTTTGCTGTATGGCAAGCGAAGGCATTATGTTTGACTGGAGCGGTGTTTATTTCAAGGAAATAGTAAAAGCGCCTGGTGCCTTGATTGTTTTGGGATACACAACCTTTATGATTAGCATGGCTTCAGGACGCTTTTTGAGTGATTTTTTAGTACACAAATACGGAAACAAAAAAGTATTGCTGGTCAGCGGCATTGTAATTTCAACCGGATTATACAGCGCCGTTTTATTTCCTTATTTAATTCCGTGTACGATTGCTTTTATGATGGTTGGTTTTGGCGTTTCCAATGTGGTTCCAATCATATTTAATGTCGCCGGAAATAATGGAAAAGTTCCCACAAGCATTGCGCTGACGATAGTTTCCAGTATCAGTTTCCTTGGATTTTTAATTGGTCCGCCGTTGATAGGTTTTATTGCTGAACTGACCAGTTTAAAATATTCCTTTGCGATTATAGGCGTTTTCGGAATATTTATTACCGTGTTGGTTAGCCGATTGAAAATATTTAAATAGCGACTGATGAGTCAATCACCATTAGATTAGCCAATTATTTTTTTAAACAACTTTTTTGAGTGCAAATTCCTGAAAACTTGTTTTTTTTAAGAAAAATTCTATATTTGACCAATATCAAATTATGCCTTATGAAAAACGCGGTTTATGCCATTGTCCTTTTTTCGTTTATGAACCTGTCAGCCCAAATTCATTTTGAAAAAGGGTATTTTATTTCAAATAATCTGGAGCGAACGGAGTGTTTTATCAGGAATATTGATTGGTTGAACAATCCTACTAATTTTGAATATAAACTGACGGCTGATTCGAAAAAATCCCAGACAGGAGACATGGAGAGCATACTGGAATTTGGTGTTTATGACGAGAGCAAATACAAGCGTTTTACGGTCAATATCGAAAAATCGGGTGATGATTTACGGTATGTCACAACTAATAAAAACCCTGTTTGGGTAAAAGAAACGCTTTTCCTAAAGGTTCTGGTTGAAGGCGAAGCATCGCTTTATCAATATGTTCAGGATAACTTTTTTAAGTATTTTTACAAAACCGAAACAGTTCCGTTGAATCAGCTTATTTCTATTAAATACATCTCCAATGAGCTAGTTTCAGATAATATCAACAGCTATTCCGACGGCCTGAAAACCAACAATTATTTCAGGCAACAATTGTACAATGATGTGAAATGCGATGATATGTCGCTTTCCAATTTTCAAAACATAGGCTATAACCGCGGCGATTTGATCCAACATTTTACAAAATTTAATTCCTGCCAGGGGAAAACCAAATCGACTTATGCTGTACAAAAGGAAAAAGGGAAATTAAATTTCAAAGTTGCAGTGGGTATGAATATGGTCAGTTTATCCATCACCGATGGTAGCCAACATTTCAATAGAGCTATCGATATAAAAAAATCAGTTGTTGGTTTTGGTGCGGAAGTGGAATATGTTTTGCCATTTAATAAACAAAAATGGAGCCTAATTTTGACACCTACTTATCAAAATTTCACCACTGATAAAACGTATGTTAAAAATGACGGTTTTGGTGGAACCGGCACTGAGGTTACCAATCATGTCGATATCAATTATAGCTATTTTGAAGTACCATTAGGAATGAGGCATTACATCTTTTTGAATCCGAAATCGAGACTTTTCATCAATGTTAGTTATGCCATCTACATTGACAAGGGCGACTTGAAATTTACCCAAACAGGCTCAGTGGATGAAGAATATGATTTGAAATCAAAAGGAGGCAGCATTGATTTTGGTGTGGGATATAGTTATAACAACAGGATAAACCTTGAGGTAAAAACCGACTTTAAACGGGGAATTAGTACTTCTTCGAATTATGGAGTTGATTATTCTTCAGTTGGCTTGCAGTTAAGTTATAGAATCTTTTAATAACTCAATCGAAATTCCTTTAACATCAGGATTGCCAATGCAAAAACAAGAAATTATGCTATTCCAGTTCCTTTTTTCATCCTAAATACTCAATCGAAATTCTTCTATCACAGGATGTGCTTTACCAAAATCAATTTCCTGAATGAATAATTCGACCGCTTTTGCCGTTTGGATACTTGGCAAAACATTCGCCTGATTGTTATTTCTAATGACTACGTTGATGTCGGATTCTTCCAGTTTTTCCTTTAAGCTTGCCGCCAGGATTTCTTCTCCTGAAAATATTTTAATTAAGCCCATTTTGAGTTATGATTCTACTCTTTCGGTTATTTGGGAGCAAAAGAACAGGCGTTGTGTTTTTTCAATACTGTTGGACAAACGAAGAACAACCGCATCCATCCGGCTTCTGAATAATATTTCGGCATCATCAACAATCATCAACTTAATGGTATTGCTGTTAAATCCGGCCGATGAAAACATGGCGTTGATTTTATTCGGTGTTCCAATCAAAATGTCCAGTCCCATTGAAACAACATTCTTATCATAATCAATATCGCCTTTGTCATGTACTCCCAAAATACTTAAATCGGTATATTGTCCATATTTTAAAAATAGTTCTTCCATTTCCAACACTTTTTCCTTGCTTTCAACAAGAATTAAAGCTCTGGTACTTTCGTCTAATGTCTTTTCTAATTTTTGGATGACATTTAAAACGATTGTAGTTGTTTTTCCTGTTCCGCCTGGCGACTGAATTACCGCATCTGCCCCACTTTTGATGGTGGAAAAAGTTTCCTGTTGCATTTCATTGGCTTCGGTTAAACCGTTTTCAATTAATGCTTTCTGGAGGTTTGGGTTTATTTTTTTTAAGTTCATAGTTAACGGTTAACAGCTAACGGTTAACAGTAGAAATTTACAAAACTGTAAACTGTAAACTGTAAACCGTAAACTTTATTTACTTGCAAATAATTTCACATCCATTTCTGAGATTTCGTTTCCACCAAGGATTATCAAACGCTCCACTACATTCCGAAGTTCACGGATATTTCCGGTCCAGTCGTATTCCTGTAATAATTTAACGGCTTCATTTGAAAATGATTTTGGCGAATTCCCTTGTTCTTCAGCAATTTTTGTTGCAAAATGCTCAATCAACAGCGGAATATCATCACGTCTGTCATTTAACGACGGAACTTTGATTAAAATTACTGCCAAACGATGATACAAATCTTCCCTGAATCTTCCTTCGGCGATTTCCTTTTTCAAATCCTTATTGGTTGCCGCTATCACTCTCACATTGATTTTGATGTCTTTATCAGCACCAACTCTCTGGATTAAGCTTTCCTGCAAGGCTCGCAATACTTTGGCTTGCGCCGAAAGGCTCATATCTCCAATTTCGTCAAGGAAAATCGTTCCGCCATCGGCAGCTTCGAATTTTCCGGCTCTGTCTTTTACTGCAGAAGTAAATGCACCTTTTACGTGTCCGAATAATTCGCTTTCTATTAATTCTGAAGGAATAGCGGCACAATTGACTTCAATCA
>JAZKCP010000032.1:2630-3658 GCA_040388035.1 Bacteroidota bacterium | reverse complement strand
GATTGGCAGGGAAAAACAATTTGCAATTCAATCATTTGGACTAAATTGGAACAGGCTATTAAGATGGAGTTTTTATAGCTTTCTGATTATACTAATCTACTACTATTCGAGTATTGGTTCCAACCAGGAATTTATTTATTTCCAATTCTGATGAAAAAATTTTTAAAAAATAGTGTACTGTTTTTAAGCTTTGTAATAGTCATTGTGTGTCTCTTGCAATTATTCATTTCGTACAGGATAAAAGATAAAACTGTCACCGGTTATGATAACTGGGATACTACCGCCAATAGCAATGCTGATTTGGTTTTGATTGGAAGCTCAAGATGCTGGGCACATTTCGACCCAAGATTTTTCGAGGAAACATACCATTTGAAAACCATAAACCTAGGCATGAATGGCCATAATGATATGACTGCAATCCAACTTAGATTAGAGAACTATTTGGCCAAAAATAAAGCACCAAAATATGTGCTTTTGAACTTTGATCAGCCGGCAATACTGGGCAGTATTGATAAAAACACCAACCTTACAGGTAAAAACTATTACGCTCGATTTGCATTCTTACCAACTAAAGAAAATAATGATCTGGTTAATTATTTCAAATTTGACAATTGCGAAAAATACATTCCTCTTTATGCACTCTTTAAATACCAGCTTTTCGAAGATTGCATTACCTTAAAAAAATCGAATAGTTTTCCGGAAGGATTTGAACTTCACGATGAAAAATGGGATACGATAAAATATCCTATAAACTATGTCAATAAGAAACATTATTTTAAATCAAACGAAATTAAATCAGTAACAAAGGCTTTGGGTGAATTCGACAAACTATGTAAAAAGAGTAACATCAAATTAATTTGTATCCAAACTCCGGTTTATAAAGTAGCTTATGATGAAAAAACTTTTGCCGCTCCGAAATTGATTTGTGACAGTCTTAAAATTCCTTTTATGGATGTGAATGCAGTTCATATCCGAAGTGATATCAACTATTTTTATAATACGATGCACTTGAATAAAAATGGAATTAT
>JAZKCP010000032.1:0-2550 GCA_040388035.1 Bacteroidota bacterium | reverse complement strand
CAAAATAAATCCATAAATTCGCAGTCTCAATTAATCAAAGAATTTTTATACATATGGCACGAGCGTAAGCGACTGCATTTTGTTCAAATAACAAATAAACAAGCACAAAATGAAATACGATATTATTGTTTTAGGAAGTGGTCCGGGCGGTTATGTTACTGCAATACGTGCCTCGCAATTAGGCTTTAAAGTAGCCGTAATCGAAAAGGAAAACCTTGGCGGAATCTGCCTCAATTGGGGTTGTATCCCAACCAAAGCGCTTTTAAAGTCGGCGCAGGTATTTGATTACCTAAAACATGCTTCTGATTATGGATTAACCATTAAGGAGTTTGATAAAGATTTCTCAGCAGTTGTAAAACGTTCAAGAGATGTTGCCGACGGAATGAGCAAAGGTGTTCAGTTCCTAATGAAGAAAAACAAAATTGACGTTATCGATGGTTTCGGAAAACTAAAACCGGGAAAGAAAGTTGACGTTACAGATAAAGACAAAAAAGTTACCGAATATTCAGCAGACCATATTATCATCGCCACAGGTGCGCGCTCACGCGAATTGCCAAACTTACCACAAGACGGGATAAAAGTAATTGGTTACCGTCAGGCAATGACATTGCCTACACAGCCAAAGAAAATGATTGTCGTTGGTTCAGGTGCTATCGGAGTTGAGTTCGCTCATTTCTATAACGCAATGGGAACAGAAGTTACCATCGTTGAGTTTATGCCAAATGTAGTTCCGGTTGAGGATGAAGATATTTCAAAACAATTCGAACGTTCGTTGAAAAAAGCGGGAATAACTGTAATGACAAATTCTTCTGTTGAAAAAATCGATACTTCAGGTAAAGGCGTAAAAGCATTTGTAAAAACCGCAAAAGGTGAAGAAATCCTGGAAGCTGATATTTTGCTTTCTGCAGTCGGAATTAAAACAAATATCGAAAATATTGGCTTGGAAGAAGTTGGTATCAAAACGGATAAGGATAAAATTTTGGTAAACGACTATGCTCAAACCAATGTTCCCGGTTATTATGCTATTGGCGATGTAACACCAGGCCAGGCGTTGGCTCACGTTGCTTCGGCGGAGGGTATTAATTGTGTGGAAAAAATCAAAGGTTTGCATGTTGAGCCAATCGATTACGGAAATGTACCGGGCTGTACCTATGCCACTCCGGAAATTGCTTCTGTTGGTTTAACCGAAAAACAGGCCAAAGAAAAAGGATACGAACTGAAGATCGGTAAATTCCCATTCTCAGCATCGGGAAAAGCAAAAGCTGCCGGAACTCCTGATGGATTTGTAAAAGTAATTTTTGACGCCAAATATGGCGAATGGTTAGGTTGCCACATGATTGGTGCAGGCGTTACCGATATGATTGCTGAAGCAGTTGTAGCACGTAAATTAGAAACGACAGGACACGAAATCCTAAAAGCAATCCATCCACATCCGACGATGAGCGAAGCGGTTATGGAAGCTGTTGCTGATGCTTATGGTGAAGTGATTCACTTGTAGATTAATTAGATCATTAGATTTTTAGATAATTAGAATCCGTTTTGTGAAAGCAGGACGGGTTTTTTGTTAACAAGTATTTATACCTAATACCAATTGACAATCAATATTTTATAAATTTAAATAATCAATAACTAACTAATTTAAAATTATCACTTATGAAAAAAATCCAATTATTTAAAATCGTGTTCTTGTCCCTGATCTTAGTAAGCATGAGCTGCAAAAAGGCAGAAGAAAATTCGGGAGAACCAGCAGCTGCACCAGCCACTTTTGATTTAACCGCTGCGAGAACATCTGTTGAAACCGGTTATGCAGAATTTGAAAAAGCATACAACGCTAAGGATTCTGTCGCACTTGCCAATTGCTATGCATCTGATGCAAAATTCATGAATCCTAACGCTAAAGCAGTTGAAGGAAGACCAGCCATTCAAAAAACCTTTGGAATGTGGTTTAAAGATGACACAACAAAAATAAAATTGAACCTTCTGGACATTTGGGGAAATGAGACCAATCTAACTACAGAAAATTCATGGACCATTTCCGACAAGGATGGAAAAGTACTTGACGAAGGAAAAGCACTTGAAGTCTATAAAATGGAAGACGGAAAATGGAAAATCTATCGAGATTGTTACAATTCTAACATGCCGGCAATGCCTGTAAAAAAATAAAATTAACAATCATTAAGTTATAAAGCCATCAAAGAATAATTTTTTGAGGGCTTTATTGTTAAACAAATAGATTGTCCGATAAAATTATATATTTTCTAGTATGTTGAAAGTGAAGCTTTTTAAAAGTTATTTATTTTATTCGCTAAAAAAAGAAATGAAATAGTTGTAAATTATAGAATGAAAAGTTACATTTGCAACCGCAAAAAAGTTAAGTTCTTTGAGCATTATTTAAAATCTGGAGAGTTGCCTGAGTGGCCGAAAGGACATGTTTGCTAAACATGCGTATGGGAAACTGTACCAAGGGTTCGAATCCCTTACTCTCCGCTTTTTGATTTTTCGGGGTGTAGCGTAGCCCGGTTATCGCGCCTGCTTTGGGAGCAGGAGGCC
>JAZKCP010000031.1:11128-22712 GCA_040388035.1 Bacteroidota bacterium | reverse complement strand
TCAAAAAAATAAATCAGCCGGTTTTCCTAAAAATTTCTTATATAGGTTATCGTGAATCTAAAAGTGAGTTGCTTTCGATTTCTGAAAATAAAGATTTTGGCACCATTGAAATAACAGAAGCTGCCAATAAACTAGATGAAATAGTCATCAAAAACGAAACACCACCAATCCGAATCAAAAAAGATACATTAGAATTCAATGCTTCTTCATTCAAATTGCGTCCCGATGCTAATGTGGAAACCTTACTAAAGCAACTTCCCGGAGTTGAAATTGACGCCGAAGGAAAGATTACCGTTAACGGAAAGGAAGTCAACCAAATCCTTGTAAATGGCAAACCATTTTTTGATAAAGACGGTAAAATTGCTTTGCAAAACCTGCCTTCTGACATTATCAATAAGGTTCAGGTTACCGATACCAAAACCAAAAAGGAAGAAATCACAGGGCAAGCCGCGAGTTCCAATAATGCCAGCATTAACCTGACTATTGATGAAGATAAGAACAAAGGCTTGTTTGGAAAATTCATGGCTGGTGCGGGAACAGATAAGCGCTATGAAAGTAGTGCACTCGTCAATTATTTTAAAAATAAACAAAAAGTAAGCGTTTTGGCTTCATCGAATAACATTAATGCCACAGGCTTTTCAATGGATGAGATTTTCGACAATATGAGTGGAAGCCGAAATAATTCATTTTACACCAGTTCCGACGGTTCATTTGGATTAAATGGAATGACTTTTGGCGGCAATAAGGGAATTACGCATTCTAATTTGGTTGGAATTAATTATAGCGATGAACTAGCTAAAGATTTTGATGCGACTGCAAGTTATTTTTATGCGGGTGCAGACACCACTAATAAAAGGAAGGCCAATCAGATTAACTTTTTACCCGACGGAAATTTTGCTACCAATTCGATTTCTGATTCAAAGGAAGATAAATTCAGCCATAATCTCAATATGGAATTGGAATATAAAGTTGATTCAACTTTTTCATTCGTTATGACACCCAAATTTGCGAAATCAAACAACAAATCCAGAAGCAATTCCCATGAAGAATCTCTCGATGACACGAATCAATTGCTTAACGAAAGCACCTCTTTCATAACCAACGATTATGATAAGCTTAGCCTTAATAATACGATTGATATTAATAAATCTTTCCGTCGAAAAGGCAGAAACATAAGCGGTTCAGTTCAAAATGAAAACACGAGAAGTGAACAAGATAACCTGACAAATTCGAACACTATCTTTTATCAGGGTTCAGACCCGGATGATATCAGGAATCAAACCAAAAACTCGCGCTTCATAACGGATAAGTATTCGATTGGAGCTCAATATACAGAGCCGGTTATGGATTCGCTTAGTATAAATGTAAGTCTTGATGTGGAACAGGAGAAAAAGGTAGATAACAAGAAAGCATATGATTTTGATTCGGTTTTGCAGATGTACAGTATCGATAACGATGCTTTGTCAAGCTATATGACGTCCAACAGGAATACTATTTGGGCAAAATCAGGAATTACCATTGCGAAAAAGAAATTGAATTTAACGGTCAGTTTAGGACAGGCTATCACAAGATTTGACAATCATTCACTATATCTTGGAAATAATGTTGATTTGAGAAAGAATTATATTCTGCCGGTTGCCAATGTTTGGGGTGGATATAATTTCACAAAAACGAAAGCTATCTGGATAAACTACAATTATGAGGTTTATTATCCGGAAGCAAATCAGTTATTGCCGGTTGAGAATCTGGCTAACCCGTTAAGCACATTTATTGGAAATCCAGAATTGGATCCAAACAAATACCATCGATTCTATTTTAGCTTTAGGGATTTTGATTATGCCACACGTTCAGGTTATAGTATTTATGCCGGAGGCACTATTTATGACAATCAGATTGTTTCCTCAACGATTTATGATGAAAACAGGAAACGAACAACGACTTATGAGAATATTTCGGGCACTTATGAAAGCTGGTTAGGCTTCTACTGGAATAAGACGATTAAAAATGGCGTGCATAGTTTTAAATTTGGTTTAGGATGTAATGGTGGTTACGATTTGACAAAAGGTTTTACAGACGGTCAGCTATATGAGGCAAATGTTTTTGACTTAAACCCGAGAGTTAATTTTTCGTATGATTACGGCGAGTTATTTTCAATAAGTCCAAGCTATAGGTATACCCTTAATGACACCAAATATTCTAATTATATAGTGAGTTCGGCATCAAGTTTTGTACATAAATTTACTATGCAGCTTACCAATTATTGGCCAAAGAATTGGATTTTTGGTAACGATTTTGGGTATACCTATAACTCTAATATTGCCGATGGCTATAAGAAAGATTTCTTTTTATGGAATACAAGCCTTTCCTATAGTTTCTTTGATAAGAAACTTATGGCTAAGGTTAAAGTTTATGATTTGCTGAATCAGAACCAAAATGCTACACGAACGATATCGACAACTTCAATCAGGGATGAAGAAAACATCGTTTTAAAACGTTATGCAATGTTTTCTTTAACCTATAAGATTGAGAAATTTGCTGGTAAGGAAAAGAAATCCAATGGCAGCAGATTTCATATGTAATAAAAAAGCCTTGTTCATTTGAACGAGGCTTTTTTTTGTATAAAGGGATAGCGCGGATTTGCAATGCGTTGACGCTATCAAATTTTTATAGAGTTCCTTATTTAGTGTTCAGAAAACTGTAAACTAAAAGCTGAACACTGAACACTTTCATTACCAGCTTCCACCGGCGCCACCGCCTGAAAATCCGCCACCGCCAAATCCGCCACCGAATCCACCGCCACCGCCGGAACTTCCTCCGCCGAAACCGCCAAATCCACCGCCGCTACTTCGGCCAAGGCTGCTTAACAGTATGATATCCGCTAAATCCATTCCGCCACTACGACCACCAGAGTTGCCTCCGCTGTTCTTGCTTTTGGAAATTATGATCAGGATGACAATCACGATAACAATTATCGGAAGAATAGGAAAGCCTTCCTTCTTCTTGCTCGCTTTTCGTTCGCCTTTATATTTTCCTGTGAATACATCAAAAAGAGCATCGGCACCTTTGTCGAGTCCGTTATAATAACTTCCAGCCTTGAACTCAGGAATAATGATATTACGGATAATTTCTCCGTTTTGACCTGCTGTTAAGCGATCTTCAAGTCCATAACCTGGAGCAATGTAGATTTTTCTCTCGGCCTTCGCCAAAAGAATAAAGACACCATTGTCCTCCTTGGCTTGTCCCACACCCCATTCGTGACCCCATTTTGGAGCCAAAATCCCTATGTCTTCGCCTTTCAGGCTTTCGATAGTTACTACTACCATTTGTGTAGAGGTGGAGTCGGAATAACGAACCAGCTTATCTTCCAACTGCTTTTTTTCAGTAGCACTTAAAAGATTGGCATAATCATAAACCGAAGTCTGGAAGTCAGGTTTTTGCGGAATGTCAAATTGCGCAAAAATTGGTGAAAAACTAAACAGCGCTACAACGAAAAACAGGACCTTCGCACTTCGTACTTTGTACTTCGTATTTTTCATAATTTATCCTCTTGATATTTCGTTTGAAAGTTCGTCGGTATCGCTATCCAGATATGGGAAATGTTTCTTAAGCTGTTCGCCGGCATTCAGGATGCCATCGATTAAGCCTTGTTTGAAATTGCCATGCTTGAAATGATTTTCCATCGCATCTTTGGTACAATTCCAAAAATCAGCACCTACTTTTTTGTCGATTCCCTCATCGCCATAAATGGCAAACTGATGGCTTTTTACCGCTACGTAGATGATAACGCCATTGCGTTCCACGGTGTTTTCCATATTAAGCGAACGGAATACTTCCATAGCTCTGTCAATAGCAGCTATGGAAGTTTCTTGTTCTATATGTACTCGGATTTCTCCGGAAGTATTTTTTTCGGCTTTGCCAATCGCTTCAACAATTTCCTGTTCTTCTTCAAAAGTCAGGAATCCTTCTACTTTAGACATCCCAGTTAGAATTTAACGTTCGGAGCTTTCTCAGCACCTGCCTCAGCCTGGAAATATGGTTTTTCCTTAAGTCCGTACAAACCTGCCAAAATATTTCTTGGGAAAGTATTGATGTTATTGTTATACGGCTTAATCGCTTCGTTATAGCGGGTTCTGGCCGTTAAGATTTGGTTCTCTGTGCTTGCGAGTTCGTCCTGAAGTTTTAGGAAATTTTGGTTTGCTTTCAAATCAGGATAAGCCTCAACGCTTACTAATAATCTTGACAAAGCCGAAGAAACACCAGACTGTGCCTGAGTGAACGCGGCCATTTGTTCCGGAGTGACATTGGTTGGATCAACCGTTACCGATGTGGCTTTGGCACGAGCTTCAACAACAGCGGTTAAAGTACTTTCTTCATGTTTTGCATAGCCTTTTACAGTTTCAACCAAGTTTGGAATAAGATCGGTTCTTCTTTGGTAGGCCGTCTCAACGTTACCCCAACTTTCTTTTATGTTTTGGTCATATGTTACGGCTTTATTATATATGCCGGAAGCCCAAGCATACAATGCGATGACAATAACCAGTACAATAATCCAAGGTAAAAATTTTCTAAAGTTCATGTTTGTTTAATTTAAAGTTGTTTTTAAAGTTTTTGTGTTATAATTGGTTTTTGATATTCATTAATTGCGCTTTTACTGTCTCCAGTTTACTGATGATTTCAAACTTGTCAAGCGTTTTCTTCTGGCCTTCCTTCAAATGCGTTTTAGCACCATCAAGCGTAAAGCCGCGTTCCTTTACCAAATGATAAATCAGTTGTAGGTTCTTGACGTCTTCGGGTGTGAACATTCGGTTGCCTTTCGCATTTTTCTTTGGCTTCAGGATGTCGAATTCCTTATCCCAAAAACGAATCAGCGATGTGTTTACATTAAAAGCTTTGGAAACTTCTCCAATGCTGTAATATCTTTTGTCTGGATTTAGTTCTATATGCATTAGTCTAGAGATTGATTTTCTTGGTTAGCTAATTTTGAAATGGCAGTATATTCAGCTGCGGAAATATTTCCGTAATAAAAATTTATTGGGTTTACCACTTTGCCATCTTTATGGACTTCATAGTGCAAATGCGGCGCTTCACTTCTTCCGGTGCTTCCTACATAGCCTATAACATCACCACGTTTTATCCTTTGTCCGCGGCGGCATTTGTATTTGCTTAGATGACCATACAAAGTTAAGTACCCGAAGCCGTGGCTTATTTCAATATGGTTGCCATAACCCGATTTAGAATTATCGGCAGCAACTACAACGCCATCACCCGTAGCAAAAATGGGTGTTCCGGTACTCGCGGTAAAATCCATCCCTTCGTGCATTTTTCGAACTTTCGTAAACGGATCATTTCGATACCCAAAACCGGAAGCAATGCGTTTTAATTGTTCATTCTTTACAGGCTGAATCGCGGGAATTGCAGAAAGCAACTTATTTTTTTCCTTTGCCAATTTCAAAATTTCATCCAGTGATTTTGACTGTATCGCCAATTCTTTTGAAATAATATCAACACGCTTTGAAGTCTTTATAACCAACTCCGAATTGTTAAAACCTTCTAATTCCTTGTATCGGTTTACCCCACCAAAACCGGCTTTGCGTTGTTCGGTTGGAATCGGTGCTGTGTTAAAATAAGCACGATAAATGTTATTATCCCTGTCGGCAACATCATCCAGCACCTCGGCAACTTCATCCATTTTTTTATTCAAAATGGAATAGCGCAGTTTCATCGTTTCAATTTCACGTGCCTGCAATCTGTCTTTTGGGGTTTCTAAATAGGAAGAATTCAATAGTACCACAAAACATAAAAAGCCAAAAAGGGAAGAAGCGAGTAAAAACAAACCAATATATCCAAGCTTTTTAGACAGTTTCGGTTTTATTTTGCGGTAAGCCAAACTTTCGGTATCGAAATAATACTTTACTTTCTTCGCCATTTTTTATTTTATACTATTTTTGTGGAAGTTTTTAAGAAACAATGGTTATACGAACAAATTTAACAAATGTTTCAGTCAATCCCTAAATTTTATTTTTAGGAGCAGAACATTTGGGCATTTTAAAAAACCATATTCCCGCTTTCCGCAGTATCTTTTTGTCACATCGAGCGCAGTCGAGATGCCACTCGCTAAAACAAAAAGGATACTTGCTGCAATCGGGGCTAAAGAGAAACCATTTTTTTTTAATCTAGCAATCTAAAGATCTAACAGTCTAATAATCTAAAATGAAATCACAAGACATTCGTAAACAGTTTTTACAATTCTTCGAATCCAAAGGGCATTTAATTGTTCCTTCGGCGCCAATCGTTCTGAAAGACGATCCAACCCTGATGTTCAACAACTCGGGAATGGCCCAATTCAAGGAATTTTTCTTAGGCAATGGAACCCCAAAATGCCCAAGGATAGCCGATACGCAAAAATGTCTGCGTGTGTCAGGAAAACACAACGATTTGGAAGATGTAGGTTTTGATACTTATCATCACACTATGTTTGAGATGTTAGGAAACTGGTCGTTTGGCGATTATTTCAAAAAGGAAGCCATCACTTGGGCGTGGGAATTACTGACAGAAGTTTATAAAATCCCAAAAGAAAATCTATATGTTTCCGTTTTTGAAGGAAATCCCGAAGAGAATGTTCCTTTTGATCAGGAAGCCTGGGACATCTGGAAAACCCTAATCGATGAAGACCGAATAATCCTTGGAAACAAAAAAGACAATTTCTGGGAAATGGGCGACCAAGGTCCGTGTGGTCCTTGTTCCGAAATCCATGTTGATATTCGTTCGGCAGAAGAGAAAGCAAAGGTCTCAGGAAAAAGTTTGGTAAACAATGACCATCCACAGGTAGTTGAAATCTGGAATAATGTATTCATGGAATTCAATCGCAAGGCTGATGGAAGCCTGGAAAAACTACCGGCGCAACACGTTGATACCGGAATGGGATTCGAGCGTTTGTGCATGGCTTTACAAGGCAAAACTTCGAATTACGATACTGATGTTTTCACGCCGCTTATTCAAAAAGTAGAAGAAATCACAGGATTTAAATACACAACTGACGACGTTAAAAACATCTCAGAGGAACAAAACAAAACCAATATTGCCATTCGTGTTATTGTCGACCACGTTCGTGCGGTAGCCTTTGCTATTGCTGACGGACAATTGCCATCAAACACTGGCGCTGGTTATGTAATCCGCAGGATTTTGCGTCGTGCGATTCGTTATGGATTTACCTTTTTGAATACAAAAGAACCGTTCATCAATAAATTGGTTGCGGTATTAGCAGACCAAATGGGAGAATTTTTCCCGGAAATCAAATCACAGCAGCAATTGGTTACCAACGTAATCCGTGAAGAGGAAGCATCGTTTTTAAGAACCTTAGACCAAGGTTTACAATTGTTGGACAATGTAGTTGCGAAAACAAAAGGGAATGAAGTTTCAGGTGAAAAAGCATTTGAATTGTATGATACCTTTGGTTTTCCAAAAGATTTAACCGCTTTAATTTTGAAAGAAAGAGGAATGTCGTTTAACGAAAATGAGTTCGATGCGTCAATGAAAGCGCAGAAAGACCGTTCACGTGCTGCTTCTGAAGTTTCAACCGAAGACTGGAAAGTTTTGATTCCGGGAAATGTAGAAACATTTGTTGGCTATGACAAAACCGAAAACGAAGTAAAAATAACCCGTATCCGTAAGGTAGATTCCAAAAAAGATGGAATCCTATACCAAATCGTTTTAGATAATACACCGTTTTACCCGGAAGGTGGTGGACAGGTTGGCGATAAAGGAACCTTGGTTTCGGCTAATGAAACGATTGACATTATTGATACGAAGAAAGAAAATAATTTAATACTGCATTTTGCAAAGCAGCTTCCTGAAAATATTGAAGCGAATTTTGTTGCAAAAGTCAATACCGATTTGCTGACATCAACATCCAAAAATCACTCCGCTACGCATTTGATGCATTTGGCGCTGAGAACAATTTTGGGAACACATGTGGAGCAAAAAGGTTCGTTGGTAAATGCAAACCATCTGCGTTTTGACTTTTCGCATTTTGCCAAAGTCACCGATGCCGAAATCAAACAAGTAGAAGATTTTGTCAATGCCCGGATTGAAGAGCAATTGCAGTTGTGCGAATACCGGAACCTTCCAATTCAGCAAGCGATGGCAAAAGGAGCAATGGCATTGTTTGGCGAAAAATATGGGGATACTGTGCGTATGATTGAATTTGGCGACAGCCGCGAATTATGCGGCGGAATCCACGTAAAAAACACTGGTGAAATCTGGCATTTCAAGATTGTTTCTGAAGGCGCAGTCGCTGCCGGAATAAGACGTATTGAAGCAATTACCGGCGATGCAGTGAAAAACTATTTTGCGCAACAGGAAAATGATTTGGATGCGATAAAGGAAACCTTGAAAAATCCACAAGATGCTTTAAAGGCTGTAGTTTCGCTACAGGAGGATAATGCCAAGCTGAAAAAGCAAATCGAGCAATTATTGAAGGAAAAAATTGAAGGGATGAAAAATAACCTGCTGGGTGAATTTGAGGACGGTGACGGCGTTACCTTTTTAATAAAGAAGGTTGACTTGTCTATGAGCGAGACTAAAGACCTGGCTCAGGCATTAGGAACCTCAAAACCATATTCATTTGTGGTTTTGGCATCTGTGGAAGATAATGCACCCAACATCCATTGCTATATTTCCAAAGAACTGGTTGCGGCAAAAAGCCTAAACGCCAATGTTGTTATCAAGGAATTAGGAAAATATATCGACGGGAATGGTGGAGGACAACCTTTCTTTGCTTCTGGCAAAGGGAAAAATGTAGCCGGAATCAAAGAAGCTTTAGAAAACGCAGCAAACTTTATAAAATAATAATGAAAAAGAGAATTTTAATTTTCACAGTGATGTCAATTCTATTTATAGGATGCAGTTCTGATGATAGTGGGTCATTGCCAATCAATGAAGAAAACCTCTTGGGTAGATGGTATTTTAAAGGGTCAACACTTGACAATGGCCCATTCGAAAGTTATCAGGATGATTGTCCGGCATCAAAGAACTATATGGAAATTTTGAACACACATGATTTAAAGTATTACACACACGGAACAGATTGTATATTAAGTCTTGTTTCAAGTCATACCTGGACGTTAAATGAAAACCATTTTACAACGGTCCGTCATGATCCAACGGTTACAGCGCCTAATTTTTTCACAATTTTGAAAATTACTGAGGAGGAGCTAGTGTTAAAAATAGATACATACCCTGTTTCTCCAGCCCAAAAAGAAACCTATAAATACTATTATATCAAAAATTAGTATTATATAAAAAAAACCCTTTCAATCTGAAAGGGTTTTTTGTTTATTCTTTTTTACGTTCACCAATCTGCTGACGCCACATCGCATAATACAAACCTTTTTCTTCGAGCAAAGCTTCGTGCCTACCCTGTTCGATGATTTTTCCCTGTTCTAACACAAAGATTTTATCAGCATGCATTACTGTTGATAATCGGTGCGCGATTAAGACCGTAATCCTGTTTTTGTCTGAAATGTTTCTGATGGTTGCATTGATTTCCTCTTCGGTAATCGAATCCAAAGCGGATGTTGCTTCGTCAAATATCAATAAATTCGGATTTCTCAATATCGCACGCGCAATCGATAATCGTTGTTTTTCACCACCGGAAACCTTGATTCCGCCTTCGCCAATTGTTGAATTCAATCCGTCTTCGGCACGCGCCAATAATTTGTCGCAACTGGCTTTGTGCAATACTTCCAATAATTCCTTATCGGTTGCGGATGGTTTAACAAATAATAAATTTTCCCGAATCGTCCCAGAAAACAATTGTGCATCCTGTGTTACAAATCCGAGTTGTTTTCTCAAATCCAATAAATCAATTTCGGTCGAGTCGATAGAATTGTATTTCACTTGGCCTTTTGCGGGTGGATACAAACCAACGAGAAGTTTAACCAAAGTAGTTTTTCCTGCGCCGGACGGACCAACAAAGGCAACAGTTTCACCTTGCTTTATGTCAAAAGTGATGTCTTCCACTGCAGGATTTTTAGCAGTTTTGTGTTTGAAACTTACATTCATAAAATGCAACGCCTTGATGTCACCAACATGTTTGGCATTTTTTGGACGGAACTCTTTTGGGGCATTCAATAGATCCCTGAAATTTTCCATAGAAACTTTGGTTTCATTTAGCGCAATAATAAACGCACCTAATTCCTGTAAAGGCCCAAAAATAAAGAAGGTAAAGAACACCATGGTCAATAAATCACCAACGATGATTTTGTCACCAAACAGGAAATAATACAGCGTAAACACTACGCAGGTTCGCAAAAAGTGAACGGTCGTTCCCTGAATGAAACTCAAACTTCTGATAAAACGAATCTTTTGCAATTCGAGCTGCAGGATTTTCAAGGTGTTTAAATTCAGACGCTTTTCCTCCTGGTAAGTTAATCCCAAACTTTTTACCAACTCAATATTTCGCAAGCTTTCTGTTGTTGAACCGGCAAGCGCATTAGTTTGCGTGACAATTGTCCGTGAAACGATTTTTATCTTTTTACCCAAATAAGAACTAATAAGTGCAATGATTGGCGCCGTAATCAAAAAGATAAGCGAGATTCTGTAATCAATCCGGCCTACGTAAACAATCACGAAAACAAAGCCGATTACGGTTTGGAATATTAGTGATATCGAAAGCGTAATCAACTTTTCGGAATCTAAACGAACTTTAGTTAATTTACTTAGTGTTTCACCACTGCGCTGGTCTTCAAAGTCTTCATAGGGTAAATCCAAGGATTTTTTAATGCCGTCAGTATACATTTCGGCACCGGTTCGCTGAATCACGATATTTGTAAAATAATCCTGAAAATTTTTGGTAATCCTGGAGATCATCGCGGCACCTAAGGACAATCCTAGCCAAAAGCCAAGTTCTTTTAAAAAGCCAATTTGATTGCCCTTAAACTTTCCTATTTCAACACCGCAATTTTGCATCAATTTACCCGTAATAACGGAATCAGACAAGCTGAAGCAAATATTTATCGCTGCCATTAATAAGGCAAAAAATAATAATAGTTTATGTTTTTTGAGATAAGCGTATAGTAGTTTCATGAAGATGACATTTTTGTATAGCAAAAGTAGAAAATAAAAGGTCAGCCAATTGTTAATGGAATTATATTACTTTATGGCTGTATAGAGAAGCTTGGGATTGAAATGATTTTGTATTTTTGAAAAATGAACTTCACGACTAAAATCCCGATAGCTAAATCAAATAATCCAATCGATTATAATTCCAGGATCTTCTCTTTGGGTTCTTGTTTTGCTGAAAATATGGGTGAGAAGTTCGCCTATTTTAAATTTCAAAGTGTGGTAAATCCATTTGGGATAATCTTCAATCCGGTTTCTATTGAAAAATTGGTTTCAAGAGTTATCAGTAATCAAAAGTTTACCGAAAATGATGTTTTTTTTCACAACGACTTGTGGCATTGTTATGAAGTGCATTCTGAATTAAGCCATTCGGATAAGGAAGATTTTCTAAATTCATTAAACCAACTTCTAGCCGAAACAAATAACCAAATAACCGAATCCACACATATTATAATTACTTACG
>JAZKCP010000031.1:0-11118 GCA_040388035.1 Bacteroidota bacterium | reverse complement strand
ATAAAACTTCGGCATCAATTGTAGCCAATTGCCATAAAGTGCCACAAAGTCAATTTGAAAAAGAAATTTTATCCGTTGCACCTATCGAAAAATCAATGCAGAATACCATTGATTTAATTCGGAAAGCAAATCCAAATTGTACTTTCATTTTCACCGTTTCACCTGTACGCCACATCAAAGATGGTTTTGTAGAAAACCAACGCAGCAAGGCGCATCTTATTACTGCTTTGCAAAATTTACTGAGTACTGAACACTATAAACTGAACACTGAGTACTTTCCTTCCTACGAAATCATGATGGATGAACTACGCGATTATCGTTTTTATTCCGAAGACCTATTGCATCCTAGTCAAACGGCTATAGATTATATTTGGGAACGTTTTTTTGAAAACTATATTTCAGAAGAAAATTTCGCGACTATGGAAAAAGTTTGCAGCATCCAAAAAGGATTGGCACACCGCTCTTTTAATCCTGAATCGGATAGTCATCAAAGGTTTTTAAAAACGCTTAACGACAAGATTGTCAAGCTTCAGGAGCAGTTTCCACATTTTAAATTTTAACAAAATACGACATTTGACGTATTTCTTCCACTAGGTTTTAATTATAGGTTTGCTGTGTAATTAACAACCTAAAACCATGAAAATTTTTAAAACCACATTGGTATTCGCATTCTTTATGCTTTATACTTCCAATCTTTCTGCGCAAGGGAATCTCTTTACCCAAAGACCTGTGCTAACCGATGAAGAAGAGGTTTCAGCAACGGTAACCAAAGAAATCGACGAAGTTTTTCAATCGGCTGACTTCATAAAAAGAAAAAACAAAAAATTTGAAGATGTTAAAGGGACTATGGTCATCGATATTGGCGTAGTGCAAAACGGAAAGGTTTCTTCCTTTTTCAAAGTTGATAGTGAAATCAAGAATATTGACTTTATCAACTTTATGTCGGACTACATTCTGCAACATAAATTTCAATTCAAACTTCAAAAACAACAACGTTATAAGATTCGATATAACGTAACTTTTTAATACCCTAACAATAAAAACAATAAGAAATGAAAAAAATTACTTTAGTAATGATGATGCTGGGAATAGCATTCACATTACCTGCAAATGCCCAATTTGGGAAATTATTAAGCAAGGTTAAAGGCAGTGGTTCTGGAGCCGGAAAAAAATCAGGAAGCTTTGCTACCGTTTGGGAATCAGAATTCGACAACAAGGCGTCGCGATTGGCTTTGTGTGATGGCGATGGCCAGTTCATCATTGGAACAGATGATAATTCAGCTTCGGTTATTAATTCTGATGGTTCAGCAATCTGGAACGGTGACTATAAAAAAATAACGACAAATAAAACAAACAATTCGGAATACCAATACACTATCTGGAAAGATAAAGGCGGTTATTTATTTCTTTTTGATAAAAGAAGTTTAGGAACTGACCGAGTGGCTGTTTTGGACTTGGCAACAGGGAAAGAATTGTGGAATTCAGAATTATACCAGGATTTAATTCCAAATGGAACAAAAGCAGCAGAAGGAAGTGATGAAGGCGAATTGGAAACGGTGAAATATATTTATGAACTGGATTCATTTTTAATTTCTCAACGGAATTCAGTGATTTTGGTCAAAGCCAATACGGGTGAAAAAGTTTGGGAAACCAATCGTTTCAAAGGCGGCGTTGGTAAATACGTTTACGACTCCAAAAGAAACGAAATTATCATGGTAAACTTTAAGCCAACAGCACTTGGCGCCTTATTTTCGGGCTACAAAAATCAGTTGGTCAGAATCAATGCATCGAATGGTGATGTTCTTTGGGATGCTACTTTTATGGGTTCAATTGAAAAGGAATTGGTTACCCGAAGAGCTATTATCGATTTATGGATTAAAGGCGATAAAATATTCATGTACCTGGACGGAATCAATGTTTACGATTATAATACAGGTCAAAAAGTTTGGAACGTAAATTATGAAAACGATATGGCTGGTGCCAAAGGAGGTTTGTTCAGTGGCGGAAAACGTTCCCAAATTTACAGAACCATTGCTGATCCGTTATTCACTGATGATGCTGTTTATATCGTGATTTTAGGTGGAAGGGACAAAACCAAATATGTGGAAAAACACGATTTGAATTCAGGTAAATTATTATGGGCTTCAGATAAGATTACAGGCGCTTTCTGCATGCCAAATATCTATAAATCCAATGATAAGATTTTGGTACAGGTTGGCGGAAAAGTGCAGGTTCAGGAATTAAGGCTTGAAGAAACTTCAGGCGGTGTTGCCGGAGGATTGAGCGCGCTTGGCGGTTTTGGCGGTGGCAGCATGAAACAATGGGTTCCTTATATCTATTGGGATTATAAAGCCCAGAAAAATTCTGTATTGTGTATAGACGATGCAACAGGAAAAACAGCCTGGCGATCTGAGAAATTCGATAAACGTATCACCGATTTGATTTTAGACCAGAACAAAACTGTATTTGTTGGCGATGGCGATGAGTTTTATGGCTATGATATTGCTTCCGGAAATCAGTTGTTTGATGTTAAACACAACGATGCAAAAGTAGGAAGAGCTTCGGATGTTATTGATTTTGATGATAAAGTGGTTGTTCTTTCAGAAAAAGGATTGGCTGCCTATAACAAAAAAGATGGTTCCCGCGCTTATGCTTCTGACAAAATTAGAGGAGTAGATTATTTCTATCATATTGGCGATAATTATTTTCTGAGAGATCAGAGAAACAGCAAAAACATCATCTACGGAATTGATATGACCAATGGCGAAACCAAAGGTTCGGTTCAATCGAAAGGAAAAGGCGGAAGCCCAAAATACGGTAACGGAATCGATATTACCACCGATGGCGAATACATCTTTGCGTTCAAAGGCAAAAAGGTCGAGAAAATTAAGGTAAATAATTAGAATTTTGGTTTTAATGAAAGGGCTGTAACTTGAGACTACAGCCCTTTTTTAATCACAGTATTATGAAAACATTTTTTAGTCTATTTTCTATTTTCTATTTTCTTTTCTCTGTTCAGGCGCAACAAGTGCAATGGGCAAATAAATTGGTAAAATATTCCTCAGATTTAGGAGGAAAGCAGTTCGGAATCAAAAGAATATTGGGAAGACCGGACGCTTTTCCACAAGCCGGAAGTAGTCCAAATGCCTGGACACCAAAAAATGCGCTTGATGGCTATGAATGGGTGCAGGTAAGTTTTGAAAATCCCCAAACGGTAAAACAGGTAGCTGTTTTTGAAAACCTAAATGCTGGCTGTGTGGTCAGGATTGGAGTAGATACCGGTTCAGGGAAGTATGAAACCGTTTGGTCACGAAAGCTAAATTATAAGACACCAACTTTCAGCGGTTCCATTCCGGCTGACAGGAAATACTATTACAAGCGCAAAAGAAGGAAAATACAGGAAGCACCCGAAGTTTTGAATCCGGGAATTGAGAATGCAATCCTCGAAAATGCTGTTTCAGGTGTAGTGGGCGTTCGGGTGGAATTTAATTTTGCGCTGCTTCCGGGACAAAAACAAATTGACGCCATTGGGATTTCAGATTCCGAAACACCATTGGATGCTAAAATAAATACAAACGAATCTTTTGAGAAGTTGCTTCCGTCAAAAACAATTGCATTAGATGGAATAACTCCGACTAACCCAACAATTACAAATGATGGAAATAAGATGTATGTCACATCAATTGAAAACGATAAAGAATTGATTTATTCTTTTACAAAAAAAACAGATGGCAGCTTGGGCGATAAAACATTGGAAACAGCTTTAAATACGGGAGCCAATTACAACTATATTGAATACGCCGGCACTGATTTTCTTTTAAAAGGAGGAAACGGCTACGCCAAAGGAAGCAATGAGACGGGCTATGAATTATTTTCAACCAAGAATGGTAAAAATGAATCGATAGGGCCAATAAAAGTGACAGCTTACAACAACTATGAAGACACTTCAGATGCAACAATGACGGCCGATGGAAAAGTTTTTATTATAGGTATTGAAACCGATTTTACACAAGGCGGAACCGATTTGTATTTTGCACAGAAAAAGGAAGATGGAACCTATGGCTTTTTACAAAACATGGGTAAAGCAATCAATTCGGGCGCCGATGAAGGTATGGTGCAATTGCTTTCGGACCAAAAGACATTACTATTCAGCAGCAACGGATTCAGTGGTTTCGGGGATTTCGATATTTATATCTCACATCGGTTGGATGACACCTGGAAAAATTGGTCAGAGCCTATAAATCTTGGAAGCGGGGTTAATACAAATGAATTTGACGGCTTGCCGTTTTATGATGAAAAAAATGAGGTTTTGTACTTTATTTCATTTACTGACGGAAGCAATGTTTTGAAATCAATCGCTGTTCCCAAAAACCTTATTTCGAAACCAGCTAATTGATTAAATACGTCAAATAGCGTATTGATTCGTGGTGGTTTAAAACCCAAATTTGTAGTATAACTTTAAAACATTAAATAATGAAATCAACGATTCACGAACACCAAAAAAACAAATTTAAAATGTTTAGTAAAACAATTAAACAATTCGGTTTTGCTTTAGTATTAGCATTAACAACGTTATCATCATGCAGCAGTGACAGTGATGGAGGCGTTGGAGGTGGAAGTGCCAGTTTAGGAACCCTAAAAGCCAAAGTAGCCGGAAGCAATTTTACCTCAATGACCGCAGCAACATTTGCTACCAAACAGGTTGCAGGTGGCTCAACAACTGTAATCGTACAGGGAAGTGATGCTTCAGGAAAAGTCATTCAAATAATGGTAATGGGAACTACCGTGCCGGCCGGAACATATCAAATCAGTGATAGTAGTATCTCAGCGAATGCGAGTTACAGTGAAATAAATATAAGTACAATGACATCGCAAACATGGGCTGCGCCATATGAGGCGTCTGGAAATGTAGGTTCAATAACCATCAGCGAAATTACTGAGACAAATGTAAAAGGGACATTTACATTTACTGGTAAAAACCAAAGCGGCACTGATACCAAAAATGTTACTGACGGAGCTTTTAATATCAATTTTTCAAGCTAAGTTATTTTGATAAATTTCTTTCGGAATGGATAGGGCAGTTTTTTGCCCTATTCTTTTCACTTATAATTTGAATCTTTTGAACGACTGCAAATGACAAATATTTTAGCCCTAATGACTTTATTGTTTTTGATATTTATTATTTATTTAATTAACAAAATTCAATTAGACAGGCAGAAATTCCGCTCCCGGGTTAAATTTCTGGAGGACTTCATTCTGCAGTTAAATCAAGAACAAAAGCTTCAAAGCAATCAATTACGACTGTCGGAAGAACTAAAACAAAAATTAAATCAAATCAGTTCAACACTCAACAAAGAAATTTATGAGTTAAACCTGGATTTGATTAAAGATTTATACCCGAGAAAATAAATAGGTTAGGTTATTATTTTTGACATTTTTAATATATTTATCCTATAATCTCTTCAAATGACCAAATATTACTTATCATTCTTCGTTTTACTATGTTTTTGTAATGGATTTTCCCAAGACATTCAGAAAACATTGATCAAGGCGTTTCAATCACAGGATTCTTCCGATTATTATTTTAAGATTGCCAAAAAAAGTATCAAAACTACAGCAGATGAAGCCCAATATTATTTTTGTAAAAATGCACGCGCCTGTGATTACAATGAGCTTGACAGTTCTATAGTTTATGGTGAAAAAGCAATAAAGCTGCTTCAGAAGGGTGACGATATTAATTCGCTTTTGACTGTTTACAATAACATCGCCAAAGTTTACAACAAACAAGGGCAATATGATAAGGCAATCAACTACTGTTTTGCAGGATTAAAAATTGCCGAAAAAGAGAAAAAAGAAAATTGGGTTGGTTATTTTTATACAACTCTGGCAGTAAATTACCATGATTTTGAGAGTTTTAAAAAGGGTATTTACTATGGTAAAAAATCCTTGAATTATTGGTTAAACAGAAAAAAAACGAGCAAGGAAAATATTTGGCATGCGATAAACGCCATTGCAATAAACTATGATGATTGGAATAAACCCGATAGTGCCTTATACTATCATAAAAAGGTGTTCAAATATTTCAAAGGGAAGGACACGCTTGATATTCCGGACACTTATAACAACATCGGAAACACTTTATTAAAACAGAAAAAGTACAAAGAAGCGAAACGATGGCTTGAAGCTTCCAGGCTAATTAATGAAATAAATTTTAAAAATTCCGGACAAGTTAAAGATGCTCTCTATTATTACGATTTGGCTACCTGTTACACAAATTTGGCAAGGATCGCCTATGAAACCGGAGATTTTGCCAAAGCGGAAAAGATGTTCGATATAGCTTATGTTGGAGCCAAAAAAAGCATGAACGCAGAAAAACTCAGGGATTTTTACATGAGCCGTAGTTTGTTCAACAAGAAAAGGAATAACCTTCAAAAAACAGTTGAGGATCAGGAGAATTATATCAAAATCAGGGATTCTGTTTTTGAGAAAGACAGAGCCAAAATCTTTTCAGAGCTCGAAGCAAAATACCAAAATGAAAAGAAGGAAAAACTGCTCCAAAAGTCAAAAGCAGAAATAGCAATCCGTGAACTGCAAATTAAAAGGAAGAATACTCAGTTCCTGATATTAGGTTTGATATCCTTAGCGTTGATAATCATAGTCTATTTGGTTTACCGTCAGCAACGGCTTAAAAACAAACAACAAGAGCACGAATTTGAGCTGAAGTCCGCCATTGACAAAATAGAAAACCAAAACAAACTACAGGAACAGCGTTTGCAGATTTCACGGGATTTGCACGACAATATCGGGTCACAGCTTACGTTCATCATTTCGTCTGTGGATAATATTAAATATGCCTTTGAGATACAAAATTCGAAGTTGGATGATAAGATTTCAAGCATCAGCAATTTTGCAAAATCAACTATAGTAGAACTTCGGGATACCATTTGGGCAATGAACAGCAGTGAAATTTCGATTGAGGATTTACAGGCAAGGATTCATAATTTTATTGATAAAGCCAAAGAAGCCAAAGAAAATATCCAGTTTTCGTTTCTTGTTGAAGATAAATTAAAAGATATAAAATTTACTTCCATTGAAGGAATGAATATTTACAGAACAATTCAGGAAGCCATAAACAATAGTATTAAACATGCGGACGCCAGTAATATTAAAATCGATATAAAATCCAAAAATCACACTGTAATCATAACAATTTTTGACGATGGAAAAGGTTTTGATATTGATAAAATCGATTTAGGCAATGGCTTAAATAATATGAAAAAGAGAATCCATGATATCAATGGTGAAATAGCTTTTGCCAAAAAAGATAATAGCGGAACAGAAATATCCATCAAACTGAGGAATAAAACATAACCAATTTACGAATCGAATCTAAATACGGCATCTGCCGTATTTTTTTTATCAACTTATGTCAGCACATTTGTCACGTCAAGTGGTATTGATATTTTAAAATGACCCAGGTTGTTTTTATTGTTGTCCTTTTCATTCTGTGTTTTATTCAAGCTAAACCACAAGTCTGAAAAGGACTTTTTTTAAAATCAAATAGGCGAACTAAAAAAAAAAATGACCAACTTTGTTATAACAACATTTTCAATATGTCCATAAGAATAGCCATAGTAGACGATAATGTCTTTTTACAAAAAGCAGTGGCCGAGAAGCTGTCTTTTTTTGATGACTTAATATTGAAATTCACGGCTAGTGACGGTAATGAAATTCAACAAAAATTAGAGCAGAACAAAAACATCGATTTAATCCTGATGGATATTGAAATGCCAAACTGTAATGGTATCGAAGCCACGCAAATCATCAAAACCAAATATCCTCAGATTAAAATCATCATGTTGACGGTTTTTGATAACGATGAAAATATTTTTAATGCCATAAAAGCTGGTGCTGACGGCTATTTGCTGAAAGAAGTAAATCCAAAAGAATTGCATCAGGGAATTGTTGAAACACTAAATGGCGGCGCGGCGATGAATCCGTCAATAGCTTTGAAAACACTAAAACTATTACGAAATCCGATAGATTTTGAACAAAAGAGTGATGAGGAAATCAAATTAACAGTTAGGGAAATAGAAGTTTTGGAACAATTAAGCAAAGGCTTAAATTATAACAGTATTGCCGACAATCTTTTTCTTTCGCCGTCTACGGTTCGCAAACACATTGAAAACATCTACACCAAACTCCAGGTGCACAACAAACTCGAAGCTATCCAAAAAGCCAAAAGCAACAACCTGATATAATCTTCAAATACGGCATTTGACGTATTTAATTAGCGAAAGTGATTTTCTAGATTTGGACAATAATTAATGCAACAATCCAAATGAGAAAAAATTACATTTTCCTATTGCTATTGCTTCCGATAGCAGCGATGTCACAAAGTTTTCAATTAGTAAAAGATGTTAATCCAACCACCAGCGGATTAAGCTTAAATTGTTCCTTTAGGGAAATGAATGGGAAACTATACTATTTGTTCACGGATCAGGCAACGGGTAATACGACGCTAAACGTTTCCGATGGCACAAGCGCCGGAACCTATAAAATAACTCAGGATAACGTTAGTGTTTCGAGTCCGATTATTATTGGCGGAAATAAAATCTTCTTCTTTGCAACTGATGGAATTAACGGAAAAGAGCCATGGATTTCCGATGGAACAACCTTGGGAACACATATGATAAAAAACATTAATTTATCTACCAACGATTTCGACTTCAATACTTTTTTCGCTTCCTTTTTGTCGGCCGATGCCAATAAAGCTTTTTTTATTGGGAATGACGGAACCAATGGAGATGAACTATGGGTAACCGATGGAACTGAAGCTGGAACCATATTGACAAAGGATATTTATGCAGGTGCAACGGGAAGCCAGATAAAAGTCAGTGATTCAATGGGTAGCAACATGAAGGATGGAAAGCTGTATTTTTTTGCTGTAAACGGAACAGGCGGATTTACCATTAACGGAGAAGAGCCATGGGTTTCTGACGGAACACCAGCAGGAACATTTATGCTAAAGGATATTAAAACCGGATTTAATCCGTCATCAGGATCTGCAAATACAAAGCATTTTGTTGAATATAACGGGAAAATGTATTTTTTTGCCAATGGAGATACGGCAGCACTAACCGGTTTATATGAAACAGATGGGACGACTATAGGAACGCAAATTGTGTATTCGACATCTATTTACCGAATTGACGAATTTTTGATTCGAAACAACCTGATTTATTTTACGCATTCCAACGGACCGGCATTATATTCGAGCGATGGAACTACGGCGGGGACAAATTTAGTAGCCACTATTCCCGACGGTCAACTCAATAACCTTGGGACATGCCAAATGGTTGATGTAAACGGAACACTTTTTTTAAGAGCGGTCAGCAATACCGTTGGTGCCGAACTTTTTAAATTAGATAATTCCAGTCAGATTGTCAATGTTAAGGATATAAAAATCGGATCGCCAAGCGGCGTTACCGGAAATATATTTCCAAATAGAAAAGTGTTGCAGGTTTATGGTGGCAAGGTTTGGTTTTTGGCTTCAGATGGCTCTTTAAGCGGAGCATTGGAAATGTGGAATTCAGACGGCACTTTAGCAGGAACCACTGCATTGTCACCGTTAAATGGTGATGGAGGTTTTGCGGGCGGAAACGGAAATCATTATAATATTTTTGCCACGAGTTTCGGGATGTTTATGATTTACTATAATGCAGCTGTCGGCGCTGAACTTTATCTTTATACTTCTGCACCGCTTTCAAATCCTGAATTGGAAAATAATTATGGTATCTCATTATACCCAAATCCTTCAAAAGGAGAATTTACTATTCAGGTTTCAAATATTTTTGTTGGAGGTAAGGCAACAATTTATAATCTCTTAGGTCAGGCCGTAAAAGAATTCAATATTGATGAAAACGAGGAACAAACCAATTTAAATCCGGGTGTTTACTTAGTCAACGTTCAAAAGGAAAATAAAACTATCACGAAAAAAATAGTTGTTCAATAGGACTTAAAACCAGCTTCAGCGTAATCCGTTTAGAAATAATTTTATATTTGAACTGATTATGAAAATTACCGACAGAAAAACCGAGATCATCACAGTCGCTGCCAAGCTTTTCAAAGAGAAAGGCTATAGCGCTGTAACGATGCGCGACATCGCCCAAGCCATGGATATTAAGGCTGCAAGTTTGTACAATCACATAAAATCCAAACAGGAAATCCTTGTCTTAATCATTATCGAAATCGCCGAAGAATTCACCCGAACGATGGACGAAGTAGTTGCTTCTGATGAAAATACTATCAAAAAAATTGAAAAAATCATTCAACTTCACATTGATATAACCTTACTTGATGCCAATGCGCTGGCTTGCCTGAATAACGATTGGATGCATTTGGCAGATGAACAATTAGCCTACTTCATCAAAATGCGCGAAGATTACGAAGAAAATTTCCGAACCATTATCAAAAAAGGCATCGCCGATGGTGAAATCAAAAACCTCAATCTGGAAGTGATCATTTTCTCCACACTTTCCACCCTTCGCACACTCTATCTTTGGTACGGAAAGAAAAAAAGCCCGGACCCAAAAGTCCTGAAATCCAACATGATCCAGGTTTTATTAAACGGAATTGTAGTTGATTAATCAACTGATAATCAGCAGTTGTTAATTTTTCAAACGTTATAGTAACGTTTTAATAATTATTCCTTAATTTTGCATAGTAAACTAACAATTGTTAGTTTTATTGTAAATCAGATTTATGGCAAAATTTCACAGCATAAAAGTCGCAGATATTTATAAGGCAACCAAAGATTGTTCAGTGATAACCTTTGATATTCCGGTCGATTTGCAGGAAGAATTCCAATTCAAACAAGGCCAACACTTAACAGTAAGGGCTTATGTTGACGGCAAGGAAGAACGACGTTCGTATTCGCTTTGCTCCAGTCCGATAGAAAACAAATGGCAGGTTGCAGTTAAGAAAATCAGCGATGGTGTTTTTTCCACTTACGTAAATGATACGCTAAAGAAAGGCGACGTTATCGATTTAATCGCGCCACACGGAACTTTTAATACTGATGTGAATCCGACGCAGGCCAAAAACTATATTGCTTTT
>JAZKCP010000030.1:0-33922 GCA_040388035.1 Bacteroidota bacterium | reverse complement strand
TATGCTGAGCAGATGCAACAGGAAGGCATCGACCTGATTTTTGGAATCAAAGGATTGAAAGTGCACAGCAAAATATGCCTGATCGACCGAATTGAAGATGGAAAACTAAAGCGATACGGCTTTATTTCTACTGGAAATTTCAATGAAAGTACTGCTAAAATCTATACAGATTTGACGCTTTTTACCAGTCACCAACAAATACTGAAAGACGTTTCTAAAATCTTTGATTTCTTCGATGTTAATTACAGGATCCATCGTTATAAACACCTTATAGTATCACCACATTACACACGTTCCAGATTCTATAAATTAATCGACAGGGAAATCAACAACGCCATTATGGGGCGTCCTGCTTACATTAATTTAAAAATGAACAGCATTTCGGATTACCCAATAATTGACAAATTATATGAAGCAAGCAATGCAGGTGTAAAGATTAAACTGCAGGTGCGGGGCATTTGTTCGTTAATTCCGGGCGTGAAAGGAATGAGTGAAAATATTGAAGCGGTTAGTATTGTAGATTATTTTTTAGAACACACCCGATCCTATATATTTTGCAATAATGACAATCCCGAAGTCTATATTTCGTCAGCCGATTTTATGACGCGTAATTTAGATGGTCGGGTAGAAGTTACCTGTCCTATATATGACGAAGAGATTAAAAAGCAAATTATTGACACTTTTAATGTAGGCTGGAAAGGAAATGTAAAAGCGCGTTATCATTCAGAGAAATTTGAAAATAAATATCGCGTTCGTGCAGCAGGAGAACCTGTTTTCAGAGCGCAGCATGAAACCTATAATTATTACAGAGACAGATTGGAAGGAACCCAACACGAGCAGAGCGAACTGACGAAGTAAATAACCAAATAACCGAATAATCAGATTTAATGATTTCAATTAAAAAATATGCTGCGATTGATATTGGTTCCAATGCCATGCGATTGCTTATTACCAATATTGTAGAACAGCACGAAAAGGAAACTCAATTTAATAAAAGTGCTTTGATTCGGGTGCCAATTCGTTTGGGACAGGATGCTTTTACCGTTGGGGAAATCTCGGAAGAAAATATTGACAGAATGGTTGACGCGATGAAAGCGTTCAAACTGTTGATGAAGGTTTATAAGGTTGAAAAGTACAAGGCGTGCGCTACATCAGCGATGCGCGAAGCCTATAATGGCAAAGAAGTCGCCGATATTATCCGGGAAAAATGTGATATTGATATCGATATTATCGACGGAAAAATTGAAGCTACGATTATTGCGTCTTCTGATTTACACGATTTCCTAAAAACAGATAAAACCTATTTATATGTCGATGTTGGTGGTGGAAGCACCGAATTCTCCTTATTTACCGATGGCAAAATGATTGCGTCCAAATCATTCAAAATCGGAACGGTTCGTATGCTGAACAATATGGTAAGCGACATTGTTTGGGAAGAAATTGAAAAATGGATAAAAACCAACACCGAAGAATTCGAAGAAGTGATCCTTATCGGTTCGGGTGGAAACATTAATAAGTTGTTCAAACTTTCCGGTAAACTCCAGGAAAAACCATTGTCCTATTTATATCTGAATTCACAATACCAATACCTAAATTCATTAACCTACGAACAGCGTATCGCCGAACTGGCGCTCAACACCGACCGTGCCGACGTTATCATACCGGCAACGAGAATATATCTAAACGCTATGAAATGGAGTGGTGCACGACAATTGTTTGTGCCAAAAATTGGTTTGGCGGACGGAATTGTAAAAGCGATGTATCAGGGAAGTATATAATAGAGGATTTACTCATTAACCTCCAACCCAAACAAGCTACGCATAAGCTCTAAGTTTGGATTGAGTTCCGCCAGGCGATTGTACTTTTCCTGTGCAGTGTATCGTTTCTTCTCTACCAAGGTTTCATTCACCTTCACATTAATGGTGATGTCATGGTTGTGCAATTTTCCGCGTAAGTAACCTAAAAGTTCAGGTCGTTCTTTTTCAAAATCTATTTTGGAGCTTTCATTCGGTAATTCGTGAATAATGGTCGTGCCTTCAAGTATAGGGTCATTTATGGTTAGTAATGAAGCAATGATGCGATAGCCTTTGTCTTCCATGCGTTGCGCATATTTGAGCCATTGTTCCAGCATTTCCGTTTCGGTAAAAGCTTCGCTTGCCAAATGCACGACTTCTTTTACGGTCGACTTCAAGTTTTCTGCCATTTCTTTTTTGGCACGAATGCTGGCCAAAGACATAGCTGAAACTTTTGTTCCGGATTCAGAGACTACAGCTTGTGGTTTAGGGTGTGCCGGTTGTTCGGATTTTTGAACAACTTCAGTAATAGTTTCCTCAATTTGAATTTCTACTTTCGATTCAACTTCAATCTGAACGACTTTTTGGACTTTTACTTCAGAAATAGAGTAATCATTTCTTCTGTAATACGTGGGCGGAATTATAAATTCAGGCTTTTTTTTTTCTCCATCAAAGTTGATAGAGCTTAATTGCATTAAAGTCAATTCTACCAAAAGGCGTTGGTTTTGGGAAACCTTATATTTCAAATCACAATCATTTGCTATATCAATACCTTTTAACAAAAACTCTTGTGATACCTTTTGTGATTGTTGTCCGTATAATTTTTGTGCCGCTTCACCCATTTCCAGCAAAGAAAGCGTGGCTGGTGTTTTGGCTACCAATAAATCCCTGAAATGTGAAGCCAATCCTGCAATAAAATGATGGCCATCAAAACCTTTGGATAAAATATCGTTATAAGCCATCAAGACTTCCGGAATTTTGTTTTCCAGAATCAAATCGGTCATATTGATGTAGGTTTCATAATCCAAAACATTCAGATTCTCAGTAACCGCCTGACGTGTCAGGTTGTTGCCGCAATACGAAACCACTCTGTCAAAAATCGACAAAGCATCACGCATCGCGCCATCAGCCTTTTGAGCGATAATGTGCAAAGCATCATCTTCAAAAGTTACGTCCTGACTTTTAGCGACTTCAGCCAAATGATCTTTGGCATCTTTAACGGTAATTCTTTTAAAGTCAAAAATCTGGCAACGCGATAATATCGTTGGGATTATTTTGTGTTTTTCGGTCGTAGCCAAAATAAAAATGGCGTGCTTTGGCGGTTCTTCAAGGGTTTTCAGAAAAGCGTTGAAAGCAGCCGAAGACAACATATGCACCTCGTCAATAATATATACTTTATATTTTCCGGTTTGTGGCGGAATCCGAACCTGGTCAATCAGGTTCCTGATATCATCAACCGAATTATTGGAAGCAGCATCGAGTTCAAACACATTGAAAGCAAAATCTTCGTTCGGATCATCATAACCCGGTTGGTTAATTTTGCGTGCCAATATTCGGGCGCAAGTCGTTTTTCCAACACCTCTCGGACCAGTGAATAATAGAGCAGAAGCTAAGTGATTGTTTTCTATGGCATTGAGTAAAGTGTTTGTAATAGCCGCCTGGCCAACAACGTCTTTAAACGTTTGTGGGCGATACTTGCGGGCTGATACTACAAATTGTTCCATAGTTTTTTATTGGATTACAAATATAGAATAATAGTTGATTTGGTTATTTGGTGATTCGGTTATTTGAGGAAAACTTTTCCACAATTTGTGAATCTAATGTTTATTTCCTCTAATGCTCAATTCGTGCAGAACTTTGGCAGCTTCACTCTCCGAATTGGCTGAAAAACCGGCAACGAAAACACCTTTTTCTCCGGTATTGGATTCAATGCCATAGACAATAGCTTCATCGTCAGGATTGGATTCTCCTTCATAACGATAAACATGAAGGATTTCGTATTTGTTGGGATTGTGCATTATGTCTTCCTCTAAAAGATTAAAGTCAACAGTAAACCCCATGGATTTGAGTTCTTCCAGGGCTTTTAAAACAGAGGCGTAATGATATCGATTTTCCATACCTTAAAAATACGAAATTTTATTTAAGGTGAAAGAAAAACAAACGTAGTCTTTAGCCCCGATGGGAGTGGCATCCTTTTTCTTTTTAGAAAAAGACAGAGCGGACAGCGGGACAATACTTCTGAAAAAACAGAAGCGTTGTGCTACTAACACCTAACCTAAGACTTCGGCAATCGTTTCGTTATCAAGTAAAGTCACCAATGCATATTCTTCGCCATTTAGCGCTGACCTGGTATTTTTTGGTTTGTATTTCCAAATGGAGCCCTTTTCAAAAGCGGCAATCACGGTTGGATGAACGTAGTATTTTTTGCAGACAGTTCGGGTATTTCCTAATTTGGAAGCCACTTCATCCAGCACTTCAACAACTTTGTGCTTGAACTCGGTTTGTGTTTCAGGCTGGGATAATTTCTGAAAAGCTCCCAGCGCATTTACGCTTCCGGCCCAACAGCGAAAATCTTTGGCAGTAAAGTCTTCTCCTGTAACGGATTTGAGATAATTATTAATATCTGATGAACCGACACATCTGTGGTTTCCGGCATCGTCGTAATACTGGAATAAATCCTGCCCGGGAATATCCTGGCATTTCTTGACCAGCTTTGCGAGCCTGTCGCTTTCAAGGTTTATCTTGTGTGTTATGCCTTTTTTACCAACAAATTCAAATTGAATCTTATTTTTTTTAAACTGAACATGCTCATCTTGTAACGTGGTCAACCCAAAGGAACCATATAACTTTTTGTAGGCATCATTTCCGATTCTGATGTTGGTAAGCTCGATAAGTTTTACGACCAAAGCAACCACTTTTTCATAAGGCAGTCCTTTTTTGTTCAAATCAATTTCTACCTGCTTTCTAATTAAAGGCAGTGCTTTTGCAAAGTTGCGGAGCCTGTGAAATTTTGATTGGTTACGGATTTTATTCCATTGCGCGTGATACCGATATTGTTTGCGGCCTTTTATGTCAATTCCCGTTGCCTGAAGATGCCCGTTTTCATAAGGTGAAATCCAAACATTTTCCCATGCAGGCGGAATTACAAGTTTAATGATGCGTTCCAAAATTTGTTTGTCGCGAACCTTTTTTTTGTTTTCGTCGACAAATTCGAAGCCCTCTCCTTTTCGTATGCGATAAAAACCTTTATTGACATTAATGGAATAGCGAAGCCCAACAGCTTTTGCTGTTGTTATCGGGTTGCGGCCTATTTTTTCAAGTTTGGATTTTAATCGATCCATCACAGATGGTCAATCAGTTTGACGGCTTCTTTTGGTTTAGCTACGCTCGATTCTCCTTCAGCTCGGGTTTCAGCTTGAGTTGTTGTGCTGAATTCATCAGAATCGGGATTCATTTCGGGATGTTCTTCAGGATCTTTTTTATTTTTAATGCTGAGTTCGTTCAACACCATCGCAGCGCTTTTATCTGTATAAGCAGAAGCACCTGCCACGTAAACTCCTTTTTCGCCTGTGCTGGATTTGATTCCATATACGGTAGCTTCATCACCTGGATCACTTTCCCCTTCATAATAATAGATATGTACTATCGTAAAATCATGCGGACTGTTGATGATCCTTCCTTCCTGATTATTGAAATCTATTGTAAAGCCTTTTTCTTTTAATTCGTCTAAAGCCTGAGAAACAGGGGCGTAATGGTACATATGTGGATCCATGATTACTTTTGATTTTACTTGGTTAAATATTAGGATAAAATTAATCTTTAGGCATCCGTTCAGGTTACAGAATTAAGTATGATTGTTATAAAATTATTATCGTAAATTTGCACCGCAGACCGCCTTATCGTTCCCGATTCATCGGGAGAGGAAAGTCCGGACACCACAGAGTAGCATATTGGGTAACACCCAACCGTTGAAAGGCGAGGACAAGTGCAACAGAAAGCAGGTACAGGTAATGCTGTAGTGAAACCAGGTAAACTCTATGCGGTGAAATTCCAAGTATATCGGCATTTAAGGATTACTCGTCCGTTGCCGAAGGGTAGGAAGCTTGATCTCGTCAGTAATGACGAGACTAGATAAATGATAAGGGTTTTGAGCAATCAAGATACAGAATCCGGCTTATAGGTCTGCTTTTTTTCTTTCCTTTTTTTATAACTTTGTAGGAGGTGTTCTATCTTCATCAATCCTTAAATCCAAAGTTATGAGTGAATTCATTGTAAAAGTCCTGGAAGCCAAATTTATCACACATGATGTAAAGCGTTTTGTGGTAGAAAAACCTGAAGGATATGACTTCATTCCCGGACAAGGAACCGATATTTCGATTAATCTTCCCGAATGGAAAGACAAGTTGCGTCCATTTACTTTTACCAGTTTGCGGGAATCCAAATTCCTAGAATTCATGATTAAGCTCTACCGTGACCATGATGGCGTAACTAAAATGCTAGGTACTATTAATGCGGGTGATGAACTGATCCTCCATGATGTTTTTGGAACACTTGACTATGAAGGACCGGGAGTTTTCTTAGCCGCGGGAACGGGTATCACACCGTTCATTGCTATTTTTAGGGATTTACACAGGCATAATAAACTTCCGGGCAATAAGTTGATCTATGTTAATAAAACTCTGGAAGATGTCATTATGGGCAATGAATTGTTCAAAATGCTCAAGAGGAATTTTGTCAATGTACTGACACGCGAAAATACAATCGGTTATGTCGGAAAAAGAATTGATAGAAATTTTCTGATTGAAAACGTCGATGATTTCAGCCAGCATTTTTATGTTTGCGGCCCGGATAATTTCGTCAAAGACATGACAAAATATTTACTCGATTTGGGTGCCGATGTTGATTCCTTAGTTTTTGAAAAGTGAAATACTATTGCTGATTTTCGTCTTCTGATTCAAATTCAAAAAAAGAAAAAACAGAGCCGCCATAATTCTTCTGGAAAGAATAATTCGGCATTTGGTCGAGCTTGGTATATTTGGAATGTTCAACAACAAGCATTCCTTCCTCGTCCAGTAATTCGTTTTGAAAAATAAGTTCCACTATTTTCTCGAATTCCTTTTGGGCCATTCCGTAAGGCGGATCGGCAAAGATAATATCGTAGTTTCCGGTATGTTTTTCAAGAAATTTAAAAACATCGCTTTTTATGGCTGTAATATCAAACTCGAATTCCTTGGCCGTTTTTTTAATGAAGTTTATGCATCCCATATCACCATCAACACAAAGAATAGGCGAACAGCCGCGCGAGCCAAATTCATAGCTGATACTTCCTGTACCGGCAAAAAGCTCTAAAACTTTTAGTTCCGAAAAATTAAAGTGATTGTTCAAAACGTTGAACAACGCTTCTTTGCTCATATCCGTCGTGGGACGAACCGGAAGATTTTTGGGTGGCGCTATCCTTCTGCCTTTGTATTTGCCAGAGATAATTCTCATGAGTGCAATAATATAAAATGCTCACGCTTTTCGGCTTCAGTTAAACCGGTTTGCATAAAGCTCACATCAAACAGATTAGCATTTCGTACATACTTATAAGCCATTCCATAAAGCGAATCATCTTCGGTAACTTTGCCTAATAATTCCAATTTGAAACTCTCCGGATTCAAATGCAGTTGTTCAGCAGTGAACAATATATAATAGATAAAATCTTCAGGTGTTTTATATTCAAACGTATTATAAAGCTGTAGCTTCTGGTTTTGGATTACCACAATCTCAAAATGGCTGTCGCTTACATGCACAAACATTTTAGATTCGTCATTGTTTTTGGAGGCATCCAATAATTTTTTTACCAAAACCGTATTGGCATGTTTGTAATCAAAAGTGCCAAACTGATCAATGAAATAATTATTCAGGTTCACATACGGAATATAAACATTGTTCATTTCGTAATTACCCAATTCATCATAGGCAAAGAAATCGGTTTCAAAAACTTTGGTATTGAACTGTAGGTAACTACCCAGATATTCTTCGTCAAATAAGGCCGATGGCACAAAAGTCGAAAGATTATTGCTGTGGATAATTACCACTTCGTCATAACCAGCCTTGAGTTCAGGATGTTTCTGAAAGGCTTCTGCAAACAAGTCTTCTATTTTGGTAGTAACATTGACTTTGCCCAAATCAATTTTTTGCAGCATCGTAGCTTTGTTTGTAAGCGTATCAAACGTAGCAAAAGACAAGCCGTTCAGCGAAACCTGAATTGCCAGTTTTTGGTACATTTTGTCTATAACACTACTGTTTTGCCACATAATTGAATTGATTTATTGCGGAAGGCAAACTTACAAATTTATGCTGAATTTGTTTCAGTATCTCGAAATATAATATATTAAAAATGTACTATAAATATAAATCGAAGACCTATATTTGAAATCCAATTTTACATTATTTTCAAAATGACTTCCAGCCAGTTTTACAGTGTGTTACAAAAAGCGTTTCCGTTTCAGCCGACTGTAAAACAGGATATTTTTTTTCAAAAAATTGCAGAATTCCTGACCAACTCAAATTCGAACGAAATATTTGTGCTAAAAGGTTATGCCGGAACCGGAAAAACCACAGTGATTTCTACGATAGTCAATAATCTTGGAGCCATTAATAAGAAATATGTGTTGCTGGCACCCACAGGAAGAGCAGCAAAAGTCATTGCGAATTATTCTAACAAGCCTGCATTCACAATCCACAAAAAAATCTATTTCCCCAAAAAAGGGAAATCGGGTGGCATTTCTTTTACGATGCAGACGAATAAATTTAGAAATACGATATTTATAGTTGATGAATCGTCTATGATTTCGGATGTGAATACCGAAGCTAAATTATATGAAAACGGTTCGCTGCTAGATGATTTGATTTCCTATGTCTATAATGGCGATAATTGCAAAATGATTTTGCTTGGAGACACAGCTCAATTACCACCGGTACAACTGGATGTAAGTCCGGCATTGGATACCGAAAAACTGGCGATGAATTACAACAAGGAAATTTTTTCAATCGAGTTGGATGAAGTTATGCGACAGGAAGAAAAATCAGGAATTTTGTATAATGCAACTGAGCTTCGGGAATTGATGAAAAGCAGTTTTCTGGATGATTTTAAATTCAACTTAAATGGTTTTAAAGATATAGTTCGTTTGACGGATGGCTTTGATATTCAGGATGCGATACAAAGTGCTTACAGTAATTATAGCATTGAAGATACCTGTTTTATTGTTCGCTCCAACAAAAGGGCAAATCAATACAATCAGCAGATTCGCTCCAAGATTCTGGACAAGGAAAGTGATTTGTCGGTTGGCGATTATCTGATGGTTGTGAAGAACAATTATTTTTGGCTAAAGGAAAATGACGAAGCCGGATTTATTGCCAATGGCGATATTATCGAAGTTTTGGAAATTTTTGGCTTCAAGGAATTATATGATTTTAAATTTGCCAAAGTCAAAATCAGAATGGTTGATTATCCCGACCAGAAACCTTTTGAAACAATGTTATTATTGGATACCATTACAAGTGAATCTCCATCGCTAACTTATGACGAAAGCAACCGTTTATATAATGAAGTAATGAAGGATTACGAAGGCGAAGCCCAATACCGAAAATTCCTGAAAGTGAAAAGCAATGAATATTTCAATGCGCTGCAGGTAAAATTCTCTTATGCAATAACCTGCCACAAATCGCAAGGCGGTCAATGGAATACCGTTTTTATCGAACAGCCTTACCTACCAAATGGTGTAGATTTAGACTATATTCGCTGGCTTTACACCGCGGTGACACGTGCCAAAGATAAATTGTATTTGATTGGGTTTAAGGATGCCAGTTTTGAGATTTGATATTAAGAGGAGAATGTCCAGTGGACATTCGGTAAAATCTAAAATAATGTTCAAATCGTAACTTCGCTAGAAACTTAATTCTTTATTCCTTAACGATTTTCTCAGTATTAGTCCCTTTATCGAAACTCATTTTTAAAAAGTATACTCCTTTTGGTTGGTTGGAAACATCCAGTCTCAAATTGGTTGCATTATGCTCTTTTGAGAATAATACTTTTCCCAGTACATCAACTAATTGATAGGATTGAATTATTTCGCTCGCTCTGACATTAATAATATCTACAGTTGGATTTGGATAGATATCATAACTATAGGTATTAAAATCATTTAAGCCAAGTGTACTATTTTCACCCTGCAAATACAATGATACAGGAATATAGCCTTGTCCGCCAACAAAGACAGCGGTTGGAACTGTAATTTTAAAAGAATGATTTCCAGCGGTTACGTTTCCTAAAGTAACTGTTCTTATTGGAATTACTGGGCCGGGACACCAATTGCTGAACGATTGCCACTGAGCCGGCGTTCTTGGCGATGCTCCATAAATGCCATTTCCCTGCGTATTATAAACCCTGTACGGTTCACAAGTTAATTCTCCGGGTTTATAGTTTAGCACTTCTACATTATCATGATATATATAATGAAATCTTCTGTTATATTCTTCGCCACCACTGTTTGAGCCGTGATTGGAAGTTATAAGATAATATTTGGCATTATTGATGGCTTGTGGCAAAGTATAATTTATAGTTCTTATCGTTTGGCCAATAACATCAGTGGCACCAACTTGATAATTGTTCAGATCCTTTTTGAAGTTTAACGGCAATAAAAAAGTATTGTTTGGAATGGTCGTGTCTTCATCGGTAATAAATTCAAGGCTTCCAAAAAAAACATCATTTCGTCCACTGCAACCGGCCACTTGTGTTTGCGCGGCATAGGGAACACCAAAAACCTCGAATTCCACCCAAAAATCATAAACAAGATTCAGCGCGCTGTCCTTTAAAATTTTAGCGGCATTGTCAATATTAAAAACATAAGGAACTTCAGTCGGCGAAATATTCTTATTCATAAATGGCGTAATAAAACGCCCCAATTCAATTTTTTGTGCGGTGTTTGTATTATAACTAATATCACCTTTTGGCACCAAAACCAAATTAATATTCCCAATACGATCATAATTATCGCAGGACGCGGTAATTAAAATGTTAAGTTGTAATGTACTTCCAACGAGCGCAAGTTGATCTGCGGATAATTTTGTAGTAAACAAATCATTTCTTAGCCTTATTACACCAGGAGTCGTTTCTTCACTAACTGTAGCGGCATAACCATCATAAAATAATTCATAACTGTATACAGGGATTGATGTTTGTGCAATGAGTGAATTTAAAAATAAGGAAGCTAAAAAGGGAAATAGTAGTCTTGTTTTCATTGTAGTATTAGTTAGTTTGTTGTTGTTTACAAACCTACGAAAAACAATTTTCATTTTAGTAACATATTATATTACTGCCAAACTTTGTAACTTAGCCACTCTGAAACTTTGCAACTTTTTAAAATGAAAATCATCGCCGTAATCCCAGCCCGTTATGCTTCCACGCGTTTTCCTGCCAAACTGATGCAGGATTTGTGTGGAAAAACCGTTATTCAACGAACCTACGAATCGGCGGTAAGCACCAGATTATTTGAAGATGTTTTTGTGGTTACCGATTCCATTCTGATTTATGACGAAATCATCAACAATGGTGGCAAGGCAATTATGAGTGTCAAAGAACACGAGAGCGGCAGCGACCGGATTGCAGAAGCTGTTGAGAAATTAGATGTTGATATAGTTGTAAATGTGCAGGGCGACGAACCGTTCATCAATAAAGAGCCATTGGCGAAAGTATTGGAAGTTTTCAGGAATGATTTTGACAATAAAGTAGATTTAGCTTCATTGATGTTTGAAATCACAGATAAGGGTGAAATTGAAAATCCGAATAATGTAAAAGTAGTTACCGACCAAAACGGATTTGCGTTGTACTTTTCGCGTTCGGTAATTCCATATCCAAGAGATGAAAATGCAGGCGTCCGCTATATGAAACATATTGGAATTTATGCTTTCCGAAAAAAGGCATTGTTAGATTTTTATCGCTTGCCGATGAAATCGTTGGAAGCTTCCGAAAAACTGGAACAACTTCGCTACCTCGAATTTGGCAAAAGAATCAGAATGATAGAAACCAATCAGGGAAGCATCGGCATTGATACGCCCGAAGATTTAGAACGGGCAAGGAAATTACTTTGAGATACGCTCCTTAACATATCTTAAAAATTCATTTATAGGTAAGTTGTTGATTTCTTTCGGTTTAAAATGTTCCGCAATTAAGTCGACATATAATTTCCCGTAAAATTCGTTATACTCGTCCCAGATTTTTGATGCACTAGGTAATTTTATAATTCCGTTTTCAGAAAACCAATTTCGTACCACAGTTACCAATTCTTCGGCTTCGCCTTTATGGCATAAGCAGTCAGCTCCTGCCATATCGGATAAGGCTCTTTGGATGCTATACTTTTCCTGTTCAAGGATTAAAAATATTTTATTTCTGTAAATCTCATCGGGATGATATTCTTTGCATCCAAAATCAAGGCCTAATTCAAAAGGCATATTTAATCTTGAATATTCATCTTCAGAAGTTGATCTGGCTCTGCTTAAATCGTGGATGCTGTATTTTGATTCTTCAAGTATCTCCTTAATTTTTGTTAGTCTAACTTCACCGGAATTATTCCTTTCTAAAGCGATTCTAACATTTAAGCCAATTTTTGTGATGGTAAAAAATAGAACTTTTAATAATGGATTGTAATCTTCGTCAAAAGGACAATTTATAAAAACATTCTTTTCAAAATTCTCCATTTACTTTTTTGCTTTTTGCCATTTTTCAATGGAGCCGTCTTTTTTATGTATGATTAAGTCACTTCCGGCTTTTTTTTCTTTTTGTGCTCCCGTGATGGCTTTATCTTTTGTATCATAAATTTTCGTAGCTCTTTGGGCACCTTCCTTCTTAACAGCCCAACCATTGTCACGTTTTACTATGTGTGTTCTTTGAGGTGGATTCTTAGCCATATAAAAAATAGATTTGAGATTGAAGATACTTAAAAGTAAAAGTAATAAATTAAATGATTCGTGAAAATAAATTATAGTTGATAAGAAAACAAGAATTAGGCCAATTTCTTTATCGTAAACAACTCGTTGTGGGTTTCCACTTTTGGATACATACGCAAAGAATAATCGCCACCAAATTTTGATTTATATATCAGATTTCGATCTTCCTGTGTTTTGTTAATGACCATAGTATTAAACAAAATAAAACCATTCAGATTCAACAGCGAATTGATTCGATTGATAAAAAAATCCTGAAAAAGGAAGTTTGGCATATTGGTATCTTCAAAAATATCGATGATAATCAAATCGTATTTTAATTTGGTTTTCAAAACATATTCAAAAGCGTCATCTATCACTATTTCAAGGTTCGGAATTTTATCCAACTCAAAATAGCTGTTGGCAATGTCAATAACGCCTGAGTCAATTTCAACACCGGTAATTTTTCCCTTGAATTTGATTTCATCCACCAAAGTTTTAATCACGCTGCCACCTGCAACGCCAAGAACCAAAATACTTTCAAAATTCCGAATGCGATCGAAACCTATATATTTCAAGCCTTTTCTGAGTATTCGCTGCAAGCTGCCATATGAATAATTTGTGCTTTTACTGTCCAAAACCAATTCGCCGTTGTTCCAGGTTACTTCGAGCGATTTGCTTACCGTAGAGTTTTTTTGGTAAACATTAATCGGAATAAAATAGCTAAACAGTTTTCGAATCATCAATAATTATTTTCTCAAAATAGGACAGAAGTGCTAAATTTACGCAAAATATCTACTATGAAGCAACGACTTTACAAATTTATATTCTTTCGATTACTCGGATGGAAATTGATTGGTAGCGTTGATCCTAAAATCAAGAAATGTGTTATCATCGTTATTCCTCATACCTCCAATTTAGATTTTTTCATTGGTTTGTTGGTGCGTGGAATTTGGGATATCAAAATTAATTTTGTGGGCAAAAAAGAGTTGTTCACTTTTCCGTTGGGTTATTATTTCAGAAGTGTTGGCGGCGCGCCATTAGACAGAAGTGGCGGCAAAAACAATGTAGATGCAACGGTTGAGGTCTTTAGTAAACACGAAACCTTTCGGCTAGCTTTATCGCCCGAAGGCACACGAAAAAAAGTAACCGAACTTCGTACAGGATTTTACTATATCGCTCTTAAAGCGAATGTTCCCATAATTCCTGTTGCATTGGATTATGGCAAAAAAGAAGTCCGAACCGGCAATCCAGTTTATGTAACCGGAAATTATGAAAAAGATATGGAGCAATTAATTTTGCCACATTTTAAAAATGCAATTGGCAAAAATCCTGATAGAAGTTTTCAGGTTTAAAAACCAAATACTTTTTTTTCTCGTAGGTAGTTTTATATCAATGTCAAACTAAAACTATTTAACAATGAAAAAATTTATTTTTACCACAGCCTTATTGTCTGCCGTGATGGTATCATGCTCAGATGATTCAACGAATTCCTCAGAATTGAACCGTTCTGCTAACAAGGAATTCCTTTTGTTTACAACAAGTAACACCACAGGCATGGCCTCCGTTACTGACTTAAACCAAACAACACCAACAACTTCCAGCTTTATGGTTGCCTCTACCGATGCAGATGGAGCGTATTATTTTAATGAAACCGATCAGTTTGCGTTCGCTTCAAGAAGTAACAATCGGGTTGAATCTTATGATAATGTTATGGGTGCAGTTGCTTCAAACGCCGCTGCTCTTTCATTAACTTCGACAAGTACATCTGATTTTACCAACGCACGCGAAATTGCCTCTGATGGCGATAGAGTAGTGGTAACGCAAGATCAGAATGCGGCTAACGGAAATACCAATAAATTGATTGTATACCAAAAAACGGATACAGGATTCACTTTATTAAACAGTTACACGGTGAATTTTAAAACATGGGGAATTCATTTAGAAGGTGATACTTTATATGCTGTGGCAGATTTAACTGGAGACTTAGTGGCTTTTGATAATTTCTTTGCCAATGTTGATGGTGCTATCTTACCAACGAAAAGAGTTACTATTGAAGGATTGGTTAGAACTCACGGAATCACCTATTCCAACAGAAGTAATACTATGGTTTTAACAGATGTTGGCCTGGCTACTTCAGATTCAGACGGTGGAATCATTGTAATCAAAGGCTTTACCGATGTGTTTGCAGCTACGCCAAATATGGGAACAATTTCTATGAGAAATCAAATCCGAATTTATGGTTCGGCAACCTCGCTTGGTAATCCGGTAGATGTGGCTTATGACAACTTCACTAAAACAATATTCGTTGCTGAAAGATTGAATGGCGGCGGAAAAGTATTAACATTTGATCTTCCAAACTCTAATGTAAACGCAGCTCCGGCGAGCTCACGTCCTGAACCGGGCGTAAGCAGTGTTTATTTGTACAGGGAATAATTGCTATGAAAAACGATTAGATTCTAATGTTAGATAAAACCTTTGACAGTAATTGTCAGAGGTTTTTTTATGCAAATGATTTTCGTTACTTACATTTGCGTAAATTTAGTTTATGGATTATTTAGAGCTACATCAACAGCATAAAGAAGGAAGTATTTCCGGAAGATATATCACGTTGAAACACATTGAGCCGTTGGTTTTAAAGCATCAGGCAGAAATTATCGGACGATCCGTTTTGGGAAAACCGATTTACAAATTGCAATTCGGAACCGGTAAAACCAGGATTTTGATATGGTCCCAAATGCACGGAAACGAGAGCACGACGACAAAAGCGTTATTTGACCTTATTAATTTTTTGCATTCCAATGCAAACGAAGCCAGTTCCATTTTAGGCAATTTTACCTTTTGTATGTTGCCAATGCTCAATCCGGATGGCTCAGAACTATACACCAGGGAAAATGCCAACGGAATTGATTTAAACCGTGATGCCCAAAATATTTCGCAGCCCGAAAGCGTTGCGCTCCGTGAAGCATTCGAAACTTTTCAACCTGATTATTGCTATAACCTTCATGACCAGCGCACAATTTATGCTGCCGGAGATGATGGCAATTCAGCTACAGTTTCTTTTTTGGCACCAGCTTTCAATGAAAATCGTGATATTAACGAAGTTAGAATCAAAGCCATGAATGTAATTGTGGCAATGAATACTACTTTGCAGAATTTTATCCCAAACCAGGTTGGGCGATTTGACGACTCATTCAACCTCAATTGTGTCGGCGATACTTTTCAGCACTTAAATGTGCCAACCATACTTTTTGAAGCAGGGCATTTTGCCAACGATTATGAACGTGAAATAACCAGAAAGTATATGTTTATTGCATTAATTTCGGGAATTAAGTTTTTGTACGAAAACGATATAGTTCTCAGTGAAATTGATGATTACTTAAAAATTCCGCAAAATAAAGTAGCTTTTTTTGATTTTGTTTATAAAAATGTTAAAATAAATTATGATAATAGCGAAAAAATTATCAATTTTGCTACTCAGTTCAAAGAAGTTCTAAATAACGGAAAAGTAAATCTTGAAGCGGAAATTGCTCAGATTGATAATTTAGAAAATTATTTTGGTCATGTAGAAATTGACGCTAAAGGCAAAAGGTATACTGACGGAGAAAATAATTTTCCGATTACCGATAAGAAAGCTGACTTTAATTTAGGCGAAATTAGAATCGTTAACGGAATGCCAAGCTAATGATTCCTTTAGAATTTGAACTTTAGAATCAGATCTTAACAAAATTATATTTTATGAGTAAGTTTAAATTAGACGAAGTAGACCACCAAATCTTGGATATGTTGATTGACAACACCAGAATTCCTTTTACAGACATTGCCAAAAAATTGTTGATTTCAGCAGGAACTGTGCATGTAAGAGTGAAGAAAATGGAAGATCAGGGTATAATTATGGGTTCTTCATTGTCGTTGGATTATGAAAAACTTGGTTATTCCTTTATTGCTTATGTAGGTGTGTTTCTGAATAACACCTCACAAACTAAATTTGTTTTAGAAAGAATCAATGAAATCCCTTATGTGACTGTAGCTCACGTAACTACCGGAAAGTTTAATATCTTCTGTAAAATTAGAGCCAAAGATACTAAACATGCTAAAGATGTAATCTTTATGCTTGACGACATTGATGGTGTTTACAGAACGGAAACGATGATATCATTGGAAGAAAGCATAAATGACAAAAAGCGTTTGATGCACACTATTTTCCAGGAATTAGACTAGTTAACGCCTATAAATAAAAATGAAACCTCAAGTGAAAACTTGAGGTTTTTTTGTACATTTAAAATTCAATCACCTCGCCATGTACACTTTACCCAAAATTGAGCGCTTTAATCAAAATGTTTTATCAAAATACCATATTTATAACAGCGTTTTTATAACGTTGCCGTTTGATGCTATTGATAATACAGGCGTTTTGTTGCCTTTATTTTCGGAAGTTTGTGATGCAGGCTTTAAAAAGAATTGGTCACCAAAACAGATAGTCGATTTCTTTTCCGAAAAATATTTGGACAAGGCTTCCGAAGAACACAAAATCGATTTGATGTTTCGTTTTATTCAGTATGTGGAACGCCAGATTGTGCTTTTTGACGCTATAGAAGACGCCGCTTTCCCGATTGTACATAATTTAGAAGGCAGAGGTTCATTGCGGGATATCAAGGAAAAAGCAGAAGCTAAAGACAAGCATGACGACTTGATAGATTTTCTTCAAAGTTTTAGCATTCGAACAGTGCTTACAGCACATCCAACACAATTTTATCCGGGTTCGGTTCTTGGGATTATCACCGATTTGACCGAAGCAATCCGTCAAAATGATTTATTGAAAATCAAACAATTATTGGCACAATTGGGTAAAACTCCTTTTATCAAAAAAGAAAAACCAACACCATATGATGAAGCCGTGAGCTTGGTTTGGTATCTCGAAAACGTATTTTATCAAACCATTGGCGAGATGCTGCAGTATCTTCATAAAAATATCTTTGATGGCAACGCTATTGAAAATGCGATTATTAATTTAGGATTCTGGCCAGGTGGCGATAAGGATGGAAATCCATTTGTAACTCCGGAAATTACTGAAAAAGTTGCTAAGAGATTGCGGACTTCCATATTGAAATGTTATTATTTTGATGTCAGGGCGTTGAGGCGAAAACTAACTTTTAATAAAGTTGATACGATTATTATCGATTTGGAAAATAAACTGTATCGTTCTGTTTTTTATTCCCGTGGCGAATTGTTTATTTCCTTAGAGGAATTAATTAGCGAGCTCAATACTGTAAAGCAAATTATAATCAACGAACACCAGTCGTTGTATTTGGATGATGTAGACATGCTTTTGCAAAAGATAAATCAGTTCGGTTTTTATTTTGCGTCGTTGGACATTCGTCAGAACAGCCATATCCACGATGCCGTTTTTGACGACATAATTGCGATTTTGAAAAAAGAAAAAACCATCGATTTTCCTGACGATTTTGAAACACTTCAGGAAGAAGATAAAATGGATTTCATTTCGAAACTTCACTTCAATTTAGGTAATCATTTTTTTGAAAACGAAATCACAAGTTCTACGCTCGATACAATAAAACTAATGCGCGACATACAAAAACAAAACGGTGAAAGAGGCTGCAATCGCTACATCATCAGCAATAACGAAAGCGCCTTAAACGTCATTGAAACTTTTGCGATGTTCCGATTATTGGATTGGGAAAACCCAACGGTTGATATAGTACCTTTATTTGAATCGGTTGACGATTTACAAAATGCGCAGAAAATCATGGAACAATTGTACAAAAACAAAGCCTATCGAAATCATGTTAAACAAAGAAAGGACAAGCAAACCGTAATGCTCGGTTTTTCTGACGGAACCAAAGATGGAGGGTATCTAATGGCCAATTGGAGCATTTTTAAAGCCAAAGAAACCATCACCGAAGTTTCCCGGAAATATGGTGTCAAAGTTATTTTCTTTGATGGCCGTGGTGGACCACCAGCGCGTGGTGGTGGAAAAACGCATAAGTTTTACGCTTCGTTGGGTTCAACTATTGAAAATCAGGAAATACAGCTTACGGTGCAAGGACAAACGATTAGTTCCAATTTTGGGACTTTGGATTCGTGTCGCTATAATCTTGAAAATCTGTTGAGTGCCGGAGTTGCCAATGCTGTTTTTAATAAAGATGAAAATAATCTTTCGGCCTCCGACAAATCTATTATCGATGAATTGGCGAACATTGGTTACCAGAAATACGTCGATTTTAAATCGCATCCAAAGTTTATTCCTTATCTCGAAGAGATGAGTACGTTGAATTACTATTCCAAAACCAACATTGGTAGTCGCCCTTCGAAAAGAAATGCTTCCGATAAATTGAATTTTTCGGATTTGCGCGCCATTCCTTTTGTAAGTGCGTGGAGCCAAATGAAGCAAAATGTACCAGGTTTTTTTGGAGTGGGAACTGCTTTGAAACATTTTGACACGAACAATCAATGGGAAAAAGTACAAAAACTCTACGACGATTCTTTGTTCTTCCGCACATTGTTGGAAAACAGTATGATGTCTCTAGCCAAATGTTATTTTCCATTAACAGCTTATATGAAAAACGATAAGGAATTTGGAGCATTTTGGCAGATTATCTTCGATGAATTTTCAGAAACCAAACGGCTGTTGCTTAAAATAGCCGGACATAAAGAACTGATGGAAAATTATCCTGACGGCAAAGCTTCCATAGCCATGAGAGAGCAAATTGTATTGCCTTTACTGACTATCCAGCAATATGCATCTTCTCAAATAAACGAAATCAAAAAGAACAAAAACGACAAAGAAAAGTTGTTGGCTGTTTATGAAAAACTGGTTACACGATCGCTTTTTGGCAACACCAACGCAAGCAGGAACTCGGCTTGACGAAATCCTTTTAATAAAAATTTAATAGGAAAAATTAACAAGAATAGAATATTTTTGTATCTTCCCCGCAGATTTTTCGAATGTTATTAACAATCTCAATGGAAGTAATATGAAAAAATATGCTCTTTCCCTAATGACGGGCTTGTCGGTATTTACCGCGTTTGCTCAATCAACGACAGACAAAATATCCAACCAGGATGTTGCTCTTGTAACTACTCCCACAGCTATAGAAACCACTAAAGTTAAACCCACCATTCCGGAAGGAAAGTATGCCAAAATAAAAATTATCGAAAGCTACGAAAGGGTTTTAGAGAAAGGGTATATAACGGAAGCGATGCTTACAAAAGTAGCCGATTATCGTTTTTTCGACGGCGATTTGGTTACTGCCGCCAAATGGTATTCTCAATTATTTGAATTCTGCCCTGATGAACTGGAAGCGGTATATTTTTATCGCTATTCAAAATCACTGGAAAGTGTTAACCAAATGGAGAAGGCAAAAGAAATGATGGCAATTTATCAGATTAGAAAGATATAAAAGAAACCGTCGGATATTTTCTCTTTCACAAAAAATGATGAACTTTGCTGTAATAAAAAATCAGCCATCATGAAACCATCCGATTTACAGCCTGAAGAATTTGCGGGGCATTTTGCCACCTACATCAACCAAGTTTCCAATGAATACACATTGACCGAAGAACTAGAAATCTCTGTGCATCGGTTGATAAAATTTGTGCAAAACATTCCCTTGGATAAATTTGATTATCGATACGCCGAAGGAAAATGGACTATTAAAGATATCATCCAACACTTGATTGACGCAGAAAGAATATTTGCGTATCGTGCTTTGCGTTTTGCTAGAAATGACAAAACCAAACTCCCTGGTTTTGAGGAAAATGATTATGTTGATGAGGCCAATGCCACTAAAAGAAGCATTCAGGATTTGTTGAGTGAATTGGCTGTTGCCAGACAAGCTAGTTTGTCACTATTCAAATCATTTTCAGACCAAGAATTACTCCGAATTGGAATTGCCTCAAATAACCCAATGTCAGTTCGAGCGCTCGGATTTACAATCATTGGGCACCAAAACCATCATCAACGTGTTTTTCAGGAAAGATATCTTTAATATACGATTTCTTAATATCATATGCGATTTAGTGTAAACAAAAATCCCAAACAATCAGTTTGGGATTTTTTATATCGTACTTCGAATATTGTAAATCGTAAATTCGATTATTCTTCATCGTCTTCGTCTTCAACAAAGTTTTCCGAAATTTCAAAATCGTCATCGTCATCATCGTCGTCGTCGTCATCGTCAGCATCTTCTGAACCGCCTTTGTCATTCAATAAATCTTCTTCTTCCTCCTCGTCATTTTCATTTGGAGCATCTTCATCATCGTCTAATCCTTTTATTGGCTCTATAGGCTCCACTACAGAATCGATATCTTCTTCGTCATATTTTTCCATGCGGCTAGCCAGTTTTGTGCTCACTTTCACCAGGTAAATGGTATCTTCTGTTTTAACTTCAACAGCTTCAATCAATTCGTTTTGGGCATTTCTAAAACGGATAATGTCAGAGTCGTCGTAACCTTCAGGGAATTTATCTACCAATAAATTCAGAATGTCACCCGTTAGTTTAGCATAATCTACAATAATTCTTCTCATAAAAAAACATTTTATAAATCTAGTAAGTAAGCAAAGATTAAAGGTACAACAATTGTTGCATCTGATTCAACAATAAATTTGGGGGTATGTATATCGAGTTTTCCCCAAGTGATTTTTTCATTGGGAACAGCTCCGGAATAAGAACCATAACTGGTAGTCGAATCGGATATCTGGCAAAAATAACTCCAAAACGGAACTTCATGCATCTCCATATCCTGGTATAACATTGGCACAACGCAAATCGGAAAATCTCCGGCAATTCCACCACCAATCTGAAAGAAGCCTAAACCTTTTCCGGTAGAGTTTTTCGGATACCAATCCGCTAACCACATCATGTATTCGATACCGCTTTTCATCGTGGTAGCATTGAATTCCCCTTTAATACAATAGGAAGCGAAGATGTTTCCCATCGTACTGTCTTCCCAACCCGGAACTACAATTGGTAAATTCTTTTCGGCTGCCGCAACCATCCAGGAATCTTTTGGATCAATTTCGTAGTATTGTTTCAATACTCCTGAATTAATCATTTGGTACATAAATTCATGCGGAAAATAGCGCTCTCCTTTTGAATTGGCATTATTCCAGATATCATATAAATGCGATTGCAATCGGCGGAACGCTTCTTCTTCAGGAATACAGGTATCGGTAACACGGTTGAAATGATTTTCCAATAAATCCCATTCTTCCTGTGGACTTAAATCACGATAATTTGGTACTCTTTTATAGGAATTGTGAGCCACCAGATTCATTATATCTTCCTCAAGATTTGCGCCGGTACAGGAAATAATATGCACTTTATCCTGACGGATCATTTCGGCTAATGATTTTCCCAGTTCGGCCGTACTCATAGCGCCGGCAAGGGAAATCAACATTTTACCATTGTCGAGTAAATGCTCTTCGTATCCTTTTGCCGCATCAACCAGTGCTGCAGCATTGAAATGAAGGTAATGTTTTTCGATAAACTGACTAATTGGTCCTTTGCTCATTTTGTAATTTGTTGCTCGTAAATTGCTGTTCAAAGAAAATCTATTTTTTTAAAACTTCAAACTGTTTTCACAATTTAATTTTGTTAAAAATAACGACTTTACAGCGTTTAAATTTGAATGTTATTTTTTCTCGTATCCCAATATTTTCAAGACATCGTCAGAAGTTTGCTGTTCTGAAAAAACTTCAGTTGCCAAAATCCCGTTTTCATCCCTGTCAATTAAAATATGCTTTGGCTGCGGAATCAAACAGTGATGCAAACCGCCAAAACCGCCAATGGTTTCCTGATAAGCACCTGTATTGAAGAAACCTATATATAATGGTTTTTCTTTATTATATTTTGGAAGATAGATGGCATTCATATTTTGCTCGGAGTTGTAATAATCATCGCTATCACAAGTCATTCCGCCCAATAAAACCCTTTCGTAAGTATCGTTCCAACGGTTTATGGCAAGCATGATAAAGCGTTTGTTAATCGCCCAGGTATCAGGTAAAGTGGTAATAAATGAACTATCAATCATGTTCCAGGCTTCTCTGTCATTTTGTTGTTTTTGATATAAAACCTGATAAATTGCCCCGCCGGATTCTCCAACAGTAAATGAACCAAATTCTGTAAAGATATTTGGAACATCAACTTCCTCTTCCTCACATGCGATTTTAATCTGATTGATGATTTCGTCAATCATATATTGATAATCAAATTCAAATGCCAAAGAATTTTTGATTGGAAAACCTCCGCCAATGTTTAATCCATCAAGCGATGGACATTCTTTTTTAAGCTGAATATAAACTTTTATACATTTTACTAATTCGTTCCAATAGTAAGCTGTATCATTAATTCCGGTATTGATGAAAAAGTGAAGCATTTTCAGCTCCAATTTATCATTTTCCTGAATCTGTTTTTTATAAAAGTTCAGGATGTTTTTGTATCCGATTCCTAAACGCGAGGTATAGAACTCAAACTTTGGTTCTTCCTCGGCAGCAATCCTGATTCCAATTTTGAATTTACCTTTAATTTGCTCCTGTAACAAATCTAATTCCTCATAATTATCAATAATCGGAATAGTATTTTTATGGCCATGATTAATCAAACGGGCAATGTTTTCAATATATTGGTCGCGTTTGAAACCATTACATATTATATAAGTGCTCTTGTTTATTTTTCCGTTTTCCAATAAATTCTCCACAATATTTATATCGAAGGCAGAAGAGGTTTCAATATGAATATTGTTTTTGAAGGCTTCATTCATTATGTATTGAAAATGAGAGCTTTTCGTGCAGTAGCAATAGTAATATTTCGCTTCATACTTATTTTTTTCCATAGCATGTCGAAACCAGTTTTTGGCTCTTTTAATGTTATTGGAAATTTGTGGCAGATAGGTAAATTTTAAAGGTGTTCCATGCTGTTCTACTAATTTCATCAAATCAATATTGTGAAATTGCAGTTGGCTTTCCTTGTTTAAGGTAAATTCTTCTTGAGGGAAGTAATAAGTTTGATTAATTAAATCGAAATATTTAGTATTCATTAGTAGCGGATAATTAAAGATTAAATCATTTTAAAAACAAAGTAATCTAGAATTCAAACTCTAATATTTGCGTAAATAATAGGAAGTTTTTCCTGGAATAAAAATGTGATTGGTGAACACAAAGCCATTAAATCATTTTTGAGTATATAAAAATGATTGGAAGCAGAGAAGAAATTGGTATTGGTTTCTTGACTATAAATGCTGTAAACAGAAGTGTTGACACTTTTTTTCATTAGGGCAAATGTAAAAAATAATATTTTTGAAATGCAACTCCTTGCTATAAAATTGTGTTAAGTTTTATAATCTGCGAAAGATTTTATAATTAATTCATTTTCAACCTCTTGATTGATTTTGATATTTCCAATTCCGTCAAGAAGCGCAAATTGGATTTTTCCGTATTCATTTTTCTTGTCATGAATAAGTAAATCGAGTATCGGCTGCAAGTCATTTTCTTCAAAAATTATCGTTTCAAAAACAGCGTTGACAGTATTTTTAATTTCCAGGTATTCGGCAGCGGAAAGCAGCTTTTTTTGCCATGAGATATAACTTTCCAAAATCATACCGGCGGCAATGGCTTCACCATGCAGCAAGGTTTTCTTGTTTTCGTTTTCCAAAAAATAACTCTCGATGGCGTGCCCTAAAGTGTGGCCGAAATTCAATGCTTTTCGAATGCCGTTTTCCGTTGGATCCTGCATGACGATTTCGTTTTTTATGGCAATAGAACGGTGAATCAATTCATCAAAATCGGCAAAATCAACTTCGTTTAACTCTTTGAATTGTGCCCAATAGCTGGCGTCGAAAATCAATCCGTGTTTTAGCATTTCGGCCAAACCGGAACGCATTTCGTTTTGAGGTAAAGTTGTCAGGTATTCAGTATCAACAAGTACCAATTTAGGAACATTAATGACGCCGATTTGATTTTTTAAGTTGCCCAAATCAACTCCATTCTTCCCGCCGACCGATGCATCAACCATGGCTAATAAAGTGGTTGGAATATGAATGAAATCAATTCCTCTTTTAAATGTTGAAGCAACAAATCCGCCTATATCCGTAATAACGCCACCGCCTATATTAATCAGAAGGCTTTTCCTGTCTCCGCCAAGTTCTGTCAGGATTGTCCAAATCTCTACGCAAGTGTTGATGCTTTTCTCGATTTCACCAGCTTCAATTTCAATGATTTCGATGGTTTTATCGGTTGCCAAAAAAGGCAAAAATCGAGACAAGCAATGCTCGTTGGAATTTGTATCGGTTAAAATAAAAATGATAGAATATTTATTTTCTTCAATAAAACTATTGAGCGAATCATAAGCATTTTCAGCAAATAAAATAGGATAACCGTTGGCTTTTATGGATTGCATTTCTTGTTAAGATTGTGGCCCAAAAATAAGGTAAAAATTAATAAATAATCACTAAAGACTATTTATATTTGTGGCATTATACTAAATTAATGGAAAAGATTTTCGACAATACACAAGTTGCCTTTGCACTTAAAACGGATACCGAATTAGAACGTGCTTATTTTTTATTCAAAATGATTGATAATGAGCCGTTAGTCCGTATTGGAACTGCGGTTACCAATTTCGCCCTAAAAGCTCATTTGCCTGTTGAAAGTTTGATCAGGGCTACTGTTTTTGACCATTTTTGTGGCGGAACTACCGAAGAAGATTGTCTTTCGGTGGTTGATAAAATGTTTACTAAAGGCGTTTCTTCCGTTTTGGATTATTCCGTTGAAGGAAAAGAAGAAGAGGAGCAGTTTGATGCAGCATTGGAAATGACTTTGAAAACAGTTGAGTTTGCCAAAGAACGAAAAGCTATTCCATTTGCGGTATTTAAGCCAACGGGTTTGGGGCGTTTTTATTTATATGAAAAAATAGGAGAAAAGCAACCGTTAACTTTGGAAGAACAAAAAGAATGGAATAGGGTCATTGCCCGATTTGAATTGATTTGCAAAACGGCTTATGAAAAAGATGTGGCGCTTTTAATTGACGGTGAGGAAAGCTGGATGCAGGATGCGGCTGATGATTTGGTTACCGAAATGATGAGAAAGTATAACAAGGAGAAGGCTATTATTTTTAATACGTTGCAGCTTTACCGTTGGGATAGATTGGATTATCTGACGAAGTTGCACGAACAAGCAAAGAAGGAAGGTTTTTTCATTGGAATGAAAATCGTTCGTGGTGCGTACATGGAAAAGGAAAATAAGCGCGCCGAAGAAATGGGCTATCCGACACCAATTTGTGAAAGCAAAGAAGCCACCGATAGTAACTATGATGCAACGATGGCTTATATGATGAATAATTTAGACAGCATGTCTATTTTTGCCGGAACACACAATGAGTCAAGCTCTTATAAGTTGATGGAAATGATGGAAGCAAAAGGAATTTCTAAAAATGATGAGCGGATTTGGTTCGGGCAATTGTATGGAATGAGCGATAACATCAGTTACAATTTGGCAGAATATGGCTATAATGTTGCTAAGTATCTGCCTTTTGGCCCGGTTCGCGATGTTATGCCTTATTTGATCAGAAGAGCCGAAGAAAACACCTCAGTAGCTGGTCAGACCAGCAGGGAATTGAACTTGTTAAAGACTGAAAGACAGCGAAGGAAAAATAATAAATAGAAAAATGAACCTCATTAATTGAGGTTTTTTTATGGCTTTTTTTTAAACATACATTGTAATGCCGTTAAAAACAATATCTTTGACTTTTGTTTTTTAAACAAATCCTACTAAATTAGACCTACTTAAAGATATTTTCGAATGAAGACAATTACTTTACTATATAAATCACTGTTATTTTTCACGGCATTAATTTCCTTTCAGGGATTTTCACAAAACCTCCTGAATAATGGAGATTTTGATTTGGGTTATAATGTTGGCTTTCAGGGAGGACAATCTCCAGCTTATAATTATTTAGCTCCTCCTTACACTGGAACAACTAGTGCCGGAAGTTGGGCAATACATTCTGACTCACAATCAATAAATAATACATCTTTTAACCTCTACAACGACCATACTAATGCTGCAGTTTTCGGTAATATGATGATCGTTGATGGGACAAATACGGGCGGTCAGCAAAGGTTTTGGAAAGCGGGAAATAGTGGAGGTGGTATTTGCGGATTGACTGTTGGTGGAACCTATACTTTCTCTTATTGGATACGTTCTATTTTTAACAGCACCGGCGGCACATTGGCTAATATTGGTGTACAATTTAACAATGCTAGTAGCATCACTTTGGTTTCAGGTTCGACCACGGCTCCGCCAGTAGTTAATAATTGGCAGAAAGTGACCTATACTTTTACTGCCACCAATTCGTGTGTTAATATTGAATTGTATAATAACAATACTGACTTTGTTGGGAACGATTTTGCTATTGATGATTTAAGTCTTATAGGTCCGCCTAATGCACTTGCTTTAACTTACTCATATACCAATACATCGTGTGCTCCATCTTCTGACGGTACAATTACTGCTTATGCCAAAAACGGAACACCGCCATATCTGATATATAATTTGACAGGAGACGCTACACAAAGCAATACCACTGGTTTTTTTACTGGATTACCAATGGGAACATATAATATATCTGTGACGGATACCGCAGGAGCTACAATATATCAAACCGATATTTTCATCTACCAGCCTCCTGGATTATTGATTTCCCGTCTTACAGATATTATGTGTGACGGTGATGTAAATGAATTTCACGCTAGCCAAGGTTCAACGGGATATACTTGGACAGCTTCTCCGCCGGATCCAAGTTTAATAACTCCGAACAGCGCTGATATTTCAGTTACTCCTCATCAAACTACCTTTTATACTGTAACTTCAACTAAAATTACAACAGTTGATTTGGTTACTAATTCCGTGTTCTCAAATGATAATATAGGTTTTTTTTCTGATTATACATATATTTCAAACAATCCAACTTCGAGTCAAAAAACCTATGGCATTGTGTCTAACCCTAATGCATGGGAAGCTGGATTTTCTGCTTCATGTACCGGTTTAACTGGCACAGGCAAAATGATGGTAGTCGATGGTTCAACTGCAAATGCAGGAAATGATGTAGTTTGGGGCGAAAAAATTCCCGTGAACCCCGGGCAAAATTACAGCTTTACTTTTTTCGCGCAATCTTTGACCAGCTCTAACCCGGCTTCTATAAAAGTGGTAATTAATGGTGTTATTATTGGGACTTTAAATTTAACCACCACAGTGTGCAGTTGGAGTCAGTTTCCTACGTATGTTTGGAATTCAGGATCCAGTACCTCTGCTATAATACAACTGTTTGACACTAATGTTTCTGCAGTTGGTAATGATTTTGCTTTAAGCGGTATTAGATTTATTACAACCTATAGCTGTAATGTTTCATCAACTGCTGGGGTTGATGTAGTTCCAATATCGACCCCTATAATTGTGAGTGGTGCCTCTACACCCAATTCGGTTACATTTAACTGGCCAACTCCAACTACCGTAGAATTTGGTAGTGGAGCAAGTGGTTTTGACGTTTCTTATTCAATCAACGGAGGTACAGCAATAAATGTAGGATACATTAGTGCACCAACTTTATCAAATACCTATACCGTTAATGGACTATCTCCAAATGATGAAGTAGAAATAACTGTTACTAGCGTTGGATCTTGTCCTGGTGTGGGACGTAAAACTTCCTATGCCACAGCTTGTTTCTCACCAACTATTACTTGTGGAATTACTACCACTAGTTCAGTTACATTTAATTGGGTTCCTGTCGGAACCGGTGCTGATACAGCTAGTGGTTATACAGTTTCCTATCAAATTAACAGTGGAGCAATTAATACTTTACCAACTTTACCTTCATTAAACCTTACTGTAAATTCGTTAAATCCAGGAGATCAGGTTACAATTACAGTATTGCCTGTTGGAAGTGGATGTTATACTTCAACTACACAAACTTGTTTTGCAGCAACTACATGTCCGGTTCCGGTAGTAAGTGTTACTCAACAACCTACTTGCGCTGTTCCTACAGGAACTATAGTATTTACAAGCCCGGTAAATACTGTTTTACCTATTCCATCAAATTTATTTATTTCCCAAGTAACAGATGCAAATTCTGGTGCGTTGACTTATATAGAAATTTATAACGGAACTGGGGCGACAGTAAATCTGGCAAATTATAAAATTAAAATTTACAACAATGGAAGTGGAACTGTTACAGGGACATGTGACTTCGCTTTGTCAGGAAATCTAGTAAATAATGATGTTGTTGTTATTGCTGTTGGAAGCGCCGTTAATCTTGGTGGTGTTGTTCCCGATCTAACATTTGCAGGCTGTGGCGGAGTGAATAATAACGATAATAGACGTTTAGCTACCATTGGTGATGTAGAATTTGATTTATGGGGAGAAACGACAGGAACCGTATTTACTCCTGCTGGTGCAGTAGGATACAGCTATACCAGAAATGTACTTGCACCACATCCTTCAATGATATGGAATACTGCTGATTGGACAGCAACCGATTGGATTAGCGCTGCGGTAGAAGACTATTCAAATGTTGGAACCTATAATTATCAGACAGCTAATTATCAGTATAGTGTAGTGAGCCCAACGTATCAGGTGAGCCCGACTTTTGCTAATTTAGCACCTAATACAGTTTATAATGTAACTATTAGAGATCTTGTTTCAGGCTGTACTTCAACACCAATTCCATTAACTGTAAATCCTATTACCCTTACACCGCCTCCATCAGTTTTGCCGATAACCTATTGTCAAAATGCCGCGGCAGTTCCTTTAACGGCAACTCCTGCAACGGGAGCAACCTTAAATTGGTATGGAACAAACGCAACAGGTGGAACTGCATCAGCGACAGCACCGACACCAATAACAACCGGAGCGCCTGGTTCGGTGGTGCATTACTACGTAAGTCAGACAATTGCAGGCTGTGAAAGTACTAGAGCAGACCTTCCGGTCTATATAGGTCGTGCACCTATAGATACCCCATTTTTGTTCTGTGATCCGCCAAATAATACCTATCCTCCCGATCCATTAGGTTATACCGTTGCATTTGACTTTAATAATGTTAAATGGGGAACAGCTCCGGGTGAGCAGCAAACCAGTTTTACCTATGTCTACACTGTTGATGGCGGTCCACCCGTGACCGGTACATTTCCTTCCCCTTCACATTTTAACGTTCCTGTACCGGCACCCGGGGCTTCGGTTACGTTTACGGTAACTTGGAACGGTATCTGTACACCACCATTAACAAACACCTGTATTTTGCCTTGTCAAGTTACACCTGTCCTAAGTATCCATAATCCTGCAGCAGTATGTTCTCCTGGCACGGTTGATATTACGGCGGCCGCTGTTACCGCAGGAAGTACAGGCGGAGGTACTTTGAGTTATTGGACAAATGCAACAGCAACCACAGGTTTAACCTTAGCTCAGGCAAGTGCAATTAGTACGAGTGGCACCTATTATATTAAAAGCTCCCTCGGAAATTGTTCAGATATTAAACCCGTAGTAGTTACCATTAATCCAACTCCGGCTTTAACTATTACCAATCCAGCGGCTATTTGTGCACCAAGCACAGTTGATATTATGTTACCGCCAGTTACAGCGGGAAGCACAGGAGGAGGAATATTAAGCTATTGGATAAATCCGGCAGCGACAACCGCACTTACAAACCCTTCAGCAATTGCTTCAAGTGGAACGTATTATATTAAAAGTACTGTTGGAACTTGTTTTGATATAGAACCTGTAACAGTAACTGTAAATGCAACACCGGTTTTGGTCATAACTAATCCTGCTGCTGTTTGTTCTCCTAGCACAGTTAATATTACTTTAGCCGCTGTCACTGCGGGAAGTTTAGGGGCAGGAATATTAAGTTATTGGACTAATGCAGCTGCAACAACAGGTTTAACAATGGCCCAGGCAAGTACAATTAGTACTAGTGGAACATATTATATTAAAAGTACACTTGGAACCTGTTCCGATATTAAGCCTGTTGTTGTGACTATTACAAACACACCAGTTTTGGTCATAACTAATCCGGCTGCTGTTTGTTCTCCTAGCACAGTTAATATCACGTTAGCTGCAGTCACGGCGGGAAGCACCGGCGGTGGAACATTAAGTTATTGGACCAATGCAACAGGGACAACAGGTTTAACATTAGCTCAGGCAAGTACAATTAATACTAGCGGAACTTATTATATTAAAAGCACAGTTGGAACTTGTACTGATATTCAGCCTGTGGTTGTTACTATTAGTGCTACGCCCGTTTTAAGTATAACAAATCCTCCTGCAGTTTGCTTCCCAAATACTGTTGATATAACAGCACCAGCCGTTACTATAGGAAGCACAGGTGGGGGAATCTTAAGTTATTGGACTAATGCAGCTGCCACAATAGGTTTAACAATAGCTCAAGCAAGTGCAATTAGTACCGGTGGAACGTATTATATTAAAAGTACACTTGGAAGTTGTTCCGATGTTAAACCCGTGGTAGTTACCATTAACCCAAATCCAGTTTTAAATATTACAAATCCACCGGCAGTTTGTTCACCAAATGCAGTAGACATTACTTTACCGGCAGTCACAGCGGGAAGTAGCGGAGGCGGAACGTTAAGTTATTGGACTAATGCAACCGCAACGTCAGGTTTAACCCTAACTCAGGCAAGCGCAATTAATACCAGTGGAACATACTACATTAAAAGTACAGTTGGAACTTGTACAGATATTCGGCCTGTGGTTGTTACTATTAATGCTACGCCCGTTTTAAGTATAACAAATCCACCGGCAGTTTGTTCACCAAATGCAGTAGACATTACTTTACCCGCAGTCACAGCCGGAAGTAGCGGAGGCGGAACGTTAAGTTATTGGACTAATGCAGCAGCAACAACTGGATTAACAATTGCTCAAGCAAGTGCAATTAGTACCAGCGGAACGTATTATATTAAAAGCACACTTGGAAGTTGTTCGGACATTGAAGCTGTTATAGTTACAATTAACAATCCCAATTTAGCAATTACTAATCCACCAGTTGTTTGTTCGCCTAATACTGTTAATATTACCGCACCAGAAGTTACAGCAGGATCAACAGGAGGCGGTACATTGAGTTATTGGACTGATGCAGCTGCAACCTCGAGTCTTACTATTGTCCAAGCAAGTGCTATTACTTTAAGTGGTACTTACTATATAAAGAGTTCTATTGGAACTTGCTTTGATATAGAACCTGTTGTAGTAAGTATCAATGCTAATTTTGTTGTAAATACCCCACTGCCTTTAGAAAGTTGTGATCCAAACAATGATGGGTTTGTGACATTTGATTTAACACAAGTTATAAATAGCATTACGGGTGGAAATCCAGGTTACACTGTCAGCTTCCATGAAACACAAGTTGATGCAGATGTTGCAGGTACGTCTATTCCAAATCCCGGAAATTATGATAATATTAATCCTTTTTTACAGACAGTTTATATAAGAGTATCGTCAAACACATCTAGCTGTTATCAAGTTGTTCAATTACAACTTATTATTCACCTTACCCCGGTTGCCACAGAACCTGATGATTATAAGTTGTGCGATACTACCGGTGCAGCAGGTTATGAGACCTTTGATTTAACTACGACAATTCCGCAGATATTGGGTTCATTAGATCCACTAACCCATATCGTAACTTTTTACACCAGCCAGGTGGCTGCGGATTCAGGCGCAGGCAGCATTACCAATCCCGCCAGCTATATTAACGGCACCATCGATACAGAGATTGTCTATATCAGGATAGAGAATACGGTTACGGGCTGTTATGATATCGTAACGCTGCAGCTGATAGTAAATCCACTGCCCAATGCCACCCAGCCGAACTATCCGCAGTATTCGCTTTGCGATACCACAGGGGCGACAGGCTTTGAGGTCTTTGATCTGGCCTCTAAGGTAACACCAATCTTATTGGGCCAAACCGGTATGGATGTTACATTTTACCCGAGCCTGACTAATGCCCAGAATAACACCAATGCCATTACCAACCTGCAGTATACCAATGCTGTAATCTACGTTCAGACCCTTGGAATCCGTATTACCAACCAAGCTACAGGTTGTTATGTCATTTCTACTATTGATATCAGGGTAGAACCTTTACCGGTACTTATACCACCTGCACAACCCTATACACTTTGTGATGAGAACCAGGATGGTAATACTACTTTTGATTTGACTTCCTTACTACCGGGCTTATTAAACGGAATAACAACTTACACGGTAAGTTTCCACGAAACAATTACTGATGCAGAGAATAACGGAACTACCATTCCAAATCCTGCAGCCTACGATAATATTCTTGCCTTTATGCAAATCATTTATGTAAGAGCGGAAGATAATATAACACATTGTGTTAGTATTACGCCAATTGAATTGAATGTGAATCCAAGCCCAATCGCACCGGTAAATTTGGATCCAATAACAGTTTGTGACGAGGACAGCAATCCACAAGATGCAATTACTGGGGTTGATTTAACCCAGCGTACAGCGGATGCCCTAGCACAACAAACCGGACCAGCGGCCAACTATATTGTTACCTATTATACGTCATTACTATTAGCGCAAGGGGGTGCCTTTCCAATAATTCCTGATACAAATTATATCGGTTCCGATGGAGAAACAATATGGGTTAGGGTGGAGCATAATGTAACCGGATGTTACAATATTGGCTCGTTCCTATTGGAGATCAATACCCCGCTTTTGCTTACCACACCGGCACCTCTAAATGTTTGTGATGCCGATGCCATTCCGAATGACCAGTTGTATGTATTTGATTTAACCATAAAGGATAATGAAATAAATCAGGGAACCGGTTTCTTGGTTACGTATTACCCAAGCCTGACGGATGCCCAGGACAATACTAATGTTATTACTACACCAACAGCTTATTTGATCCAGACTCCACCAGTTCAGACTCTTGGAGCTATAGTGACTACTGCAGATGGATGTCAAAGTATTACGACTTTGGATATCAGGGTATTGTCAATTCCTACGCCAAACACAAATCCGCCAGCACTGGCCCCTAAATGCGATGACAACAATCCCGGGGATATGCTGGAGTATTTTGACCTTACGGTTAATGCTGCCTACATTGCCAACAGCG
>JAZKCP010000029.1:7131-14154 GCA_040388035.1 Bacteroidota bacterium | reverse complement strand
CCGCGACCTCGACCTTGGCAAGGTCGCGCTCTACCAACTGAGCTATTTTCGCATTCGCATTATTTGTCAGAACAGCAATACTTATGCTGTATTGCGGATGCAAATGTAATATTTAAATTGAATATTACAAACGTTTTTTTTGAAAAAAACTTTGCAAAACCCTAACCAATTGATAAACACAATTCATCAGTAGCATTTATTTTTTCTGAAGCATCCTTTTTAATTCATTTAACTTCATCAAAGCTTCAATTGGCGTAAGCGTGTTGATATCTAAATTCATTATATCTTCCCTTATTTCTTCCAATAACGGATCGTCAAGATTGAAAATGTTCAATTGCATTTCGTCCTTCGCCTTTATTCCATTAAGCGATTCGCTTGAATGGTTTTTTTCCAGTTTCTTTAAAAGTTTTTGTGCTTTCTGAATTACAGTTTGAGGCATTCCGGCCATTTTCGCCACATGGATTCCAAAACTATGAGCACTTCCACCAGCAACAAGTTTTCTAATAAAGAGCACAGTGTCTTTCAATTCCTTTACCGAAACATTGTAGTTTTTGATTCGTGGCAACAACTCCGACATTTCATTTAACTCGTGATAATGCGTTGCAAACAAAGTTTTGGCTCTTGCCGGATTTTCATGCAGAAACTCCGCAATTGCCCAAGCTATGGATATTCCGTCATAAGTACTGGTACCGCGACCAATTTCATCTAACAACACCAAACTTCTTTCCGAAATATTGTTCAAAATTGAAGCGGTTTCATTCATCTCAACCATAAAGGTAGATTCGCCCATTGAAATATTATCACTTGCTCCTACCCGTGTAAAAATCTTATCTACAATTCCCATTCTGACTTTTTTGGCCGGGACAAAACTTCCCATTTGGGCTAATAAGACAATTAGAGCTGTTTGCCTTAAAATTGCTGACTTACCAGACATATTTGGTCCGGTAATCATAATAACTTGCTGCGTCTCCCTATCCAGAAAGACATCGTTGGGAACATAGGGAACACCAACAGGTAATTGCTTTTCTATAACCGGGTGGCGTCCATTGGTTATTTCCAATTCAAATGTTTCATCAAGTATTGGACATACATAATCGTTTTCAATGGCTAATTGTGCAAAAGAAATCAAGCAATCTAGCTGACCTATTAAATTGGCATTCAACTGCACTTGCTTGATATAAGTCGCAATCCAACTGACTAATTGTTCAAACAGCTGACTTTCTATCTGATGTATCTTTTCTTCGGCACCAAGGATTTTAGTTTCGTATTCCTTTAATTCTTCTGTAATATAACGTTCCGCATTAACCAAAGTCTGTTTTCTAATCCATTCAGTTGGAACCTTATCCCTATGCGTATTTCTAACTTCTATGTAATAGCCAAAAACATTATTAAACGAAATCTTTAATGAAGAAATTCCTGTTAGGTCTGACTCCCGTCTTTCAATGCCTTCCAGGTATTCTTTTCCCGAAAAAGCAATACTTCTCAATTCATCTAACTCGACATTAACTCCACTTGCAATGGCATTTCCTTTGGCAATAGCAACAGGAGCATCCTGATTTAATGTAGAATTTATTTTTTCACGAAGCAAATCACACGAATGCATACTATCGCCGATAACACGGACTGCTTCCTGTTTACTTTCCAAAGCAATTGTTTTTATCGGAATAATGGCATCTAACGATTCCTTGAGATATATGACTTCACGTGGTGAAATTTTTCCCGTTGCCACTTTAGAAATCAAACGCTCCAAATCGGAAATTTGCTTGATTTGATATTGCATTTTTTGAAGAATTTCTGAATTGTCTTTTAAATAGGAAACAACTTCATGACGGCTTCTGATTTTGTGAATGTCTTTTAAAGGCAATGCCAACCAACGCTTGAGTAATCTCGAACCCATTGGCGAAAGCGTTTTGTCAATCACATCCAAAAGCGTGACTGCATTTTGGGAATGGCTGTGGTATAACTCTAAATTACGAATCGTAAATCTGTCCATCCAAACATAGGCATCTTCCGCTATTCTTTGAATACTGGTAATATGCTGAACTTTGTTATGCTGCGTTTCGGACAAATAAAACAGAATCGCTCCCGATGCAATAATTCCGTCCTGCAGCTCTTCAATTCCAAAGCCTTTTAAGGATTTAGTCTGAAAATGATTATTCAAGGTTTCAAAAGCATAATCCTCTTTATAAACCCAATCTTCTAAATAAAAAACATTGAATTTTTCGCCGAATATTTCCTTGAATTGGTTTCGGTTGTTTTTTTGGATTAAAATTTCACTCGGGCTAAAATTCTGCAATAGCTTATCAATATATTCTTCATTGCCTTGTGATGTAAGGAATTCACCTGTAGAAACATCAAGAAATGAAACTCCCAACTGTTTTTTGGCAAAATAAACCGAAGCCAGGAAATTATTTGATTTTGATTGCAAAACCTCATCATTCATCGAAACTCCAGGCGTAATTAACTCAGTTACGCCCCGTTTCACAATGGTTTTAGTCATTTTTGGATCTTCGAGCTGGTCGCAAATGGCTACGCGAAGTCCGGCTTTTACCAATTTTGGTAAATAGGTATTTAAAGAGTGATGCGGAAAACCGGCTAAAGCAGTTTCTGTTTCAGAACCAGCACCACGTTTGGTTAAAACAATTCCAAGTATTTTAGAAGCACGGACTGCATCTTCACCAAAGGTTTCATAAAAATCTCCAACTCTAAACAACAAACACGCATCGGGATATTTTCTCTTTATCTCGTTGTATTGTTTCATTAAAGGGGTTTCTTTTGTCGAAGTTTCTTTGGCAGCCAATGATTTTGAAATTAATATAGTGGAAGCGAATTTAAATATTTTACAACGATTAAACACTTTCTAAAAAATTTAATTTAACCTTAAGACAAAAAAAAGAACAGCAATATAAAATTGCAATACATTTGTATCAGAAACTTAAAAACTAAATAAAAATGAAAAGAATTATCTTATTAGCTGCAATTACTGTTTTTGGTGTTGCAACTAGCAATGCACAAACTGCAAAAAAAACGGCTAAGAAAGCTGATACTCCAGTTAAAGTTGAAACTACAAAGGTTGACGGAGCCGGAATGTTTTTCGAAAATGAAACTATCGATTACGGAACAATTCCTCACAATTCTGATGGAAAGAGAGAATTTGTTTTTGTTAACAACGGAAACAAACCTTTAAAAATTGAAAGCACACAAGGTTCTTGTGGCTGTACAGTTCCTTCAAAACCAGAAGGAGATATTGCTCCAGGTGCAAAAGGAGTTATTGGTGTAAAATATGCAACTGACAGAGTTGGTCCATTTACAAAAACCGTAACTATAAAATCAAATGCTGCAGGACAGGAAACTAAAGTAGTTACCATCAAAGGAACTGTTTTACCAGATGCTCCGGGCGATACTGCTGCTCCAACAAAAAGCTAAATTTTACTTAATTATAATTCAGGAAAGTCTCGATAATATCGGGACTTTTTTTTTGAATATCTTTGCGATATACGACCGAAGGTCGAATATTATAAAATAAAAATATATGCGTAAGCTTGAAAATAAAGAATTAGAAAGAAAATCAATTGAAGATTTCAAAGAAGCCGAAAAAACGCCAATAATAATTGTATTGGATGACATTCGAAGCCTTCATAATATTGGTTCCGTATTCCGGACTGCCGATGCCTTTTTAATCGAAAAAATATATTTGTGCGGCATTACAGCAACCCCACCAAACAAAGAAATCCACAAAACTGCACTTGGAGCAACCGAAACCATAGCTTGGGAACACCAAAATGATATTTTATCAGTAATTGAAAATTTAAAAAAAGAGAATGTTTCCGTGTTTGCAATTGAACAAGTGGAAAATGCGATATTTCTTCAGGACTTTACGGTTAAAAAAGGCAAAAAATATGCTTTGGTTTTTGGTAACGAAGTGTTCGGCGTTTCCCAAAAAGCAATAGAACTGTCTGACGGAACAATCGAAATCCCACAGCTGGGAACAAAACATTCGTTAAATATTTCGGTAAGTGCCGGAATTGTAGTTTGGGATTTATTTAAGAAAATGAACTATTAACCCGAAATCTTATTCTGAATTTCGTTTAAAATAAAGACATAATCTTCCTGATTGTTCTGGAAATCCCTATTGGTTACATCGATAATCAACACATTTAAATCCGTTTGGGATTTGATATAATCTAAATAACCATTGTTGATTTTTTCGAGATATTCAGCCGGAATTTCCTGCTCGTAACTCCTACCTCTTTCCTTGATATTTTCCAAAAGACGCTCTGTGCTTTGATACAGATAAATATACAAATCAGGCTTCGGCATTTCTTTGTAGATAATGTCAAACATGGTTTTGTACAAGCGAAATTCATCTTCGGCAAGCGTAACTTTCGCAAAAATCAACGATTTGAAAATATGATAATCGGCAACGATAAAATCCTTAAACAAGTCAAATTGAGCTAAATCATCAGAAATTTGCTGGTATCTGTCGGCCAAAAAAGACATTTCCAGCGGGAAAGCGTAGCGATTTTGATCTTCATAAAACTTTGGTAAAAACGGATTGTCAGCAAAACGTTCCAAAACGGATTTGGCATTAAAATCTTCAGCCAGTTTATTGGTTAAAGTAGTTTTTCCCGCACCAATATTCCCTTCAATAGCGATGTAATTGAAATGGTCGAGTTTTAACTTTGAAATTGGTATTTCAAGATTCTGAATGATTTTGCAATTGCTTTTATCTTCCGAAAGCACTAACAGTTCATGCAAATATTTTTGCAATATAGGATGGCGCCAATCGAGATGTAAATCCTGCATCGGCAACAGCACGAACAAACGGTTTTGCATTTCCGGATGGGGTACCTGTAGTTTTTCGGACGCTATAATTTCTTCATCAAACGTAATAACATCAATATCAATTATTCGCGCCTGATAACCTTCAATATCTTCCCGGATTCTTCCTAAAGCTTCTTCCAACAAAAGACATTCTTCCAAAATTTGGTGTGCCGATTTGTGCGTATTCATAATCACCGCACAATTGTAGAATTTTTCACTTTCAAAACCCCAGGATGGCGTTTCATAAAGTTTGGAAACCTTGATTATCGTCCCAATTTCTTTGTGCAAATCCCCAATGCAACGCTCAATATTTTCGAGACGGTTGCCTTGATTGGTGCCCAATGATAAAATGATCTGATGCTGTTTTTTCATGGAAGCACAAATTAACTAAAACTATTTTAGAATTTCGACAAAAACTACCCGACTGTTAATAACAATTTCTCAACAATCAGACCAATCTCAAATCTTAAAACTTCCATAAATTGTAACCGCTTTATAAGGAAAATGCTCTATTTTTGTTACGTATAAGCGTTAACTAAATCTATCACATCATGTTAAAGAAAATCTTAAAAATAGTTGGAATTGTTTTGTTGCTGTTAGTGATTTCGGCATTTGCTATTCCGTATTTTTTTAAAGATCAGATTAAAGCCAAAATCTTAACGGCTATCAATGAAAAAGTTGATGCTAAAGTGGCTTTCGCTGATGCCGATTTGAGTTTATTTAGAAATTTTCCCAACGCAATTGTGACGATTGAAAAACTTTCAATTATTAATAAAGCTCCTTTTGAAGGTGATACGTTAGTGTCTTTTGGAGAATTAGACCTGAAAATGTCGATAAAAGAATTGTTCAAAGGTGATAACGAGCCGATGATTGTGGACGGAATTACATCTGAAAATGGTTTAATAAATATTATCTTTAACAAAGATGGAATTGGTAATTATGATATCGCCATAAAAGAGGACAAGAAAGGTGGTGATGGAAAAAGCAAACCACTTTCGCTAAAAATAAAAGAATATTCCGTTACCAATTTCAGGTTCAAATATACCGATGAAAAGTCAAAAATGAGAATGGTTTTAGACAGCATCAATCATGAAGGAACTGGCGATTTTGCTAAGTCAAAATTGGATTTGGTAACCAAAACCACCACCAAGGTTTCGCTCGACATGGACAAAACAAATTACATGAAAAATGTAAATCTTTCGCTTGACGCTGTACTCGGTATTGATTTGGATAACAGCAAATATACCTTCAAACAAAACAAAGCTAAAATCAACGAACTGCCTTTAGAATTTGATGGTTTCATTCAATTGGTTGATGCCGGACAGGAATACGATTTAAAATTCAAGACGCCGACCTCATCCTTTAAAAACTTCTTAGGATTGATTCCGGCGCAATATTCCAGTAATTTGAAAGATGTAAAAACAAGTGGCGATTTTACTGTTGCAGGTTTTGCAAAAGGTTTGTACTCGGATACTTCCGTACCAAAATTCAATATAGAAATAGCGTCGAACAATGCGTCATTCCAATATCCAAACTTACCGAAATCGGTTCGCAACATTATCATCGATACCAAAATCATTAACGAAACAGGTGTTATGAATGATACTTATGTGAACCTGGATAAATTATCTTTCCAAATAGATCAAGACGTTTTCAATGCAAAAGCCAATATTAAAAACATTGCCACAAATGCTTTGGTGAATGCCGCTTTGAAAGGAACGATTAATTTAGCCAATGTTTCAAAAGCCTATCCAATTAAGCTTGACAAGCCATTAAGCGGAATTTTAAAAGCCGATGTAACCACAGAATTTGATATGCAGGCTGTTGAGAAAAGTGATTATGCTAAAATAAGAAATGCAGGAACAATTGACCTGACCGGTTTCAATTATACCGATGAAAATAACAAAACGATGAAAATCAGCAGAGCATTGGTTTCTTTTGATCCAAGCCGTGTGAATTTGCAACAATTCAATGCCACAACAGGAAACACGGATTTGTCCGTGAATGGCGTTTTGGAAAATTTCTATGGATTTGTGTTTAAAAATCAGGAACTAAAAGGAAACTTTAATCTCAGCTCCAATCAGTTGGCGGTTAGCGATTTTATGACTTCGGGAACGGAAGCCACTAAGGAAAAGAAAGCTACTGAAGCAATGAAGATTCCTGCATTTTTGAATTGTACGCTTACGGCGAAAGCAAATA
>JAZKCP010000029.1:4298-7121 GCA_040388035.1 Bacteroidota bacterium | reverse complement strand
GTTTTGTATGACAATCTGGTTTTGAAAAATGTCTCAGGAAAAATAATAATCAAAGACCAAAAGGCAACTTTAGAAAACGGTAAAACCGATATTTTTGGGGGTTTGGTTACTTTCAACGGCGATGTTTCAACCAAAGAGAAAGTATCTAAATTCAATATGAATTTAGGGCTGAACAATGTTGATATAACACAGACTTTTACCCAATTGGAAATGATGAAAAAAATCGCTCCAATCGCAGGAATCATCAACGGAAAACTTAATTCTAAAATCAAGGTTTCAGGAAATTTAAAAGACAAGGAAATGTCTCCTGATTTAGGCAGTTTGACTGGAGATTTGTTAGGGCAATTGCTTTCGACAACAGTAAACGCAAACAGTTCAACTTTATTGACGGCTTTGGACAGTAAATTGAACTTTATAGATTTGAAGAAAGTGAACTTAAATGATTTGAAAACCGCAATAACGTTCAAAGACGGAAAAGTGAACATCAAGCCTTTTGATTTGAAATACGAAGAAATCAAACTGAGCGTTGGCGGAACACATGGCTTTGACCAAAGCATGAATTATAATGTAAAATTTGATGTGCCCGCTAAATATCTGGGAACGGAAGTCAACAAGTTAATCGCCCGTTTAACTCCGGCTGATGCGAAAAAAGTAGAAAATGTGCCAATTAATGCTACGATTTTAGGAAGTTTTAAAAGTCCAAAAATTTCAACTGATCTCAAGCAGGCTACAACAAATTTAGTTGCTTCAATCGTAAAACAACAAAGAGACAAACTACTTGGTGGTGGAAAAGACGCACTAAATAACATAATCTCAAACGCAACAAAACCAAAAACGGACACTACTAAAACGGCGGCGCCAAAACCTAATGTGAAAGATTTACTCAATGGATTGTTAAACAAGAAGAAAAAAGAAGAACCGAAGAAAACCGACACTCCTGCACCAACGACAACAGCACCTAAATAAAATAAAAACCGTTTCCGTAACGAAAGGGTTTTTATTTACACTGAAATTTTCACCACATAACCTTCAAATGTCCGTACGTTAAAAACCGTTCCGTCTTCAAATATTAAATATTGCCCTTTGATTCCCATTAATTTTCCGGTATAATTTGGTGTTTTGTCCAGATTTAAACTGCTTACTTTATTTGGATATTGCAAAACAGGATAAACCAATTCGTGAATAGCCTCTTTTTCCGCATAAAAATATTCATGGACTTCAGTTGGAAGCAAGTCCCGGACGCGTCGTTTTTCAAGAATTATATCTATTTGTGAGATTTCATTTCTTAGCATTTTTTGCCAGTTGGTTTTGTCTACAAAATGATTTTTTAGCGCTACTTCTGTAATTCCGGCCAAATACCGATTTGGCACTTCTACAATCGCAATGGCATGGCTCGCGCCCTGATCAATCCAGCGTGTTGGAACCTGTGTTCCTCTGGTAACGCCAACTTTTACTTCGCTTGACAAAGCCAGATAAACAATGTGTGGCTGTAATTGAACTTTCTTTTCGTATTCCAAATCGCGGTCTTCAATATCTAAATGCGCCGTGCTTAACTCGGGCCTCATAATCCAATCTCCCGCCGTTGCAGAACTCATAAAGCAATCATAGCAAAATCCCTGACGGAAAATCTTTTTCTTTTTACCGCAATTCAAACATTGGTAACCAACAAAATTAATTTCCATTGATTTTCCCAGCAACTGGTTTATACTCAAAAAACTATCCTCAAAAACCAAGTAATACTGAATCGGATTTGAGAATTCGGTCTGCATTTTGGTTAAAACACCTTCGTACGTCATATTAAGAATTATAATTTGCCATAAAGATAGAAACTCCTATATATTTGTAGAAAAAAAATTCGTTTTTATCCGATATGAAAGTTGGTTCCCTTTTTATTTTATATGCTCTGTTTTGCATTCCTTTGGCGCATTCTCAATCCTACAAACCGATTGACACTGCTGATACCGCGCTTCGCAAGGAAAATGCGTTGCGGTTTGATCAGAAAATGAATGAATACATGACTGCATTAAAAGACAACTACAGCAGCAAAGTCAGCTCCAAAATAACCGCTGATTTTAAAGCATTTTCCAAAGATTTTACCAAAGAAATCAATGACGGTAGTTTTGTTTTCGATAAAAGATTCAACGATTATGTGAATGGGATTTTGGCGCATTTACGCGAAAACAACGCTGCGGTTCCAGCCAACATTGATATTCTGATTGCCAAAAACAATTCGCTTAACGCTTTTTGCATTCCGAACAATACTTTTGTATTGAACATGGGTTTATTTTATTTGCTGGAAAACGAAGAACAGGTTGCTGCGGTAATCTCACATGAATTGGGACACAAAATTTTGGAACACACAACCAAAAACAAAAAGAAGGCTGTCGAAGAAGCTAATTCCAACCAAACCAAACAAGACATCAGAACCCTCGCTTTAACCAAATACGGAAAATACGATCAGGCATTTGAGCTTTTCAAAAGCAAATTGTATGTGAGCAAAGAATCCCAAAGAAAGCAGGAGTTTGAAGCCGATTCTCTAGGTTATGAAATCTACCGGAAATCGAAATATGCCAAGTCGGAATTCCTGAGCGCGCTCAATCTTATGGCTCGTTATGACACCATCAACCCTAAAGGATTAAAAATCGAAATCTATAAAAAGATGTTTGATTTACCAAACCAGAAATTTGATGAAAAATGGCTGCTCAAAGAGGATTTCAGCAAATACAATTATGATTTGTTCAAGGAGAAAATTGACAAGGATTCGATTAGCACACATCCGGAAATGATTGACAGGATTGCCCGAATCGCGACTTTGTTCCCGGA
>JAZKCP010000029.1:0-4288 GCA_040388035.1 Bacteroidota bacterium | reverse complement strand
ATCGACGATAGCACGGAATTCAATGAAATCTCAACGATTGCCGGACTTGAAATTGTCCCAAATTTCTATAAAAAGGAAAAATACGGCGACGGAATTTACGCTTGCCTTTTATTTCTGCAAAAAGAAGACGACCATCAGGATTATTATAAAATATGGCTGGGGAATTGCTTTGAGAAAATTTACGAAGGGCGAAAAAATTACACGCTCAATCGGTACTTAGACCGAATCGAACCGAAAGGACAATCTGAAAGTTACCAACAATTCCTGAATTTTATTTGGAACTTAAAGCTCAATGAAATCAAGGCGATTGCCGATTATTATTCGAAGAAAAATTAGTAGTTCAAACGCTCCAAACGGACTTGATTGTACTTGAAATCTTTGTTGTATTCCCGTAATAAAACGTACCCTTCTTTCGCCAACGATGGCACAATGAAGAAATCTTTTTTGGATGAAATCACAATTTTTTCCTGATTGAACTTTCCGTCCTTAATGGTATTGATGTAAAGATTCCAGTTCTTTTTCGAGGTGTTTTCGTCTTTTTCATAATCGCGATAAAAGAACACCACATCCTTATTATTGTTTAAATATTGCGAGAATAGGTAATCGCTGGTTTGGTTCACCGATTTCGATTTTTGAAATACTTTCACATCTTTTATCAGAAAATCAGGATCGGTTTTAAACAAAACCAAATCGGTCGCCACCGCCCGCCCGCCATACGCATTGAACTTGTATTTCTCAAACATGATATCTACCGTTCCGTCTGCCAAAATAAAAACATCGCGAATCGACAGCGTAAAATTATCGCCCACTCCTCCATCTTCCTCGATATACATTTTGCTCTCGGCATCGGTATATTTCAGAATATCAAATTTCCCCTGATTGGTAGTTTTGTCAAAAATAAACCGGTAAAAACCAATCGAACCACTTTTTTCTTCTTGGAAACAACGGCCTAAAAATACCAGCTTGTCATCAAATATTTTTTTATTTCCTACTGGATAACCTTCGCTATCCCTAAGAGCAAGGATATTATTAAGGTTAAAAGCCTCAAAATTATCAATCGGAATTTCAGCTACAATTTTTCCCGTTTTGATGTCCAATCGCAAAAACTTCAAACTGGTGATCTTTGATTTCTCCCGAAACGTTTGTGCCATATAAATACTTTCCTGGTCGAAATTTAAAACCGTTGTCGTTTCAAATTGCTTTTTGCCCAAATCCTTGTTGTATTCATAACGCCAGATTTCTTTATTGTCTTTATCGAATTTGATGTACGCATTGTCGCTTACTTTGTCGTTATCGATATAATATTCAAAGACAAGGTACGTTCCGTCTTCCATAACGACTACATCCGATTTGTATTGTACCTCTTTTTTACGGTCGGCCTTCTGTTCTTTCTGCAACTCCTTAAACGTCTTGTTGGTTTCACAAACCGAAAACGTTTTGTCTTTGTAACAAATGTCTTCTGCAAGTGAAATTTCATTTTTCTCTAAATTTATTTTGCGCAGCTGTGGCAACTTCTGCGTTTTGAAATCGGCAAAATTGCCGGCAAGATTGTCTATCCTCGGATGAAGTTCAATTTCTCTTTTATGATTGATTTTGGTGCTAGTATAGCTTCCAACGAATTTTTCTGCTTCAAAAACTTTATTCGCGACTTTATTAAGGTTTTTATCCAAAATCACATACTCCATTTTTTTGTTCGATTTGTCAATCAGGCCATAATCGTAATAAACAATGTAACCGAAAAGCTCATTGTTCTTTTCATAAATTCCGGTAGATCCAGCGTACGTTCCTGAAGATAATGAAGCCAGATCGCTGGTTTGTGCCATCACAGAAACGCAGGCAAACAGTAAAAAAATGTACAGTTTTTTCATGAAAAAATATCGTTTTTAAAATGAAAAGTAAATATAGCAGAATTATTATCAATTGGTTTTACTTTTTTCAAAACTTGTTTCAGTTGGTACTGCTTGAAAAATGCTCTGTATGCAATATTTTTTTTATCTTAGCCTAATCCTAATTCCCAATTCTGAACTATGCCAATACCATTAATAAATTCTATCGCTTCCTGGGTTTTGAAACAGCGGATTCATCAGATTGAGTTGTTTCTGAAATATCCACACGAAGTACAGGATGAACTAATGATGAATTTGATTCGTTCTTCTGAAGAAACGGTCATCGGCCAGAAATATGATTTTGAGAGTATCAAATCCTATCAGACTTTTGCTGAAAGAATTCCGGTTTCATCTTATGAAGATCTAGAACCGATGATTGAACTGACACGAAAAGGCGCACAAAATGTTTTTTGGAACACATCAATAAAATGGTTTGCCAAATCGAGTGGCACAACAAATGCAAAAAGCAAATTTATTCCGGTTAGCAATGAGGCTTTGGAAGATTGTCATTATAAAGGCAGTAAGGATTTGCTTTGTATGTACCTCAACAACAATGAAAATTCCGAAATGTTTCTCGGCAAAAGTTTGCGTCTTGGCGGAAGTTCACAGATTTACGAAAACAACAATACCTATTTTGGAGATTTGTCGGCAATCCTTATTGAGAACATGCCAATTTGGGCTGAATTCAGCAGCACACCGAGCAACAAAATTTCGTTGATGCACGAATGGGAAAGCAAACTCACACACATTATCAACGAAACCAAAAACGAAAATGTGACAAGTTTTGCCGGAGTTCCTTCATGGATGTTGGTTTTGCTTAACAGAATCATGACCGAAACCGGAATACAAGACCTTTCCGAATTGTGGCCAAACCTCGAAGTGTATTTTCATGGCGGTGTGAGTTTTGAACCTTATCGGGAACAATATAAAAAGATTCTTCCCCATAATAACTTCAAATATTATGAAATTTATAATGCATCAGAAGGATTTTTTGCGATACAGGATTTGAATTATTCAAATGATTTATTGCTTATGCTCGATTACGGAATATTTTACGAATTCATTCCGATGGATACTTTTGGCACCGAAAACCAAAAAGTAATTCGCCTTGCTGATGTGGAATTATTCAAAAATTATGCAATGGTGATAACTACCAATGCCGGACTTTGGCGCTATCTTATTGGTGATACAGTTCGTTTTACTTCTCTGTCTCCTTACCGAATCCGTGTTTCCGGAAGAACCAAGCATTATATTAATGTTTTTGGCGAAGAATTAATGGTTGAAAATACCGATATGGCTTTGGCAAAAACCTGTTCAGCCTTAGATTGTGAAGTCAAGGATTATACTGTCGCGCCAATTTTTATGCACGACAAGGAAAAAGGGGCACACGAATGGATGATTGAATTTAAAAAACATCCGGAAGATATTCAGTTATTCCAAAAAACATTGGACGAAAATCTGCAATCGCTAAACTCCGATTACGAAGCCAAACGCTACAATAATATGACACTAAACCCGTTGACTGTAAATGTGGCAAGGGAAAACTTATTTTATGACTGGCTCAAGGAAAACAACAAATTGGGCGGGCAACATAAAATCCCAAGACTTTCCAACGAACGGGATTATCTGGAACAATTGAAAAGAATGCCACTTGATGTTGCGAAATAGTTTAGAGCTGTCATTTAAATGTTTGGCATAGCATTTGGAAACCAGCTGCGTTTAATTACGTATATGATTCCAAAAAAAAATAAAATGAGAAAAATAATTTATGTAGCATTGTTGTCGGCTTTCTTAATTTCATGTGCATCGCATCCGGGAAGAGTTTGCGGCGGTGCCGGTGGAGGCCGTGTTGTGGAAAACACTACAAAAACAATTTATAACCAACCTATTGCTTGAAAACAAAACTGTATTTCGCGTTATTCTGTGTAGCGTTCTTTTGGGGAACAACTTTCTTGGGAATCCGCGTTGGTGTTGAAACCATACCTCCTTTTATCTTAGCTGGTATTCGAAACCTGATTTCGGGTACCATTATTTTTTGTTATTTATTGTCCCAAAAGAAATTAGAGCGTGTCAATCCGAGACAGTTTTTACGGGCTTTTGTTTTGGCAATACTGATGATCGTTTTGGCAAATGGTTTGACTACGTATGCTGAAAAATATATAACCAGCGGATTGGCATCGTTGATTTCTACGTTAACACCTTTTTGCGTTTTGATCCTGAATCTGATTTTAGGAACAGAAAAAATATCCCTTAAAACTACCGGCGGAATATTTTTAGGCATGTGCGGCATTTTCCTGATTTACCAAAGCAGTTTGTCTGACTTGCTTATTCCGGAATATAGGTATGGAATTTATGCACTTCTTTTGGCCATTTTAGCCTGGTCCATTGGAACTATAATTATG
>JAZKCP010000028.1:515-4179 GCA_040388035.1 Bacteroidota bacterium | reverse complement strand
ATCATCAATATTACCATAAACTGCCCGCAAAGGTTTAATAGCTTTTATCGTATCCGTTACAACCAAATCGCCAATATCACCGGCATGCCACACTTCGTCAGCCTGTTGGACATATTTCAGTATCTTGTCATCAATATGGCTGTGTGTATCTGAAAGAAGAAGGATTTTTTTCAATTTAAAAGGTACTAAGGTTTTGAGTCGCTAAGGTTCTGAGGTTACAAATATAATCAATGAAATTATGAAAACTTTAAACTCAAATTTAAAAACCTTTGTACCTTAGCGCCACAGAAACTTAGCACCCAAAAGTTTGAGATATTTCATCGAATTAGCTTATAAAGGAACAAACTATCACGGTTGGCAATACCAGCCTGGCGCTGACTCTGTGCAGGAAACACTTAATAAAGCCTTGTCATTATTGCTAAAAACTGATATTGACATTGTTGGCGCCGGAAGAACCGATACCGGTGTGCATGCCAAACAAATGTTTGCTCATTTCGATTCTGAAACCGAAATTGACTCACCGCAATTAATTCACAAACTCAATTCATTTTTACCGAAAGACATTGTAATTTTCAATATCCTAAAAGTAGCCGAGGAAGCTCATGCGCGTTTTGATGCTAAAAAGCGGACTTATGAATATCACATCCATACAATGAAAGATGCTTTTGAAAATGAAGGAAGTTATCAGTTTCAATTACCATTGGATGTTGATAAAATGAATGAAGCCTGTAAAATCCTGTTTAAGCATAATGATTTTGAATGTTTTTCAAAAGTTAATACTGATGTCCATACATTCAACTGTGTGATTTTTGAAGCTAATTGGATGCAAAACGGAAACAAACTGGTTTTTACCATTTCGGCGGATAGGTTTTTGCGAAATATGGTTCGTGCCATTGTTGGCACCATGATAAACATCGGAACAGGAAAAATCAGTTTGCAGGACTTTAAAAAAATAATTGATAGCAAAGACCGCAGCCAGGCTGGATTTTCGGCACCGGCACACGGATTATATTTAACCAAAATTGAATACGAATACCTAAAATAATGCAAGCAAAAGCATTCGACACCAATTTATTTAAACGGATTTTAAAATATACGAAACCCTATAATTCAAGATATTATAGTGTGATTTTGTTTGCTCTATTACTTGCTGTATTTGCCGCCTTACGGCCTCTATTATTGGAAGTAACTGTAGATAAGCACATTAAAACAGCAAGTAAAGCCGGACTTTTGACTTATGTCTGCATCATGGGATTAATGCTGATCATGGAAACAGTATCCCAGTTTTACTTTGTCTATTGGGCAAACTGGCTTGGGCAGGACATAATCAAAGATATCAGGACAAAGCTGTTCATGCACAAACAAACTTTCCGGATGAAATTTTTTGATAATTCGCCTGTCGGAATGTTGGTCACGCGCTCAGTTTCAGATATTGAGCAAATCGCCCGTATTTTCAGCCAGGGATTGTTTATGATTTTCAGTGATTTATTGAAAATGATCGTTTGCCTGATTGTAATGTTTTATATGAATTGGCATTTATCGATGATAGTTGTTATTTCGATGCCGATATTGGTTTACATCACCCGGATTTTTCAACGCAAAATGCAGCTTGCTTTCGAAGAAGTTAGAACTCAGGTCAACAATATGAATGTTTTTGTACAGGAACGTGTAACCGGAATGAAGATTGTGCAGCTTTTCAACCGGGAAGATATCGAATTTGAAAAGTTCAAGGAAATTAACCAAAAACACAATCGGGCCTGGATAAAAAATATCCTTTATAACTCCATCTTCTTCCCTATTGCCGATATCATTTCTTCTATAACGCTAGGCGTTGTGATTTTATACGGCGGAATGCAAATTATTAACGAAAATCCATTTACCACAACAGGTCAAATGCTTTCCTATACAATGTTCATTGGAATGCTGTTTAATCCGTTACGACAAATCGCTGATAAATTCAACGAAATGCAAATGGGAATGATTGCGGCCAATCGTGTGTTTGATATTTTAGACACCGATAGCGATGTTCAAATGGATGGTACTAAAATAGCCTCTCATTTTCAGGGAAACATCCGTTTTGAAAACGTCCGCTTTAGCTATATTGACAATGAGGAAGTGCTGAAAGGAATCAATCTGAAAGTCACTGCAGGCGAAACCATTGCCATTGTTGGTGCTACCGGTGCCGGTAAATCTACTATAATCAATCTTTTAAATCGCTTTTACGAAATTGATTCGGGTGCGATTTACATCGATGACCAAAACATAAACGACTTTAAACTGGAAAGCCTTCGCCAACAAATTGCCATTGTATTGCAGGATGTGTTTCTCTTTGCGGATACTATCCACAACAATATTACATTGAACAATCCGAATATTTCACGCGAAGATGTTGTTAATGCAGCTAAGGAAATTGGCGTGCACAAATTCATTAAAAGCCTTCCCGGCGGTTATGATTATGATGTAAAAGAACGCGGTGTAATGCTGTCATCCGGGCAACGCCAACTGATTGCATTTCTTCGTGCTTATGTAAGCAATCCAAGTATTTTGATATTGGACGAAGCCACTTCCTCAGTCGATACCTATAGCGAAGAACTGATACAAAAAGCTACCGAAACCATTACACAAGGCAGAACATCGATTGTTATCGCCCATCGATTGGCAACCATCATCAATGCTGATAAAATAATTGTAATGGACAAAGGTCAAATTGTAGAAGAAGGAACGCATCAGGAATTGCTCAATAAAACCGGAGGCTATTATAAAAATTTGTACGATTCGCAGTTTGCTTCAGGAGTGGAATAAGCCATTTTATTTATATTTGTCGGAACTGTCAAACTGATAAATGCTTTTTAATTCTCTAAATTTTGCGATTTTCCTGCCAATAGTATTTTTTTTCTATTGGTTTGTCACCAACAAAGCCCTGAGAGTTCAAAACTTATTACTGTTAGTTTCCAGTTACTTTTTTTATGCCTGTTGGAATTGGCATTTTCTGTCCCTGTTGTTCTTTTCTACCTTTTTGGACTATTTTACCGGAATCAAAATGGCAGAATCAGCCACCAAAGGTTCCAGGAAGTTTTGGTTCTGGCTCAGTATTATCATCAATCTTGGTTTCCTTGGCGCCTTTAAATACTACGATTTTTTTGCTGAATCATTCGCTGAAGCAGCATCAAATTTAGGCTTTCAAATTAATCCGGCTACCTTAAATATTATTCTGCCTGTTGGAATTTCATTCTATACTTTTCACGGACTTTCCTATGTAATCGATATCTATAACGACAAGATAAAACCCGAAAAGAACTTTGTTGACTATGCTGTTTTTGTCAGCTTTTTTCCACTTTTAGTAGCCGGACCAATAGAACGGGCTACACATCTTTTGCCTCAGATAAAAACCAAACGAACTTTCGACTATTCAAAAGCCGTTGATGGATTACGACAGATACTTTGGGGATTGTTTAAGAAAATAGTCATTGCCGATAATTGCGCGAAATTTGCCAATATAATTTTTCTGCATCACACTGATTATTCAGGAAGTACGCTTGTTTTGGGTGCTTTATTTTTTACGTTTCAAATTTATTGTGACTTCTCCGGCTATTCCGATATCGCATTGGGAACTGCGCGCTTGTTTGGAATATTCATTGGTTAGCGTTGGCGCCGCCTTCGCCAC
>JAZKCP010000028.1:0-505 GCA_040388035.1 Bacteroidota bacterium | reverse complement strand
TGGAATAGAACTACTCAGAAACTTTTCTTTTCCGTACTTTTCAAGAGACGTAGCCGAGTTTTGGCGACGTTGGCACATTTCACTCTCGACATGGTTTAGGGATTATTTATATATTCCGCTTGGCGGAAGTAAAGGTGGAAACTGGATGCGAATAAGAAATACTTTTATAATCTTTCTGGTCAGCGGTTTTTGGCATGGAGCCAATTGGACATTTCTAATTTGGGGATTTCTAAATGCTTTGTATATAATGCCTTCAATCCTATTAAAAACTAACAGAACCAATTTAGACATTGTTGCGCAAGGAAGAAACTTTCCATCTGTGAAAGAACTATTTTCAATGGTTGTAACATTTGGCCTGACCGTTTTTGCATGGATATTTTTCAGGTCCGAAAGTTTGCAAGCCGCATTAGAATACGTCGGTAAAATAGCTTCCAAATCACTGTTTACAACTCCTGGTTTTACCGGAATAGGAACACTGCCTTTATTTCTATTTCTGCTGTTTTTC
>JAZKCP010000027.1:0-3548 GCA_040388035.1 Bacteroidota bacterium | reverse complement strand
AAAGGCACATTCAAAACCACACAAACTGATATGGATGGTGCTTATTCCATAAAGGCCACAGCGAATGATACTCTTATTTTCTCCTATGTAGGTTACAAAGAAAAAAAAGTCAAGGCCGATAAAACCAATCTCAATCCAATACTACATGAAGGCATAAAGCTTAAGGAAGTTGTCGGGCCTCCCTATTATCCAAAAAAGAAAATGAACACCACTCTTCTAGTCACACCCGTCGAAAAAGCTGCACTGGTACAACCAAAAATACAGTTTGAAACCACAAACTATGATGTCGGGGAAATTGAACAGCATAAGCCATTAAGGATGGAAATAAAATTCACCAACATTGGCGACAAGGGTTTAATCATTGAACAGGTAATAACAACAGACGACTCTGGAATTGCTGATCGTCCACGTGACCCCATAATGCCTGGCAAGAGTGGCAGCATTTATTACAAACGCAATACTGCTCATCCGGGAAGATTTAGCAAAACAATAACTGTTAAGACAAACGATCCGCTTCAGCCGGTGATTATCGTTCAAGTAAAAGGAATCATAATTGCTCCACGCTAAAATAAAATAGATTTTATTTAAAAACGATATCCCAATTCTGTTCAACCTGCTTCTGCATTTCCGCTAAAGTCATGCCTTTGTATTTGGCAGCTAAATTATAAACTTCCTCCAAAGTTTCTTCAATAGTATCTGTTTCAAGAAAAAACTTATCATTGGGAACCGCCTGAAATACTTCCTTAAGTTCAGGGTTGCGTAACAGGTATTTCCCAAAAGACAAATAAAAACCATTAGCAAGCAATTGTTTGGCAAGCTGCTCATTCTTTGAAAACCCATGAATGATTATTGGCACTGAAATCTTCAATCGCGTTTTGATTTCAATGAGTTCATCAAAAGCCGCCACTAAATGCAGTACTAAAGGCTTCTTATAGTTTTCTGCCAAGGCTATTTGCTTTTCAAAAACTTCAATCTGCAACGCCATTGGGACTTCAATCCGTTTGTCCAAGCCACATTCGCCAAGAGCCAGGCATTCCTTTAACGGCAGCTTCTCTTCTATTGTCTTCAAATCACTTTCCAATCGTTCTTCTTTGATATACCAAGGATGAATGCCGATGGAATACTGCGGAATTGTAGTATCAAATTCCCAAGGATATTGATTGACCACTTCCAAAATGGAACGATTATTAGTGAACTTATGCGTATGTAAATTGTAAAACTGCATCAGTCATGTAACTTTTTAACACCTGCTAATATTTCTACTTTCAAATCATTTTCAAGCGGCACAATCGGGCAGGAATATTTATGGTTGTAAGCGCAATAAGGATTGTAGGCTTTGTTAAAATCGATTAATACCGTTTTCCCTTTTGGGATTCGCATGTCAATATAACGTCCGCCGATATAACTTTCCTTTCCACAAGTCAGGTCTGAAAACGGAAGAAACAGATAGTCTTCAAATCCGGGCTTTTTCATTAAATCAAGGCCTTGGTATACGTTAAGCTTATATTCCTTGTTATCCAGCATGAAATGTAGTTCGCCATATTTTATATATTCGGGAGTGCGTGTGCCTGTGGTTTTCATTTTAAATGACTGTTCGCTTTCGCTTCTGGTAAACGTTGCTTCTACGGCATATTTTGCCGTAATCGGATAAAAATCCAATCCTTTGAAAACTTTCAGATCTTCCTCTGTTAACGGACTTTCATCCGGGTTTCCATATTCGGTATTCAGGATATCCTGAAATGTCTTGGCCGATTCAATGGTCCAATTTTCCTGTGCTATTAGGACAAAAGTATTTAAACAAAGTATAAAGCAAAGCAGATTTTTCATGATAAGTCTTTTTACAAAAATACAGTAAAAGTGGCAAAGTTGCGGAGTTGTAAAGTGGCAAAGTCCTAAAAAAAAGTAATGTAAAAATCCCTACTTAAACTTTGAAACTTTGTAACTTTGGAACTTTGAAACTTTCTTCATGCTTAGAACTGCTTTCCAACGTTATATTAACAACTTTAGGGGATTTACCCGTGAAATCTGGATACTTACCTTTATTACTTTTATCAATCGTGCAGGGACAATGGTCTTGCCATTCCTTTCGAAATATTTAAAGGAAGATTTGAATTTCAGTTATAGCGAAGTTGGCTGGATCATGGTTTGTTTTGGTACAGGTTCCATTATTGGTTCATGGCTTGGTGGCAAGCTTTCAGACAAAATCGGGTTTTACCGAATCATGATTTTTAGTTTGCTGACTACGGGTATCTTATTCTTTTTTGTTCAGTTTATCACCAGTTTTGTAGGGCTCTGTATTGGGATGTTTGTGCTTATGATTATTGCGGATATGTTCCGGCCGGCCATGTTTGTGTCAATTGGTGCTTACGCCAAGCCCGAAAATAGGACAAGGGCGCTTACTTTAGTCCGACTGGCAATCAATCTTGGCTTTGCTGCCGGGCCGGCTTTAGGCGGATTAATTATTATGGGCATTGGTTATCGTGGCTTGTTTTGGGTAGATGGCGGTACCTGTATTCTGGCCATTCTTATTTTTTGGATTAAAGTAAAGGAAAAAAAGAAAAGCGATTTCACAGACAAACAACATCCGGATGATGTGCTGACACATTCTGTGTTTAAAGACAAGCCGTTCTGGATATTCTTGTTCAGTTGCCTGGTTTCGGGTGTTTTGTTTTTCCAGGTATTTACTACCATTCCGTTGTACCACAAAGAGCAATTTAACTTAACTGAGTTTGAAACGGGTTTGCTTTTAACTATGAACGGGCTGATTATCTTCTTCTGCGAAATGCCATTGGTAAGTTATGTGGAACGCCGTAAGATAAGTAAAGTCAAAGTAGTTGCGATAGGCTGTTTCCTAATGGCCATCAGCTTATTCCTGATGCTTGTCAATACTTGGGTTGGAATACTAATCATCATGATGCTGTTTATGACCGTTGGTGAAATGTTTGCTTTCCCTTTTTCCAATTCTGTAGCCTTAAGCCGTGCGCCAAAAGGTCACGAAGGAAGATATATGGCTATTTACACGATGAGCTATAGTTTGGCGCACATCTTAAGTTCTAAAGTTGGGATGGAAATCATTGAATATTATGGCTATCAAATAAACTGGTTTACTATGGGAATTCTCGGTTTATTAGGAATGATTGCAGGATTTTGGGTCTTCCGGATTATTCAGAGAGAACACAAAATACTATAATCCAACGTTTTACCTTTTTATTATACTTTGAAATCTTTAAAAAATAGTTAAATAACTATAAATATAGTTGTGTAACTAAAAATATAGTTGTAAGTTTGATTTCAAATTAAACAACTATGCAAAAGTTAACGAATAAAGAAGAAGAGATTATGCAGATTTTATGGAAGCTTAAAAAAGCTTTTGTAAAAGAGGTCATGGCAGAAATCACTGAGGATCAGCCGCACTACAATACGCTTTCCACCATTATCAGAAATCTGGAAGATAAAGGTTTTGTTTCGCATAATGCCTTTGGAAACACGCACCAGTACTTCCCAAAAGTAAAGATGGAAGATTACAGAAAGCGCTTTATGAATACGGC
>JAZKCP010000026.1:42768-46841 GCA_040388035.1 Bacteroidota bacterium | reverse complement strand
TTTCAATATTCAATTACCATGAAGGCATTCAAATTACTTTTTTCCTGTTTATTACTTTCTTCCGTTAGCGGATTTTCACAATACGGCAATTACAATAATTCGAGTATGTATGGTGGTAACAGGAATGCGCCAAGGACTTACACAAATCCTGTAAAACCCAGCGCGGTAGAAATCGAAAAAGCGAAAGCAAACCAGGTCGATAAATATATTGCCTATTTAAAAACAGAGTTAACCCTTGACGAACTTCAGGTTATTGCTATAAAAAATGAAATTGCCTCAAATCTTAAAAACATTGATATTGTTGCAAAAAAAGAAACTTCAGAAGAGGACAAGGCAAAGGAAATTAAAGCACTCACGGATAGGACAGAAATCATTATAATCTCTTATCTAACTACAGAGCAAAAAGAAAAATATAAAGCTTTGATGGAAGAAAGAAGGAGCGGTAAAAAAAATAAAAAAGACAAAAAAAAGGATAAAACAGAATAAATCTAACAATTTCCAATTTTGAAACAGTTTTTATCTCTAATTTTTTTATTTATTCTTTGCTCTGTAAATGCACAGCAAAGTACTGCCAGCAAACAGGTTTCTACCTTTACGATAAATGCGCCACAGCTAAAAGGAACTAAAAAGATTTGGGTATATCTTCCAAAAAATTACGCTTCTTCTACAAAAAAATATCCGGTTATTTACATGCACGATGGCCAAAATTTATTTGATGCAGCCACTTCTTATATCGGAGAATGGAATATTGACGAAACCTTAGATAGCATTAATGCTCAGATTATTGTAATAGGCATTGAACATGGTGGCGACAAACGAATAGATGAACTGACGCCTTATAAAAATACCAAATATGGTGGTGGCAAAGCAGATGATTATCTGGATTTTATTGTCAAAACCCTGAAGCCAAAAGTTGATGTCACTTACCGAACTAAAGCCAATACCAAAAATACTGCAATTATGGGCAGCTCACTAGGCGGATTGGTTTCGTTTTATGCTGCAATAAAATATCCTGAAGTGTTTGGAAAAGTAGGCTGCTTTTCGCCTTCTTTTTGGTTTGGCAGAAATGAAATAAATGAGTTATTGGCGCAAACCAAGGAATTCCATGCTAAGGTTTATTTCCTTTGCGGAGATAGTGAAGGCGATGATGATGTTATCCGCGATATGAGAAATGTCGAGCATTGGGTGAATACCAAACGCTGTGAATGTAAAAAACTAAATAAGGAAGTAATCGTCAAGGGCGGACAACACAACGAAAAATTGTGGCGTGAGAGTTTTAAAAAGGCGTACCTTTGGCTGTTCTAAGGACGATACATGAAGTTGGAAGTACGAAGTGGAAAAACTAAAATTAAAAAGAAATGAATAATAACGATATATTTAAAAAACTGCGTGTGGCTTTGCAGCTTCGTGATGATCAAATTGTGGAGATTTTAGAATTAGTAGATTTTAGAATGTCAAAAGGTGAATTGGGGAATATTTTCCGCAATGCAGATCATCCGGATTTTATGGAATGCGGTGACCAGGTGTTGCGTAATTTCTTAAACGGATTGGTAATTCATCTTCGTGGCACCAAGGAAAATCCAAAAAATGCGATGGATGTGATTAAGCAAAATCAGGAAGTTGTAAAGAAAAACATCTCGGAGAAACAAAAAACAGAATTCAAGCCTAAGACTGATTTCAAACCAAAACCAAAAACGGAAGTTAAAAAGAAACCTTTTAATCCAAAAGACAAAAAACAGACACCAAAAGTTCAGGTGGTTGAAAAGGTTCAATATAAAAACGGCAAAAACAAAAAATCCTGAGTCTTCACTCAGGATTTTTGTTTACAATTATTATTATTCTTTCACAAACTTACTTACATATTTATCTTCTCCCGAGTATACCTCTAGTATATAAATACCTTGCGCCAGATTTTCTACGTTTACGATAGCAGTATTTTGGATTTGAGTACCAATTATTTTTCCAGAAAGGTTTGTGATGGTGATTTTATCTAAAACACCACCATTTTCTAGTTGAATAGTGAGCTTAGCTGTAACAGGATTTGGATATATAGCAATTTTTGGACCCAATTCGTTTTGACCGACCCCCAGTTGTTGTGTGATTTTTCGAATTCTGTGGTTAGTAGCATCCGCTATATAGATATTTCCTGCGGCATCAGTTGCAATTCCAATTGGATGATTAAACTTAGCCGTGGTCCCAGGACCATCAGTTGAGCCACTGCTTCCATTTCCTGCCAAAGTAGTCACCACACCCGTTGGGGTAACTTTTCTGATTTTTTGGCCAAGCGTATCCGATACATACACATTCCCAGTTTCATCTGTTGTCAATGCTATAGGTCGATAAAACTTAGCGGCCTCTCCTATTCCATCAGAAGAACCGAGAGCAGGACCCGAACCCGCCAAAGTAGTAACTACCCCGGCTGGAGTAATTTTCCTAATTCTGTCGTTGTAGTAATCCGCTACATATACATTGCCTAAAGCATCGGTAGCCACTCCGGTAGGATTTCTAAACTGAGCCGAAGCGCCGGTGCCTTCTGCGAAGCCATAAATTGAACCCGCCAATGTGCTTACTACACCCGCTGATGTTATCTTTCGGATTTTGTTGTTATTATAATCCGCAACATATACATTGCCTGACCCATCGGTTGCAACTCCAGTAGGACTATAAAACCGTGCCGATGCTCCTGGACCATCAGCGTAGCCTTGTGAAGATCCTGCAAACGTAGATACAACTCCTGATGGGGTAATTTTTCGGATTCTATGGTTCAATAGATCTGCTACATATACATTGCCTGCAGCGTCGGTTGCTACTCCGTGAGGGTTATTAAATTTTGCCACCGTGACAATACCATCATCAGAACCCTGCGTAGAGCCCGCGAAAGTGGTTACAACGCCTGTTGGGGTAATTTTCCTAATTTTATGGTTGTTTTGATCCCCAACATAGACATTCCCTGCAGCATCAGTTGCAACTCCGTAAGGAAGATGAAACTGTGCGGCTGACCCTGCGCCATCAGTATAGCCTTGTGTAGAACCCGCGAATGTTGTTACTTCTTGGGCACTGACAAGTGTGGTGATAAAAGCTGTTAGTAAAAAAATAGTTTTCTTCATTTCTTTTGGTTTTTTTTATTCCAGTCTGTGTCTTTTCTGTTCTCTTGCCAATAAAGTATTTTTCAAAAGCATAGCAATCGTCATTGGTCCAACTCCGCCTGGAACAGGCGTTATGTAAGATGCCTTTTTGGAAACCGCATCAAAATCTACATCGCCGGTTATTCGGTAGCCTCTTGGATCCGATTCATCAGCAACACGTGTAATTCCGACGTCGATTACTACGGCGTCATCCTTAATCATTTCGGCTTTCAGATAATTGGGAACACCCAATGCTGTGATAATAATATCGGCCTGTGTCGTGATTTGTGCTATATTTTTAGTGTAACTATGTGTAAGCGTTACGGTTGAATTTCCCGGGAAACCTTTTCTTCCCATCAGAATGCTCATTGGCCTTCCCACAATGTGGCTTCTTCCAATAACAACAGTGTGTTTTCCTTTGGTTTCTACATTATATCGTTCCAACAATTCCAAAATTCCAAATGGTGTCGCCGGAATAAAAGTCGTCATATCCAATGCCATTTTTCCAAAGTTTTCTGGATGGAAACCATCCACATCCTTGCTTGGGTCGATAGCCATTAATATTTTTTGTGTATCAATTTGTTCGGGCAAAGGCAGTTGAACAATGAAACCATCAATATTATCATCTTGATTCAGCTCTTTAATCTTTTTCAACAGTTCAGCTTCTGAAGTAGTACTTGGCATCTTAACCAAAGTCGATTCAAAACCAACCAATTCGCAGGCTTTGACCTTACTTCCAACATAAGTTAAACTCGCTCCGTCATTACCCACAATAATCGCCGCCAAATGGGGAACTTTCTCGTTGTTGGCTTTCATCTTGTTAACCTCAGCAGTGATTTCGGTTTTGATGTCGCTGGAGATTTTCTTTCCGTCTAATAATTTCATTTTTGTGTTGTTTAACCTGAATTAATTCAGGTTCTGTTATAGTTTATATAAATAAAAAAGACG
>JAZKCP010000026.1:12093-42758 GCA_040388035.1 Bacteroidota bacterium | reverse complement strand
CTATTATTTCATTCCACCCATCATCTTCATCAGATTCTTTCCGCCGCCGCCCTGCATCATTTTCATCATTTTGCTCATCTGATCAAATTGTTTCATCAGCTGATTAACTTCTTCTATTTTTCTTCCGGAACCTTTTGCTATTCTGGCTTTTCTTTTCATATCGATAATCGCAGGCTTGCTTCTTTCCTTTGGCGTCATCGAATGAATGATTGCTTCAATGTGTTTGAAAGCGTCATCTTCAATCTCTACATCTTTCAGCGCTTTTCCTGCACCTGGAATCATTCCGACCAAGTCTTTCATATTTCCCATTTTTTTAACCTGCTGAATTTGGGCTAAGAAATCGTCAAAACCAAATTCATTTTTGGCAATTTTCTTTTGGATTTTTCTCGCTTCTTCTTCATCATATTGCTCCTGAGCTCTTTCAACCAACGAAACAACGTCACCCATTCCGAGAATTCTTTCCGCCATACGCGATGGATAGAATACATCAATAGCTTCCATTTTTTCTCCGGTTCCGATGAACTTGATTGGTTTATCAACAACCGATTTAATCGAAATGGCTGCTCCACCACGGGTATCACCGTCTAATTTGGTTAAAATAACTCCGTCAAAATTTAATCTGTCGTTAAATGCTTTAGCCGTATTAACCGCATCCTGTCCAGTCATTGCATCTACAACAAACAAGGTTTCCTGTGGTTTGATGGCAGCGTGTACATTGGCAATTTCGTTCATCATTTGCTCATCAATTGCCAAACGACCAGCGGTATCGACGATTACGACATTGAACCCATTTGATTTTGCGTAAGCGATTGCTTTTAGCGAAATGTCAACCGGATTTTTATTTTCCGGTTCAGAATATACTTCAACACCAACTTGGTCTCCAACAATATGCAACTGATTGATTGCCGCCGGACGATAAATATCACAAGCTACTAAAAGCGGTTTTTTTCCTTTTTTGGTTTTTAGGTAATTGGCTAATTTTCCTGAGAAAGTTGTTTTACCCGAACCTTGCAAGCCCGACATTAAAATCACGGTTGGATTTCCCGAAAGGTTAATTCCGGTAGCATCGCCACCCATCAATTCGGTTAATTCATCTTTTACGATTTTAACCAATAATTGACCCGGCTGTAATGTTGTTAATACATTTTCGCCTATGGCTTTTTCTTTAACTTTTGTGGTAAAATCTTTGGCGATTTTAAAATTAACATCGGCGTCAAGTAAGGCACGACGGACTTCTTTCAAAGTTTCGGCTACATTGACTTCGGTAATTTTTCCATGTCCTTTGAGGATGTGGAATGCTTTATCTAGTTTATCACTTAAATTATTGAACATGGTCTTAAGCTTGTTTTATTGAAGTGCAAATTTAAGGATTTGATTTAGAACTTCTATGATAGAATAAATAAAAAAAACCATCTCTGTGAATTGAGATGGTTTAGGATATAAACTATAATTTCTTTTTCAATTGTATATTTTTAATTTTTTTCAAAAGTCAGTAAATCAATACTGCCATCGCCACCACTAACGTGTTTTAGTTCAAGTCGTGTTGCAGAAGAAGACAACACTCTCCAATCTTCACTAATTTCTTCAAATGGTCCATTAGTATCCGGAAATAAAATATCAAATTTACTGTAACCACTATCGGCGTAAGTTGACCACGAACCTGTTTTGGTTGTTGAACCATTCACGGCAACAATACTTCCATTAGGATTTATGCTGAAATTGTAGCCATTATAGTTACTGGTTTGATTATTTCCATCTTCTTGAAAGAGTGTTACGCGCCAAGTACCTGTAGTTGTATTGTCGATAATGGTTCCTACTGGCGGTGAATTGTCATCGGAACTGTCATCTGAGCTGCACATAGAAGCTACATTCAACATAAATAAGCAAAAAAGGACCGGAACTAAAATTAATTTTTTCATAGTGTTTTAGATTTAAGTTATTAAATATGAGTTCAAAAGTTTATTAAAATAAAATTAATTTGAATAGTGTAAGGCTTCGTTATAGAAATAACGCAAAATATTTCAAAATATTGTGGTGTTAAATTTTAACAACAATAAAAAACTCCGCTTTTGCGGAGTTTTTTATTTTACATTCTTTCGGGAACCTCTATTCCCAGTAGCTTAAATGCTGACTTTATTGTTTCGGCCACTTTTTCAGACAGCTTTACGCGAAATGCTTTCTTGATTAACTCTTCTTCGCCTAAAATGGAAACCGATTGGTAAAACGAATTGTATTCCTTCACCAACTCATAAGTATAATTGGCGACCAAAGCAGGTGAATGATTGTTGGCAGCGTTTTGTATGACTTCTGGGAAAAACTCGATTTGTTTCAAAAGTTCTTTTTCTTTTGGATGTAACTCCAATTCACTAAAATCAACATTCAAGTCGAAATCTGCTTTTCGCAAAATTGACTGAATCCTGGCGTAAGTATATTGGATAAACGGCCCTGTATTTCCGGCAAAATCAACTGATTCTTCAGGATTGAAAAGAATTTGTTTCTTTGGATCGACTTTTAGGATGTAATATTTCAATGCGCCGAGTCCAATCGTTTTAAATAACTTGGCTTTTTCTTCATCTGAATACCCTTCCAATTTTCCTAAATCGGTGGAGATTTTCCCGGCAGTTGCAGTCATTTCTTCCATCAAATCATCAGCATCAACCACGGTTCCTTCTCTTGATTTCATTTTTCCTGAAGGCAATTCCACCATTCCGTATGATAAATGATATAAATCTTCAGCCCAGTCAAAGCCTAGTTTTTTCAGAATCAGAAACAACACTTTAAAATGATAATCCTGTTCGTTTCCAACGGTATAAACCATTCCGCCAACATCGGGAAAATCTTTGACACGCTGAATGGCGGTGCCAATATCCTGCGTCATATATACTGCAGTTCCATCAGAGCGCAATACTATTTTTCGATCCAGCCCATCAGAAGTAAGGTCAATCCAAACCGAACCATCAGGATCTTTTTCGAAAATACCTTTTTCCAATCCGAATTGCACGACTTCTTTTCCTAACAGATAGGTATTACTTTCATAATAATAACTGTCAAAATCAACGCCCAGATTTTTATAGGTTTGCTCAAACCCATCATAAACCCATTGGTTCATGGTTTCCCAAAGGGCAATTACTTCAGGTTTTCCGGCTTCCCAACCCAAAAGCATTTGTTGGGCTTCCAAAATAATTGGTGCTTGCTTTTTGGCTTCGTCTTCGGTTTTTCCCTGAGCGATTATTTCACTGATTTGTGCTTTATATTCCTGGTCAAATTTCACATAGAAATTTCCAACCAACTTATCGCCTTTTAGACACGTGCTTTCAGGCGTTTGCCCGTTTCCGAATTTTTGCCAGGCCAACATTGATTTGCAGATATGAATTCCACGGTCGTTGATGATTTGGGTTTTATACACTTTTTTGCCAGAGGCTTTAATGATTTCGGCAACCGAATAACCTAAAAGATTATTTCGAACATGGCCAAGATGAAGCGGTTTATTGGTATTCGGCGAAGAATATTCGACTATAACTGCCTTTTCATTTGGAGAAACGGCAGTAAAACCATAATTCTTATCATCTTTTATTTCACTAAAGAAATCAAGATAATAGGCATCCGAAACGACAATATTCAAAAATCCCGACACGACATTAAACCGAACAACAGCATCCACATTATCAACCAGATAGTTTCCGATTTTAGTTCCAATTTCTATTGGATTTCCTTTGATAACTTTTAATAAAGGAAAAATAACCATCGTGATATCGCCTTCAAACTCCTTACGCGTAATTTGGAATTCAACTCTTTCAGTTGAAACATCAAATAATTGTTCGACTGCCTTTTGAATTGGTGACGTAAGAATTTGCGAAAGCTTCATGGTAATTTCTTTTAAGTTGGCAAAGATAAGCATTACAATATAATTTTAATAACCGGGACAGTTTATAAAAAACTGTAGTCCTTAATTTTGTAAGAAATACTTTTTGTAAGTTTTTTAAGTATGAAAATATAAATATAACGCTTTTTATCGATATTATTTGCATTTAAACGATATTTGTATCAATATTTGCTTTGTCAAAATCCCCAGATTATGAAAAAGTTATTACTCTTAACCTCAATCATGCTTTTTACCTATGGTTTTTCCCAACCAATATCGGTAAGCAATACCAGTTACACAGTACCTCAACTGGTAAACAATGTATTAATTAATTCCCCATGCGTTAGCGCGACTAATGTGACATGGAGTACAGGAACTGACTTTGGTTCTTCGAATGGAATAGGATATTTTCAAAATACAAATCCAAATTTCCCAATGCAAAGTGGTGTCGTACTAAGCACCGGGAATACATTAAATACTCCTGGTCCAAATACTTCCATACTAAATGACGGCGCAGCGAGTTGGCCTGGCGATGCTGATTTAGAAGCAACATTGGCAGCTGCAGGAATTTCTATGGTGTCAAAAAATGCTACTGTTTTGGAATTCGATTTTACACCAATTTCGCCAAACTTTAGTTTTGACTTTATTTTTGCTTCAGAGGAATACGGAAATTTTCAATGTTTATATTCTGATGCCTTTGCTTTTTTACTAACCAATGTATCAACGGGAGTTACGACTAATTTAGCTGTTGTTCCAAGTACAACTACACCTATATCTGTTGTAACGATTAGGGATTTTCTATATAATTCTTCTTGTCCTTCAGTAAATGCCGGATATTTTGGAAGCTTTAATGGTGGTTCCGGAGCGGGTGGTTCGGCAACTAATTTTAATGGACAAACCGTAGTTTTAACGGCAGCCTCTTCATTAACAGCCGGCGTTCCTTATCATATCAAATTAGTAATTGCCGATAGATCTGACCCACAGTCAGATTCTGCTATTTTTCTGTCTTCGGACAGTTTTAATGTTGGTCAGGATGTTTTAGGTTTAGATTTAACGGTTGCCAATGGCGACGCTTTATGTTATGGGACAAATCAAACACTTGACACTGGATTAAGCACTACTGATTATACATTTGTTTGGAAACAAGACGATATAGTTATGCCTGGAGAAACAGGCTCGACTTTGAATATTAGTCAGGCCGGTACCTATGAAGTAACATATAATAATATTTTTGATTCCTGTCTGCCTGTTACCGATTCAGTTGTTGTAGAATATTTTCCACAAATAGCATCTCCAAATCCGAATACACTTTATAAATGTGATTCGGGCGCTTCGACATATGCTTACAATTTAGATATAAATACTCCTGTGGTTAAAATCGGGTTAGATCCTTTAACCTCTGTTTCCTATCATATTTCCCAGAATGATGCTGACAATAATATAAATCCGCTCCCATTGCTTTATAACAGTCCAAGTGGGCAAACGATTTATGTTAGGATTCAATTGCCAAACAGTAGTTGTTTTATTGTGAAATCTTTTCAATTACAAGTCTCACCAGGTCCTGTTGCAAATCATCCAAATGATATGATTAGATGTGCAATTTCTATGGCTCTAAACAGAGCTCGATTTAATCTTACGACACAGGAAGCACAAATTTTAAATGGCCAATCTTCTGCAATCAATGTTGTCAGTTATTATACTTCATTAAATGATGCCAATAATGCTATTAACCCGGTAAGTACTCCAACATCATTCGCTACTTCCGGACAAACTATTTATATTAGAGTAGAAAATGTTAATGATCCTTCTTGTTTTAGCACTACTAGTTTTAACCTTATCGTTGACCCACTTCCACTTGTTGACGATCTTGAGGATGTACTGGTGTGTACGGATTATACTTTGCAACCTTTAATTAATGGAGATTATTTTACAAGCCCCAATGGAAATGGATTACCATTATTTCCCGGGACTTTAATTACACAATCCCTGACTGTATTTATATTTAATCAGCCAGGAGGACCAGGCACCTGCGGAGCCAATAGCTCTTTTAAAGTTACCATTGTTGATGAAAATAATTTAACGCCTCCAAGTGTAACCAGTTGTGGGGATTATACTTTACCAACGTTAGAGTATGGAAAATACTACACCGGACCGGGAGCAACCGGAACTGAAATCCCTGCCGGAACAGTAATCTCTGCATCACAAACAGTTTATTATTATTTTACTACTGAAATACCTCCAATCTGTACAGTAGATTCCAGTTTTACGGTAACAATTGTTCCAAATATGGAAGTGGGAACCCGGCCTGATATTTTTGAATGCGCTTCATATACTTTACCTGCCTTGTCTTTAGGTAATTATTTTACCGGACCAGATGGAACAGGAACACAATTAGCAGCAGGCACTGTATTATCAACAAGCCAGACTATCTATGTTTATGCCACTACAAGTGGAACATCACCATGTAACGATGAAGATGTTTTCGAAGTTTTTATTGGAATTCCTCAACCTGCAGATATTGCACAATGTAATGGATATATTTTGCCGACACTTCCTGTAGGAAACTATTACACTGGTCCAAGTGGAACGGGGACACAAATTCCTGCCGGTACCGAAATAAATGACAATTCAATCATTTATATATATGCCCAATCAACAAGTGGACCAGGCAATTGTACTGATAATTTACATTTTTCGTTAACCTTTGCCCAACCACAAATTGATTCCCTGCCTGATGTTTCTGTCTGTGAAAGTTATACATTGCCTGCTTTAATAAATGGTGAATATTTTACAGATATTGAAGGCGGAGGAACCATGCTTTATCCTGGCGATGTAATTCTTTCAACGCAAACTATTTATATCTTTAAAAGATTAGATGCAACTTGTTTTAATGAAAATAGTTTTACTGTCACCATTATTCCATTACCGGCTATTGATTCCCGTTCTGATATTGATATTTGTGACCAATATGTTTTAACCGGTTTAACCGTTGGTGAGTATTATACCGGTCCAAATGCGACCGGAACGTTGCTTGCGCCAAATACTGTCATAACGTCTTCTCAATTAATTTATATTTATGCCATTTCAAGTACAACTCCGGCTTGTAGTATTCAAAATACTTTCCAAATAAATATTTTTTCTACAACGGCTGATTCATCACCAAACATTAGTGCTTGCGATAGCTATACGCTACCAGCGTTGACTGCCAATAACCATTACTATACTGCTACAGGAGGATCAACCGGTACCGGAACAGAAATTTTACCGGGAACTGTAATTACCTCAACGCAGACGATATTTATATATAAAGAATCTTTAATAAGAACTTCTTTTTCGTGTCTTGATGAAAGTTCATTTACAGTAACAATCAATAATACTCCAATAATTTCACCCGTGGCGAATGTAACGGCTTGTAATTCCTATACTTTGCCTCCATTAGCTGTTGGGGACTATTATACAGATATGAATGCCAACGGCACTTTATTACATGCTGGTGATGTTTTGACTTCTACGCAGACATTATACATCTATGCACATACAGCAACCTCACCTGATTGCTCCAGCGAAAGAAATTTTACAGTTACTATTTTCAATGTAGACACTTTCCCAAATGTTACTACTTGCGAAAATTACAGGTTACCAACATTAACCGTTGGAAGATTTTTCACTGGTCCAGGCGGAACGGGAACAAACTTAGCCTCAGGTTCAGTTATTCATAACTCTATGACTGTTTATGTTTATGGTGAATCAGTATTTGTCCCTATGTGCAGTGATGAAACCTCTTTTACAGTAACGATTATTGATACACCAATTGCAAATTTAGTCCCTGCAGGTTTGAGAACTACCTGTGATACCGATGGCACCAATGACGGAATAGTTAATTTTAATTTGTCTACCCTATCAGCCACGATTCTCGGAGCTCAGACGGGCAGTGAATTCAGTGTTACCTATTATGAAAGTCTGGCAAACGCAACGACTGCATCAAATCCGGTAACATCTTCTACCCTAACAACTATTTACGCCAGAGTCAGTAATTCATTCGCGCCTAATTGTTATGATATAAGACCTATAACCATTATTGTAAATAAACTTCCTGAACCAACACCAGTTGACGGAACAATATGTATCGATAGTGAAACTGGAGCGTTATTAAATGCATACACTATATATAGTGGTTTGGCGACATCGACTCATCATTTTGTTTGGACTAATGAAACCGGAAACACCTTAGGAACTTCAGCCAATTATCAGGCTACTGTCCCCGGAGTATATACTTTAGTTGCTACAAGTAATGCTACAGGCTGTGTTTCGGCTCCCATAAATGTTACCGTTTCACCTTCTGAACCAGCTATCGTAACCTACGAGGTTAGTGAAGATTTTGCAGATAATCAATCTATTACTGTGACGGCAACCGGTCAGGGAAATAATTTTGAATATCAATTAGATAATGGTCCATTTCAGGATAGTAATGTTTTTGAACATGTCATGTCTGGAATGCATACAGTAACGGTTAGAGATAAGAATGGCTGTGGAAGCACAAGTGTTCAAGCTTTGGTTGTAAATTATCCAAAATACTTTACACCAAATGGTGACGGATACAACGACTCATGGAACATTAAAGATTTATCAGGTAAGGCAAGTGCAAGTATCATTATTTATGACCGCTTTGGCAAAATGCTTACGCAAATAAAACCAAATAACAGCGGTTGGGATGGAACATATAATGGTAATTTAATGCCGGCTGATGATTATTGGTTTAGTGTTTCCTACACGGATGAAAATCAAGTTGATCAAGAATTTAGAGCCCATTTCGCTATGAAGCGATAACCTACATAATTTTATTGTGTGAAAAACTCCTGATATTTTCAGGAGTTTTTTTGTTAAAACTTGTAACAAATCAAACGTTTTAATGTCTACTTATACATTCAAATAAAAACCATCAATCATCATGAAGTTAAAAATTTTACTACTTAGCCTTTTTAGTAGCCTTACTTTTTTGCATGCGCAAACTGCAACCCCAACAGCATTTGCAATAGGAAGTATTTCGGGAAAAGTAATTGACAATAATACTAAGCAGCCTATCCCTTATGTTAATGTCAGTGTCATGCTGGATGGGAAAGTTGTTACAGGAGGAATCACACAGGAAAATGGGAATTTCAGCATCAAAAATTTAGAATTAAAACAATATGTTGTCGAAATTCAGTTTATGGGTTATAAAAAACAATCTGTTACTGTAAATTTAACGGACGCAAACAAAAATGTAACTTTAATTACCATTTCACTCGTAGAAGATGCGGTGGAATTACAAGGCGTCGAGGTTGTTAGTGAGCGTTCCACTATGGTTCAGAAAATAGATCGAAAAGTAATCAATATTGGAAAAGATTTGATTGCCTCGGGGAACACCGCTTCTGAAATCATGAATAATATTCCAACAGTAAGCATCGATCCGCAAACCAAAGAAATAAGTTTAAGAGGAAATACCAATGTGAGAATCCTGATTGATGGAAAACCTTCCAATATAGATGCGACGCAATTATTACAACAGATTCCGTCTTCATCTATTAAACAAATTGAATTGATTACTAATCCTTCAGCAAAATATAATCCGGAAGGAATGAGCGGTATCATCAACATCATTTTGCATAAAAATGCGAACCAGGGTTTTAATGGCAGTATCAATTCGGGTGTAACCTTCGGAATCACGCCTAAAGTAAACACGGCGCTGAACATGAATTACAAAGTGGGCAAAGTGAATATGTATACTAATTATGGCTTAAACCATGGCAAAAATCAGAATCATGGTAATATATCCAGTAGTCGTCCAAATTTAGAAAACGAACAACTATTCGAATTCGATAATTTGAATACTTCTCATTTGTTCAAACTGGGTTTGGATTATTATGTAAATGAAAGAAATACGCTGTCATTTTTTACCAATCTAAATTTTAATTATGGTGGTGGAAATGGTAAAACATTAATAAACTATTTGGATCCGGCAAATAGTGATTCCCAACAGCTTTTTGATTCCGATAGCGATAACAATACACAGACTTATGACTTTGTTTACAAGCACGATTTCAAAAAAACCGGAGAAAATATAGAATTTCAAGCCGATTTCTCTAAAACGAACAATCCCGAAAACACGATTTACGATTATACAACAACAGCTCCATCACAAAGGATAACAGGTAATGATATTACCAGGGATATTAATTACCTGCAGTTAAATCTTGACTATGTAAATCCAATCACAGAAAGTGTAAAACTGGAACTTGGAGCAGAATCCAGAATCCAGAGAATTGCAAACGACTTCCTGGAAAATGTTGATGAAATAAGCGGAACCTACGAGAGAGACGGACATTCTAATTTCGTTTTCAAACGAAATATCCATTCTGTTTATTCAAACCTTGGTAAGCAATGGAAAAAATGGAGCGCACAGGTTGGCGTTAGATTAGAGCAGTTTAATATAGATGGAGACTTTTCTAATGTAGTAACATCAACAAATTCATCAGAAAACATCAATGACAATCAGAATTTATCCGATGATATTTTCTCTGTCTATCCATCTGTATTTTTCAATTATAAAGCCAATGAAAAAGATTCGTGGAATTTCAACTTCTCACGAAGAGTCGACAGGCCAAGCGTTGGACAATTAAGCCCAATCCGTGAATGGACAACGCCATTGGTTGAGTCAAGAGGAAATCCAAATTTGAAACCACAGTTCACCAATTCATTTGAAGTAAATTATACCAGGGTAGTAAAAATTGGAAGTATAACTGCCGGCGTTTTCTACAGGCAAATCAATGATGAAATCATCAGAGTGCTTTACAAAAACCCTGAAAACATTAATCAGGATATTATTTCGTTTAACAATTTCAAAGACAATCATGCTTTTGGTGCCGAAATCTCGGGTAATCTAAAACCAACAAAATGGTGGTCTATCAATGCCAGCTCTGACGCTTATTTCAAAAAAGTTAAAGGAACGGTAGAAAACGCAACCTCTGGCCTTCAGGAATATGGCGAAGCTGATGTAACGGTTTTCAATATCCGAATGAATAACAATTTTACAGCAACCAAAAAATTGCGTTTCAACTTATTCGGAATGTACCGTGGAAAAGATTTAGGATTGCAGTTTGTCAGAAACCCAATGTATAAAGCCGATGTCGGAGCAACCTACAGCATTTTGAAAAATAAAGGAAGCATCACAGCAAGAGTGAATGATATTTTTAATACTATGAATTTTTCTTTTGACGGAAGCATTCCGTACAAACAGGAAGGCGCATTTTATTGGGAAAGCAGAACCCTTTATGTAGGCTTCAATCTTAATTTTGGTGGTGGAAAAGATAAAGCCCTGCAAAGGAAACAAAGAGATAATAACGAGACCGAAGGTAGTGGCGGACTATTATAAAAATTTTATTTGGAATTTAGTTGTTAGGAAAAAGTCATCAGTGCAAGGATGGCTTTTTCTGTTTTTAAGTTTTAGAAGCAGAGCTATTCGTTATTTAAGAATGAATCTTCCCGCTATCCGCGCTACTCGGTAGCTTGCTCCTATCGGGGCTAACGAGAACTTCCCTTTTTAAATTTATCGTTCAACATTTAACATTCACAATTCCACATTCAACATTAGTATTTACCATTTAATAATAGCGCTTGCCCAGGTAAATCCGCTGCCAAAAGCCGCTAAAACGACAGTGTCACCTTTCTTTATCTTTCCTTGTTCCCAGGCTTCAGTCAACGCAATCGGAATTGAAGCCGCTGTAGTATTTCCGTACTTCTGAATATTATTAAAAACCTGGTCATCACTCAAACCAAATTTCTTTTGGATAAACTGTGAAATCCTCAAATTCGCCTGATGCGGAATCAACATATCAATATCAGAAACCTGTAAATTATTTGCCTGTAAACCTTCATTAATCACTTCGCTAAAACGAACCACTGCGTGTTTAAAAACAAATTGTCCGTTCATGTAAGGAAAATAACTCTCATCGTCCGGATTGTTGTCGGTCAAGATATCGGTAATCCATCTTCCTCCCATTCCGGGTGCTAAAACCGCTAACTCTTTTGCGTGTTCGCCTTCTGAATGCAAATGGGTTGAAAGGATTCCGCTGTCGTCATCGCTTCGGCTCAAAACCGCTGCGCCTGCTCCATCGCCAAAAATCACCGAAACACTGCGGCCACGGGTTGTCATATCCAATCCTAAAGACTGTACCTCGGAGGCCACAACCAAAATGTTTTTATACATTCCGGTTTTAATAAACTGATCAGCGACAGAAAGCGCATATACAAAACCGGAACACTGATTACGGACATCCAAAGCGCCAACAGTTTTCAAACCCAATTGCTGTTGCAAGGCAACTCCCGGTCCCGGAAAATAATAATCGGGGGAAATGGTAGCAAAAACTATAAAATCTATATCATCATTAGAAACGCCCGAACGCTCAATAGCAATTTTGGCTGCCTTCACACCCATTGATGTCGTTGTATCTTCACCACGAACAATATGTCTTCTTTCCTGTATTCCAGTTCGTTCCTGAATCCATTCGTCGTTAGTATCTATTATTTTTGACAAATCATCATTGGTTATTACATTATCGGGAACATAAAATCCTAAACCTGATATTTTGGATTGATACATATTTTGTTTATTAAATTAAAAAAATGCGAAAGGCTAAATTAAGGCATTTTTAAATGAGAACGATTTTATTTTAGGTTTTAATACATTTGTAACAAGTCCGTACTAATTTAGACATATAAAATCTAAAACTAACTTAAATGAGAACCCGCATTTTACTTCTGCTCCTTTTCTGTCTTTCGGCAACAATTGCTGTCGCGCAGGAAAACCTGACTTATCAAAAACCTTCTTCCACCATTTTGGCATTAGCCGATTATGAAAGAGCTCCAACTGTTAGTATGGATTCCAAAAAGGAATACATGCTCTTCTCTTACCGAAGTACCTATAAGTCGCTTGATGATTTGAACCAGGATGAAATACGTTTGGGTGGTTTGCGTATTAACCCGACTACGAATATTGCCAGTGCAGTAAATTATGTTTCGAATTTAAAGATTAGAAAAGTAACAGATAAAACAGAAACCCAAATCAGCGGTTTGCCGGAAAATCCGCGAATTACTTATGTTACCTGGTCGCCAAATGAAAAGAAAATTGCGTTTACAAATACTATAGCAACCGGAGTTGAATTATGGGTGATAGATGTCGCTTCGGCTTCCGCCAAAAAACTAACTGCGGCTAATTTGAACGCAAACCTTGGAAATCCGTTTAACTGGATGAAAGACAATGAAACCTTATTGGTAAAAATGATTTCTAAAAATCGCCCGGTCTTGATTGACAGCAAAAAAGATTTGCCTAAAGGGCCAACGGTTTCTGCCAGCGATGGTTCAAAATCGCAAAACAGGACTTATCCTGATTTATTGAAAAACAAAACCGACGAAACCAATTTTGAAAACTTAATGTCTTCCGAATTATACAAAGTAAATCTTTCCGGAAAAGCCGATTTCTTCAAGGGAACCGACTTATACGCTGGCGAAAGCTTTTCTCCTGATGGCAATTATTTGATGCTGACTACCGTTCAGAAACCATATTCCTATATCGTTCCTTACAGCCGTTTTCCTCTGAAAACTGTGGTTTACGACCTTGCCGGAAAAGAAATAAAAGTAATCAATGAAGTTCCATTAACCGAAGTGATGCCAAAAGGTTTTTCATCCGTGCGAAAAGGAAAAAGAAGCGCGGGCTGGAGAAACGATAAGCCTGCAACCTGGACCTATGTTGTAGCATTGGACGAAGGTGATCAGTCCAAAAAAGCTGATTACCGTGATGAACTTTTCTCTTGGGACGCACCTTTTACAGCCGAACCGAAATCATTATTAAAAATCCAACAGCGTTATGCCGGTTTGATTTGGGGAAATGATAATCTGGCTATAGTTTATGATGATTGGTACGATACGCGTAACCAAAAAACCTATTTAATCAATCCGTCGAACCCGAATCAGGCACCAAAAATTATTTCAGATCGAAATTCACAGGATATTTATTCAGATCCGGGAAATTTTGAAACGAAAAGAAATGAATACAACCGCTATGTTTTGGCTATCGAAAATAATAATACTTATTTGATTGGTGATGGTTTTACCAAAGAAGGGCAATTTCCCTTTATTGACGAATATAACCTGGGTACTTTAAAAACAAAACGTCTTTATACCTCAACCTTCAAGGATAAAAAAGAGGATTTACTATCAATTGAAGATTTCAAAAAAGGCGATGTTTTAGTTCAGATCCAATCCAAAAATGAATTCCCGAATTATTATTTCAGAAACCTAAAGTCAAAAAAACTGACGCAGCTTACCACTTTTAAAAATCCATTTGAAAGCATCCGAAATGTGTATAAGGAAGTTATAAAATACAAACGAAAAGACGGTGTTGACTTATCGGGAACTTTGTATTTGCCTGATGGCTATGACCGAACTAAAAAAACAGAGAAATTACCCTTATTGATTTGGGCTTACCCTGAAGAATTCAAGGATAAAAATTCAGCCGGGCAAAGCAATAAGAATCCAAATGAATTTACATCACCTTATTATGGCTCGTTTGTATACTGGGTAACCAAAGGTTATGCGGTGCTTGATGATGCTTCCTTCCCAATTATTGGTGAAGGAACAACAGAGCCAAATGACACCTTCATGACACAATTAGTTGATGATGCTGCGGCTGCAATTGACGCTGTAGATAAATTGGGTTATATCAACAGAAAAAAAGTTGCCATTGGCGGTCATTCGTATGGAGCATTTATGACTGCAAATTTATTGTCACATTGTGATCTTTTTGCCTGCGGAATTGCCCGAAGCGGGGCTTATAACAGGACTTTGACACCTTTTGGTTTCCAAAGTGAACAACGAAATTATTGGGATGTTCCCGGAATTTACAACGAAATGTCGCCGTTTATGACTGCCGATAAAATGAAAACGCCTTTATTATTAGTCCACGGTGATGCCGATAATAATCCGGGAACATTTACATTACAGTCGGAACGTTATTTCCAGGCATTGAAAAATTTAGGCGCTCCGGTTCGATTGGTATTATTGCCAAAGGAAGCGCATAGCTACGTGGCGAAAGAAAATATTCTGCATTTGCTTTGGGAACAGGATCAGTTTCTCGAAAAGTATTTGAAAAACTAGTTTTAATGTAGAGAAAATAGAAAACCCTGAAATATTGATTTCAGGGTTTCTTTTTTAAATAAATTTCAGTTCCGATTGGAATATCATTTTCACTTTCAAAAAAAACAGTTTTCTTGTTGTAAATGGCTTCTGTCAGATAATGGTTTCCCAAAAAATACGCATTGGTTACAAAAACCTTAAGCTTTGATTTTTCAGCAACTACTAATTGATTTGGATAAACGAGCTCTGTTTCTCCATCTATTTCTATTTCGTTTACATCTCCAAAAAGAGAAGCTATGTATTTGTTTTTTGGATTGTCGTAAATCGATTTCGGATTTCCTTCAGCGATAATTTTTCCTTCTTTTAAAACCAAAACCTCATCGGCAAAAGAAAGTATGTCAGAACTGTCATGTGTCGCAAAAATGGTGGTGATTTGCTTTTCTTTTAAATAACCGAAAAGCTTTCTCCTCAAACTGTTCTTTCGAAAATTATCAATATGGCTGAAAGGTTCATCCAGCAACAAAACTTCGGGTTCAAGCGCTAAAACTCTTGCCAATGCAACACGCTGCATTTGTCCGCCACTTAAATTTTTCGCTTTCACATTGGCATAATCCGTCATTTCGACAATTTTCAATAATTCGGCAATCCGTTTGTTTTTTTGTTCGGGATAAAAATTAGAAAGGTATTTTCCAACATTTTCAGCAACGGTTATAAATGGCATCAAATCAAAATCCTGCGCCAGGTATTTCATAAAATCCATTCCGGGAATAAGATTGTATTTAGGACCTAAAACTTCAATATCATTCCAAAATAATTGCCCTTTGTCTAAATCATATAAACCGTAAATGAGTTTAAGCAATGTACTTTTTCCACAACCGCTTTCACCAATAACTGCCATATTCCTTCCTTTTTCCAATTTAAAAGAAAGAGAGTTTATGGTTGGATTTTCCTGATAGGAAAATGAAATATTTTCGACTTTTAACATGGCGCTGCTTGATTTACAAAATTGAGCAATCTAAAATGAAATAAAAAATATTTCTGGTAAACATGCACATTTTTAAAGTCAAACAAAAAAATAAGAGCGAAACCCATATTCAGAGAATCGCTCTTACCAACCTAACCAATAACAAAACTATTTCAAAAAGAAATATATTTTAGAATGTTTAGTTTAGGATAAAATCCGAGAAAATTACCAAACACTTCAGAGAAAAACGAACTCGGTTTACTTAGCCACATTTCTGTATTTCTCTAACGATTTGGCTTCGTTCTATGTTCTTATTCTTAGTATAAAGTTACTAACGTTTACCCATTTATAAAAATTATCAAACAGAAAATTTTGTTAAATTTTGAGCAAAAAAAAAGCGCCTATTTTGTAATACGCGCTTTTTAAATATATTAAAAGAGAGTTATTTTCCCGCTTCTTTCTGAGCTTCCTGAACCATTTTATCATTCGCTGTAATTCCGAACTCTACCCGACGGTTTTGAGTTCTTCCATCCACAGTTTCATTAGTGGCAACCGGGTCGGCAATTCCCATACCGGTAGTTGTAAAACGTGCAGATTTTATTCCTTTACCAACCAAATAGCTTTTTACTGATGCTGCTCTTTGTTGTGATAATGTTAAATTATGCTCTACAGTACCTGTGCTGTCAGTATATCCAAAGATATTGATGTTAGTATCAGGATATTGATTGAACACCGGAACCAGCTTATCCAAATTGTCCTGCGCAGTTGAGGTAAGTGACGATTTATCGATATTGAAACGAACAGCATTTTCCCCTAATACCAATTTAATTCCTTCTCCCACTCTTTCCACTTGCGCTCCAGGCAAAGCTGTTTCAATTTCACGCGCCTGCTTGTCCATTTTGTTTCCGATCACACCGCCGGCAACTCCACCAATTACACCTCCTAAAACTGCACCGAGCGCACCTTTTCCGCCTTTACCGATGTTGTTTCCTAAAACCCCACCAATTACGGCTCCACCGGCAGCTCCGATTACGGCTCCTTTTTGTGTATTATTGGCATTCTTGACTGAATCACAACTTGTGAATAAACTTCCTAAAAGGAAAAGACTTGCAAAAGCAACTGTTTTTATATTTTTCATAATGGTTTTAAATTTAATTTCTATTGAATTGGTATACTACATCTGTTGCCTTTCCGGCAACGTCAATCTGGTCAATCAGCTGAAAAGAGTTATCTGTTAGATTGGCAACTTTTAAAACATAGCCATCTTTTACTCTTCTTGCTTTTGATTCATCTAAAATTTTCAAAACAAACTGCTTGTCTTTATTGACAAACCAGGTGATTGGTGTACTGTAAGCTGTACATTTTGGGCTGTTAAGGGATAAATTCCCCTTATTGTTGTTCGAAACAAATTTCCATTTACTACCAACAAAACATTGCGAATCTGCCAATTCAAAAGAATTTACTTTTATCACATTTGAACTAGGATAGGTCACAGAGCTAACGGTCCAGTTTCCTTTCATCGCAACCTGTGTTTTGGAATCCAACTTGGTGTCGGTGGCCGATTTTGATTTACAGGATAAAATCAAAAATGACAATCCAATAAATAAAACTAATTTTTTCATGCGTACTTATGTTTATGATTAGATTACAAAGATAATCCGATTTTAACATTTGACCTTACATTATCTCGCAGATTTGTTTCAAAATTAGTCAGAATTTGTTACTGCGTCAATTTGTCATAATCCTTATAAATGGTATCACATTTGAGTAGTCCCATTGCAAATCGTTTAACCCGCCTGCCGACCGGCAGGTCTAAAAAATAAAAATATGACAACAGGAAAAATCAATGTATCCGTAGAAAACATCTTTCCACTGATTAAGAAGTTTTTATACAATGACCACGAAATTTTCTTGCGTGAATTAGTGTCGAATGCCACCGATGCAACATTAAAATTAAAACATTTAGCCAGTATAGGTGAAGCCAAAGTAGAATATGGCAATCCAATTATAGAAGTTAAAATTGACAAAGAAGGCAAAAAATTACACCTTATCGACCAAGGTGTCGGAATGACAGCCGAAGAAGTGGAAAAATACATCAATCAAATTGCTTTCTCAGGCGCTGAGGAATTCCTTGAAAAATATAAGGACTCTGCCAAAGATTCAGGAATTATTGGACACTTCGGACTTGGATTTTATTCGGCATTTATGGTAGCTTCCAAAGTGGAAATTATCACCAAATCATATAAAGACGAACCAGCAGCTCATTGGATATGCGACGGAAGTCCTGAATTTACTTTAGAGCCATCTGACAAAGCCGACAGAGGAACTGAAATCATCCTTCACATTGCAGAAGATTCCTTAGAATTTCTTGAAGAATTTAAAATCCGGGAGTTGCTGACCAAATACAACAAGTTCATGCCTATTCCAATAAAATTTGGAACACGAACTGAAAAAATTGAGCAGAAAAAAGGAGAAAGTGTCGCTGAAGAAGACAAAGACAATATTTTCACAGAAGTCGAAGTTGACAACATCATCAACAATCCAAATCCGGCGTGGACAAAACTGCCTGCTGATTTAAATGATGAAGATTATAAGAATTTCTATCATGAATTGTATCCAATGCAATTTGAAGAACCTTTATTCAACATTCATTTGAATGTGGATTATCCTTTCAATTTAACCGGAATTTTATATTTTCCAAAAATGTCTGCTGACATTCAAATGCAGAAAGACAAAATTCAAATGTATCAGAACCAAGTCTTTGTTACCGACAACGTAGAGGGAATTGTTCCTGAATTTTTGGTAATGCTCAAAGGTGTGATTGATTCACCGGACATTCCGTTGAATGTTTCCCGTTCCGGTTTACAGGCTGATAGCAATGTTAAAAAGATATCAAATTATATCACTAGAAAAGTAGCCGATAAACTAAAAACATTATTCACTGAAAACCGTGAAGACTTCGAGAAAAAATGGAATGATATCAAAATCGTATTGGAATACGGTATGCTTTCTGAACCAAAATTCTATGAAAAATCAGCAGATTTTATTTTGTATCCAAGTGTGAATGATAAATATTACACCTTAGCGGAATTAAAAGAAACCTTAACTACAAACCAAACCGACAAAAACGGGAAGTTAGTAGTGTTATATGCTTCCAATAAAGATGCGCAACACGGCTATATTGAGATCGCTAAAGAAAAAGGATATGAAGTATTATTATTGGATTCTCCAATTGTATCGCACTTAATCCAAAAATTGGAAAGTGATAATGAAAACCTGACTTTCGTTCGTGTTGATTCTGACCATATTGATAAATTAATTCAGAAAGAAGACACACAGATTTCTAAATTATCGGAAGATGAATCAACTCAACTGAAAACTGTGTTGGAAGAAATTGTGCCAAAAGCTAACTATTCGGTTCAATTGGAACCATTGGACAGTAATGCGGCACCATTCATTATCACACAACCGGAATTCATGCGAAGAATGAAAGAAATGAGCCAATCCGGCGGTGGCGGAATGTTCGGAATGGGGAATTTCCCTGAAATGTATAATTTGGTTGTGAATACCAATTCAGAATTGGCAACAACTATATTAAATACTTCCGACAAATCAGCTCAGGAAGGTTTGGTAAAACAAGCATTGGATTTAGCAAAAATCTCACAAGGATTATTAAAAGGAGAAGAACTGACTGCTTTTGTAAAAAGAAGTTTTGAGTTAATAAAGTAAGTTATAATATTTAGTTAGTATTTGGAAAAAAACCTGCAAGTATGAACTTGCAGGTTTTTTTATATATTAGCCATACTAAATTTATAAAAATGAAAAAACTGATACTTTTTTTTATCCTTGTTCCCTTTTCGGTATTTGCTAAATTTTATGATGGCATCGTAACATATAATGACGGCACGACAAAGAAAGGTCTAATTGAGATTCCGGCCGAAGGTGGAAAACAGGAAATACAATTTAAAACCGATTTAAAAGCCAAGGCAGAAAGCATCAGCATAAATGACGTTAAAGGATTTGAAATTACTTCGGGTAAAAATGCCGTGCCTACCAAATTTGTCGCACTCTATCTGGCGAAAGGACCGTTATACGGAACAAAAGAAGTAAAAGTAGACAAGAAAAAATCCTGGGTGCGAATTGAGAAAGAAGGAGGAATAACGCTATATTCAAGCTATATTGGATACCGTCCCGGAGTGAGAGGCGGAGGCGGTGCAGTAGCTACGTCGGGCTGGCCGCCCCAAACCAATTTTTTCCTTGGAAGGCCTGATAAGGATTATGCTGTGTTTTTCTGGATGTACATAGAAAGCGCAGGAACTACAATTGCTGTTAATAATTTTAAAGTGATCAAAAGGCTTACAGAAAGTCATTTTGAAACCAAATGCCCTGAACTGCATACCTTTATTGACAAGGATGATTTCAAAACCAATGGCATTGGCAGGATAGTAGATCTCTATGATGAACATTGTGGCAAATAAAAAAGACCTAAACCTGCAAATCCAACTGCAGGTTTTTTTGTTTATATTTATTGTCGAACTCCGTAAATCATAATTCGCAATTTTCATGACTCTTAACATCGAAACACCAGCCCTGCTTTTCTCCGCAACATCGTTGATTTTGCTGGCATACACCAATCGTTTTTTAACTATTGCCCAAATTGTCCGAAGTTTGAAAAAACATTATGACGAAGTCCACACCAAAAGCATATTACTTCAAATAAAAAATCTCAATTTACGTTTATCACTCATTCGATACATGCAGCTATTTGGGGTTTTGTGTTTGTTTCTTTCGGTTTTTGCTATGCTGTGTTTATTTCTGGAACAACAAACTATCGGCATTTACCTTTTTGGCGCAAGTATGTTTACTTTATTGGTTTCGCTTGGTATTTCCTTTTGGGAAATCAGTATTTCGGTTACAGCTTTGCGTTTGCATTTGAGTGATTTGATGGATGAGGAAAAAAAATAAAAAAACCTCACTTCTCAGTGAGGTTTTTTATCCTATTCGCTTAATAATAAAGATAATATGTCCTTGACGGCGGCAGGTCTGGTTCTGAAACACTATGGGCTTCTGCGATTAACGGGAAATCCAAGCTGTTATAGGTATAAGTAGCTGTCATTTCTTCAGTGGCTACAATATTATGTAGATAACTTAGTTGTTCAAAGCCAAACACATATACTTCCGCTAAATAAATTTCTTTGTAACCTATCACATTTTTAAACGGATTGTTTTTAGTATCGTAACTGTAACTGGTAGTGTAACTATATTCAAAACCACCTGTTGTATTATAAACTGAAGTATCTTCACTGATTACTGTGGTTCCTGACAAATGAATTAGTATTGTTTGTGGAACGTAACTGAATGCTAATGTTGGGTATCCAATCGTTTTTACAACAGAAATCGTATTGCCGGAATTGTAAACAAAAGTTGTTGTGATTATATAATCGGTATTAATGCCATCGGGAATAGCTTTAAAAATATGTTCAGTCAATCGCCCGCTTGTATCATAGGTGAAATAATCTTCAGTTCTCAATCCATACCCAAGACCATTAGCATTACCATACATTTGAATTCTGGTAATCAGATCGGCTGTATAAGTAAAATACCTGTCTTCATATTGACTAATTGCACTAACAATTTTCTTTTCGTTATAATTATAATGGATAGGATCAGTATTATCCGTCCAAATCTCCTCTACCAGTACATCATCTTCCGCGGAAGATGTAGAATCAGTCTCAGAAGTACAGGAACTCAAAAATAAAGTGATAGCACACGCAAGGCAAATAATTTTTTTCATAGCTTATAATATTGGTTAGACAAATGTTAGGTATTTTTCTTGCAGAGAAAACCATGCCAAACTATTATTCAATAAAAAAAACCACCCAAAATTGGACGATTTTTATAATTCGGATTTGAAAACTATTTACTTAAGTACATCTTCCTTCTCGAGTACAACTCATAAAACTGATCGTCCTTCAAATCATCAATAAACAAAATACTTTCTCCTGTTGATTTCATTTCAGGTCCAAGGGCTTTGTTTACATCCTTGAATTTACTGAACGAAAAAACAGGTTGCTTGATTGCAAAACCTTTAAGCTTTGGGTTAAAGGTAAAATCAGTTACCTTGTTATGTCCAAGCATTACTTTCGTAGCGTAATTTACATAAGGCTCACCATAAGCTTTTGCAATAAAAGGCACCGTTCTCGAAGCTCTTGGATTGGCTTCAATGATGTAAACTATATCGTCTTTTATCGCGAACTGAATATTGATTAAACCGACAGTTCTCAAGGCCAAAGCTATTTTCTTGGTATGGTCTTTTATTTGCTGCATTACAAATTCACCCAAATTAAACGGTGGTAAAGTTGCATTTGAATCTCCTGAATGTATTCCGCAGGGTTCTATATGCTCCATGATTCCAATGATGTATACATTTTCGCCATCACAAATTGCATCGGCTTCCGCTTCAATCGCTCCGTCTAAATAGTTGTCTAAAAGGAGTTTGTTTCCTGGAATACTTTTTAGCAAATCAATAACATGCTCTTCCAGTTCTTGCTTGTTGATGACGATTTTCATTCCTTGTCCACCCAAAACATACGATGGACGAACCAATAGAGGAAAATCTAAGACATCTGCAAGCGCTGACGCTTCGTCCGCATTTTCCGCTATCCCAAATTTAGGAAACGGAATTTTTAATTGGGTAAGCAATTCTGAGAACCTTCCTCTGTCTTCGGCTAAATCCAAAGCATCGAACGAAGTTCCTAATATCTTTATATCGTATTTGGATAGTTTTTCAGCCAATTTCAAAGCAGTTTGTCCGCCAAGCTGAACGATTACACCTTCGGGTTTTTCGTGACGGATAATATCATAAATGTGTTCCCAGAAAACGGGTTCGAAATATAATTTGTCCGCGGTATCAAAATCGGTGGAAACTGTTTCCGGATTGCAGTTAATCATAATGGTTTCGTAACCGCATTCCTTTGCCGCCAAAACGCCGTGAACGCAGGAATAATCAAACTCAATTCCCTGCCCGATTCGGTTTGGTCCTGAACCTAAAACAACCACTTTCTTTCTGTTTGAAACGACGCTTTCGTTGTGGACATAAGGCTGTCCTCCTAGTGTTTCTATTTCGGCTTCGAAAGTTGAATAATAATATGGCGTCTGGGCTTTGAATTCAGCCGCACAGGTATCAACCAACTTATAAACACGCTTGATGTTCATATCATCACGCAGCTTGTAAACCTGGCTTTCAAGGCATTTCAGCATGTGCGCAATTTGCCTGTCGCCGTATCCTTTTTGCTTGGCTTCCAATAATAACTCTTTTGGAAGATTGGTGATATTGTATTTTGAAATTTCCTTTTCTATAGCATATAGTTCTTCGTATTGCTTCAAAAACCACATATCAATCTTAGTGATTTCATGGATTCTGCTCAACGGAATTCCCATGGCAATGGCATCATAGATTACGAAAACCCTATCCCAACTTGCAAATGTCAGTTTCTCGATGATTTGCTCGTAGTTTTTGTATCCTTTTCCGTCAGCTCCTAAACCATTTCTTTTGATTTCAAGAGATTGCGTGGCTTTATGTAATGCTTCCTGAAATGAACGTCCGATTCCCATTACTTCACCAACCGATTTCATCTGCAATCCCAAAGTCCGGTCGGCACCTTCAAATTTGTCGAAATTCCAACGTGGAATTTTTACAATCACATAATCCAATGTTGGTTCGAATAAAGCCGAAGTTGATTTGGTGATTTGGTTTTGTAATTCATCTAAGTGATAACCCAAAGCTAGCTTTGAGGCAATCTTCGCAATTGGATAACCTGTTGCTTTTGAAGCCAATGCTGATGAACGTGAAACACGTGGATTGATTTCAATCGCAACAATATCTTCTTTTTCGTCTGGTGAAACAGCAAACTGAACGTTACAGCCACCGGCAAAATTCCCGATAGAGCGCATCATCAGAATCGCCATATCACGCATTTTTTGGAACGTTGTATCTGACAATGTCATCGCCGGTGCAACAGTGATTGAATCTCCTGTATGAATTCCCATTGGATCCATATTTTCGATGGAACAGATGATGACAACGTTGTCGTTTTTATCTCTTAGTAATTCTAATTCATATTCTTTCCATCCCAATAAAGCTTTGTCAATCAATACTTCGTGGATTGGCGACATTTCTAAACCGTATGTTAGTTTTTCGTCAAATTCTTCTTTGCTGTGAACGAAGGCTGCTCCTGTCCCGCCAAGCGTGAATGATGGTCGGATTACCAATGGAAAACCAAATTCCTGTGCAATTTCTTTTCCTTTTAGGAATGAGGTTGCTGTTTTTGCAGGTGCTGTTGGAACCCCGATTCTTTCCAACAATTGTTTGAATTGTTCTCGGTCTTCGGTAATGTTAATGGCGTTGATATCAACACCGATTAATTTTACTCCGAAATCTTCCCAGATTCCTTTTTCGTCGGCTTCAAGGCACAAGTTCAATGCAGTTTGTCCACCCATTGTTGGCAAAACAGCATCAATTTGCGGATGCTCTTTTAGGATTTGGATTATTGATTTTGTTGTTAATGGTAACAGGTAAACATGATCGGCCATACTTGGATCGGTCATAATCGTTGCCGGATTGGAATTGATTAGGATTACCTCGATTCCTTCTTCGCGGATGGAACGTGCCGATTGTGAACCGGCATAATCAAATTCGCATGCCTGCCCGATTACGATTGGACCTGAACCTATGATTAAAACCGATTTAATTGAATTGTCTTTGGGCATAGTAGTTAGATTGTTAGATTCTTAGATAGTTAGACTTCTTTGATTTTGATTGTTAGTTGTATGTGTGTTGTTATTTGTTTAATCAAGGTAAAACTTATACCTGAAGCCCACCGGGCTTCCTCCTCTTAATATCAAATTTTTTATTTTTCTAAAAATAAAAAGATTGGAACGGATAGCGGGAAATAGCTCCTAAAATTTATCAATATTTATAAACAAATTATAAAAAAAGCCGCTACTAATAAAAGTAACGGCTTGATATTGATTAATTGCTAATCATTATTTTTTGTGTCTTGGTTCGCAAGAAACAGTCAATTTATGTCTTCCTTTAGCTCTTCTACGCGCAAGAACTTTTCTTCCATTTGCAGAAGCCATTCTGTCCATAAATCCGTGCTTATTTCTTCTTTTTCTTTTCGATGGTTGAAACGTTCTTTTGCTCATTGCTGTGTATCTTTAAAATCTTGTATTAATTTCTATGGTATACGGCTGTTTTAAAACCGAGTGCAAATATACAAACCTTTTTTTTTCTGGCAAGTAGTTTTATAAAAATATTTTCATTTCATTTTATTACCTTTGCGGCACTAAAAATTAGAACAAATGTTTCACAGATTTATCAAATTAATTATAGCGGCTTTATTAGTGGCAACCGCCATTTGGCAATTTACAGAAGGAAATACCGGAAACGGAATTTTTCTAATCCTATTGACGGCAATTCCGATTTTTCTTTATTACAAAAACGAATACATTCTTTTGGCATTTTTAAAATTGAGAAAACAGGATTTTGCAGGTGCTAAAGTTTGGCTGGATAAAATCAAAAACCCGGAAACAGCTTTGGTTAGAAAGCAACAAGGTTACTACAACTACCTTCACGGATTAATGATGTCGCAAACAAATTTGCATCAATCGGAGAAATTCTTTAAAAAAGCGGTTGAATTGGGATTGAGTATGGATATGGATTTGGCTGTAGCCAAATTAAATCTGGCCGGAATCGCGATGTCGAGAAGACGCAAACTGGAAGCTACCGCTTTATTAAATGAAGCCAAAAAACTTGACAAACAAAACATGCTGGCTGATCAGATAAAAATGATGAAAGAGCAAATGAAGAAGATTTAGTGGCCAGGTTTTTAGCCACGAATGCACGAATAAATATTTATGGTTTTAAATAAAAAAGCTTTCAAGTAAATTTGAAAGCTTTTTTTTATTTTTTAATAATCATCTGAAAAAAAATATTCGTGTATTCGTGGCTGAAACTAATATCCTTCCAAAGGAATCTTGATTTCGTATTTTTTCTTGCTTGGGTTCAGCAGTTTTCTGTCACGCAGCCAAGGATTATGGATTTTCAAAACCTTATAATTAATTCCCTGTGACTTTGCAAATCCAGTTAAATCGGTAATTGTACTGTCAACTTCAACTTTTTTTGTTGGAATTATTGGATACAAATCTGTTGGATAAATATTGAAACCGTATAATGCCGGTTGTTTCATAATTTCCTTTAAGGCCAAAATTCGGAATACATAACGCGAAGTTTCTTCGGTCAAACCTAAATCATAGTAATTGGAAACTTTTTGTTCGTCGATTTTCTTGCCTAGGCCACTCATGCCACCATTATAGGAAGCTGCAGCCATGGTCCATGAACCAAATTTCTCTTTGGCAGCCAATAAATATCTACAAGCTGCTTCGGTGGATTTTTCTAAGTGATAGCGCTCGTCTACCAGTTCGTTAACTTCCATTCCTCTTTCTTTCGCGGTGTCAGGCATAAATTGCCAAACGCCTTTCGCTCCCGAAGGAGAAGTCGCATTTACCAAAGCACTTTCAATAACCGCAAGGTATTTAAAATCATCGGGCACACCATATTGTTTCAGAATGGGTTCAATAATAGGAAAAGCCCTGTTGGCTCTTCGTATTATTAATAAAGTGGTTGCGTCTAAGTTAGCATTGATCAGTAATTCCCTGTCCAGTCTTTCTCTGACGTCACTTATTTGTAGTGGTGCGCTCTCTCCTGCAAAGTCAACGGTCGTTGGAAAATACATTGGAGTGCCTTCACGTAATAATTTTTCTTTGTTGTCGCCCGAAATGCCAAAAACCATTATTCCGGAAATCATAATTACTACGAACGTCGATAATAGGGCTTTATTCGTTTTCATAAGTGTAGGATTTAATTTTTTGCGGTCAAATGCCATCGCATTTTCGACAAAATCTTTTGTTTTATATTGGTAAAACTACAAAAATCAACCCAACATTACCAATTGTCTAACATAATTTTAGGTAAATTTTCGTTAAGCCATCGGTATTTTGTCAGAATCATAATATGGGTTCCACCTTTGACACTAATACATTTTTCAATATGTCTCAATGGAAAAACTTCATCCGATTCCCCATGAATATGAATGATTTCATTGTCAATTTTTATACGGCCCCAATTAATCATTTGTTCAATGGCCCAATCTAAATATATCTTATCGCGAACAGAAAGAAACTTTTCATAGAGTTTTAATCTTTGTTTTAAAATAGAGGAACCAAAAGTGTATTTGGTCAAAAGCTCAATGTTTCCAATTAGTGTCGTTGGAATAAGTTTGTAAGCTTTGGTTGTTTTTGCAATTTTCATCCGTCTTGGCAACTCGGCATTTGACTTTACACTTGAAATGATAATTACCTTTTTTGGATTCACAAATTGCTTCATTTCCTGAACTAAAACGCCTCCAAAGGAAACTCCAACCAAGATAACATTTTCATGTTTTATATTTTCTGCCATACGTTTGGCGTAATCTTTCAACGATTCATTTTTTTCGGGCAAAACCCATTCCAATAAATGCATTTCGAAAGTCTCAACAGGTAAATGAATTCGCTCAAAAATGCTTGAACTTGCAGCCATTCCCGGCATAAAATAAACATGAATTTTAGTCATTTTTTAACTTGAAACTGGTTAATTATTAGTAACTTTGCATAAAAATAATCCTTTTTTTCAATTCATCATGGACACAACAGCATTATTAGAAAAAATCGAGATTAAAGACAATACTTTTGCTCGTCAGTTTGAAACTTTGGTAGATGGGAAATTAATTTCCGTAGAATATTCGTTCCAGGAAAAGAAGATATTCTTAACGCGTATAAATGTCTTTGATGGTTTTGACAATGAAGGATTTATCAATGATTTGCTGAAGAACATTATGGAAATAGCTTATGAGCGTAAATTAAAAGTGGTTCCGATTTTACCTAAAATTGCACTTTTTTTTAGAAAAAATACTTGCTACAGAGATTTACTTCCGCCTGGAATCAAAATATAATTAATAAAAAAACGTCCCAATTGGGACGTTTTTTTATGCTTCAACTTTTATAAATTCCATTCTTACACTTCCGTCTTCGTCTATTCTCGACAAATTGATTTCGTGCAGCGTGTTTACCAATTCCGGATTCCAAGGTGTTTTTACTTTGACATAGTTTTCGGTGAAACCATGAATGTAGCCTTCCTTGTTTTCGCCTTCAAATAAAACGGTTCGGTTTGTTCCTATCTGGCTTTCATAAAAAGCTCTACGTTTTTTTACAGATAAGCCACGAAGCATTTTACTTCTTTTGTTTCTCACATTCATTGGTACAACGCCTGGCATTTCTGCCGCTTCGGTATTATCTCTTTCCGAATAGGTAAAAACATGCAGATAGGAAATATCCATTTCGTTTAGGAAATTATAGGTTTCAAGAAAATTTTGATCGGTTTCACCCGGAAAACCAACAATGACGTCAACACCGATACAGGCATGAGGCATTACTTCACGGATTTTATTTACTCGTTCCGTATACACTTCGCGTAAATAACGACGCTTCATTTTTTTTAAAATTTCGTTGCTTCCACTTTGCAGTGGAATATGGAAATGTGGCACGAATGTTCTGCTATTCGAAACAAATTCTATAGTTTCATTTTTCAAAAGATTGGGTTCGATAGAAGAAATCCTGAGTCTTTCAATTCCTTCAACTTCATCCAAAGCCTGAACTAAATCCAAAAAAGTATGCTCGTGTTTTTTGTTTCCGAATTCTCCTTTTCCGTAATCACCAATATTCACACCGGTCAAAACAATTTCCTTAATACCCTGTTTCGAAATATCGGATGCGTTTTTTAGCACATTTTCCAAAGCATCGCTTCTCGAAATTCCACGTGCCAACGGAATCGTGCAATAGGTACATTTGTAATCGCAGCCATCCTGTACTTTAAGAAAAGCACGTGTTCTGTCTCCAATGGAATAACTCCCGACATAGAAATCGGCTTCTTCAATTTCGCACGAATGCACTTCGCCCATGTCATTTTTGGACAAATCGTTGATATAATCTGTGATTTTGAATTTTTCGGTGGCGCCCAAAACTAAGTCAACACCATCGACAGCAGCCAATTCTTCAGGTTTTAACTGTGCATAACAACCAACAGCTGCAACGAACGCTTTGTCATTGAGCTTCATAGCTTTTTTTACAACCTGCTTAAATTGTTTATCGGCATTTTCGGTAACCGAACAAGTGTTTATCACATAAATATCCGCTACTTCTTCAAAATCGACCCGGTCGAAACCTTCGTCCTGAAAATTTCTCGCAATAGTAGAGGTTTCGGAGAAATTTAATTTGCAGCCTAAAGTATAAAAGGCAACTTTCTTTTTGTTTTTCATAATCTTACTCAATTAATGAAATCGTTGTCAAAAATTGAGAGCACAAAGATAGTTTAATTTGAAGATTATGCAATTTTGAAAATTTGAAATGTATTTAATTGAAAATCAAAATATCAATCCTATAATAATATTGGATAATAATGTAAAACATTTTGTTTAAGATTTGTGAATTTTGATGAAACAATATTTACAATTCATTAAATAGAAAAGTCATGTCAAAAAAAAATTTATTCAGTACAGAGGCGATTGAAAAACTAAAAGAGCTTTCTGAAAAAGCGGGAACATGCATGTTCATAACAAACCTGAATGACAAATCACCAATTAATTCAAGACCAATGGGTTTGCAGGAATGTGATAAAGAAGGAAATCTTTGGTTTATAAGCAACAAGGAAAGTGGTAAGAACATTCAAATTGAAAAAGACAACAATGTACAATTGTATTTCATGAACAATAGCGATCATGAATATTTATCAATTGCAGGTAAGGCTTACATCTATCTCGACAAGGCAACTATTGAAGACAAATGGTCGGTTGTTGCGAATGCCTGGTTTGATGGCAAAGATGATCCCGATGTAAGCATTATCAGAGTGACGCCTGACGAAGTGTATTATTGGGATACCAAGTATGGAAAATTTATATCACTAATTCATTTTGTTTCCGCTATTGTTGTGGGAAAAAATGCTGACAACAGTGACGGAATCGAAGGAAAGATAAAAATATAGTTTTTACTCTTTTCTGTATTTCTTAGTAATCTCAAAAACGTGCTCCAGGATTTTGGCATCCTCTTGCGAGAATTCAACCTGTCGGCGTCCCATCACAATTTTTGCAGTTTGAAATGCTTTTGACGTTAAATACGTTGTGAATCCAGCAGCTCCGCCCCAGGAATAACTTGGCACAAAATTTCGTGGAAAACCAGAACCAAAAATATTAGCTGAAACTCCTACTACGGTTCCTGTGTTAAACATTGTATTGATACCGCACTTGCTGTGATCGCCCAACATTAGTCCACAGAATTGCAAGCCGGTTCGGGCAAAACCTTCGGTTTCATAACTCCACAAACGCACTTCTTCATAATTATTTTTAAGATTCGAATTGTTACTGTCTGCTCCAATATTACACCATTCACCAAGAACTGAATTTCCCAAAAATCCATCATGCCCTTTATTGGAGTAACCAAACAAAACGGAATTACTTACTTCGCCACCAATAACAGAATGTGGTCCGACAGTTGTGGCACCATAAACTTTTGAAGCCAATTTCA
>JAZKCP010000026.1:5467-12083 GCA_040388035.1 Bacteroidota bacterium | reverse complement strand
GGCCCGCGAATTACAGAGCCTTCCATAATTTCTGAATTTTTTCCAATATAAATTGGTCCGGTTGAAGCATTTAAAGTTACAAATTCGAGCTTTGCTCCTTCTTCGATAAAGATATTTTCCGGTGAAAGCACGTTCACGCTTTTCGGAATAGGTTGTGAATGCCTGCCTTCGGTAATCAATTCAAAATCTTCCCGTAATGCTGCATCATTTTTGGCAAAAATATCCCATGTATGCTGTACTGTTATACATTCTTCACTGAACTCAATTATTTCATAACTGTTAAAATCGACTTCTTCCTGAGTATCATTTGTATAAAAAGCGATGACTTCGTCACCTTGAAAGATTGCTTGGTTTTTTTCTAAACTTTTCACCATTTCAGAAAGGATATCATTTGGCAAAAAAGAAGCATTGATCATAACATTGTCTTCCATTTCAACCATTGGGAATTTTTCGGAAAGATATTCTTCGGTCAACGTTGTAGTTGTGTATCCTAAATATTTTTCCCATTTTTCACGAATGGTCAAAATCCCAATTCGAATATCGGCAACCGGCCTTGTGAAGGTAAATGGTAAAAGTGCGTTGCGAACTGTTCCGTCAAAAAGTATGTAGTTCATTGTGAAGGTTTATAAGTTTATAACTCTCTTCAAAAGTACAAAGATTAAACAAATAAAAAAACCACTCACTTTCGTGAATGGTTTTATAAATATTTGAATACTTAAACTCTTATTTTGAGTGCTTAGCGTATTTAGTTTTGAATTTATCAATACGTCCTGCAGTATCGATAAGTTTAGATTTACCTGTGTAAAAAGGATGAGAAGTTCTAGAAATCTCCATTTTGAAAACTGGATATTCAACACCTTCGTGCATGATTGTTTCTTTTGTTTCTACTGTTGATTTAGTGATAAAAACATCCTCATTTGACATATCTTTAAAAGCAACTAATCTGTAATTTTCTGGGTGAATTCCTTGTTTCATTTTGTAAATCTTTTTATTGTTATGAAGTAGTTTTGTTTTGAAGCTTTCTTTCTGAAAGGTATAAACTGGCTACAGCTTTTATTGTTCTTTTTTTAATTAGAGTGTGCAAAAATACAACTATTTTTTAAAAATCAAACCAATATGTAACTTTTTTTAATTGTTTTGCACTTACCTAAAGTAATTATGGAATTACTATATTTGTTAACTAATTAAAACCTAAACTTATTATGAACGCAATCTTTAAAAAAAACGCAATTAATTTTGGAATCCTTACGGGAGTATTTGGAATCCTTGTAACTACAATTTTATACCTAGTTGACCTGAAGCTTTTTGTTAATATGTGGATTGGCATAAGCTTATTAGTTGTTTATTTGATAATAGGCTGCATCCTTCTTTCCAGAGCTAAAAAGGAAAATGGAGGCCATATGACTTTTAAGGAAGGTTTTAGTACTTATTTCTTATCTGCGGTTATCGGAATTTTACTTTCAACAACTTTCAGCATCATACTTTTTAACTTTATAGATCCGGCAGCAGCCGAAAGGCTTACAGAACATTTATTGGATATGCAGGTTGGAATGATGGAAAAATTTGGTGCTAAACAATCAGATATCAATGAAGCTATTGCTAAAATGAAAGAGAGCGGTTCACAATTTTCCCTTGAGGGACAATTAATGGGTATTTTGAAATCGATGCTTGGCTCTATAATCTTCGGTTTGATTCTAGCAGCTATTTACAAATCTAAATCACCTTCTCACGAATAGTAAATGAATTTATCCATAGTAATTCCGCTTCTTAACGAGCAGGAATCTTTACCAGAATTACACCAATGGATTGTCAAAGTTATGACAGCCAATAATTATTCATATGAAGTTATTTTCATAGATGATGGCAGTACTGATGATTCGTGGAAAATAATTAAAAAACTTACTGCCGAAAATCCAAATTTAAAAGGAATACGCTTTCTCAGGAATTTTGGTAAATCACAGGCATTACACGCTGGTTTTGCTAAAGCTAAAGGCGATGTAATCATTACTATGGATGCCGATTTACAGGACAGCCCTGAGGAAATTCCGGGTTTGTACAATATGGTTCTGAACCAAGATTTTGATTTGGTTTCGGGTTGGAAAAAGAAGCGTTACGATTCTGTTGTCGGTAAAAATCTGCCTTCCAAATTGTTTAATTGGGCTGCCCGAAAAACTTCAGGTGTTCATTTAAATGATTTCAATTGTGGATTAAAAGCCTATAAAAATGTCGTTATCAAAAACATCGAAGTCTCAGGCGAAATGCACCGTTACATTCCGGTTTTAGCTAAAAATGCGGGCTTTTCCAAAATTGGCGAAAAAATAGTAATACATCAGGCACGAAAATATGGAGAGTCCAAATTTGGAATGAATCGTTTTATAAATGGCTTTTTAGATTTGATTACGATTTGGTTTTTATCCAAATATGGCAAACGCCCAATGCATCTTTTTGGCGCGCTTGGCGTTATCATGTTCATTATCGGACTTATAGCTACTTTTTTGATTATCTCAATTAAGCTTTTAAAACTGTTCGTTTTTGATGAACCAACCATTTTAGTAACCGAAAATCCGCTTTTCTATATCGCTTTAACAGCTATGATTATTGGTTCTCAACTATTCTTAGCAGGATTCCTGGGAGAAATAATTTTAAGGACAAAAAATAATGAAGAGCGCTATAAAATTTCTGACGAGGTAAATTTGTAATTCAAAACCTCAAATACAAATAAATTTAGATTATGCATATCGAACAAAATATATTAGACAAAGTGAATGAATGGCTAACGCCAGCTTTTGATCAAAAAACACAGGACGAAATTACCGAAATGATGACTTCTTCTCCAAAAAACCTGGAAGAGAGTTTCTATAAAAATTTAGAGTTTGGAACTGGTGGAATGCGTGGAATAATGGGCGTTGGCACTAATCGTATCAATAAATATACTCTTGGAAAAAACACTCAGGGTTTATCAGATTATTTAAAAAAATCATTTCCTGATGAACAATTAAACGTTGCCATTGCTTATGATTGCCGTCATAACAGTGATACGTTGGCCAAAGTTGTTGCTGATGTTTTTTCGGCAAACGGGATTAAGGTGTATTTGTTTTCAGAAATGCGTCCAACTCCTGAATTATCTTTCGCAGTCAGACATTTAAATTGCCATGCCGGAATTGTTTTGACAGCATCACATAATCCACCGGAATACAATGGATACAAAGTGTATTGGCAGGATGGTGGACAAATAGTACCACCAAACGATGCCGAAATTGTGCAGGTAATTGAAAACTTAAAATACAGCGAAATCAAATTCGATACTAACGAAAAACTGATTGAATATATTGACCTTGCAGTTGATGACGCTTTCGTTAAATCAACTGTTGAGAATGCAAGTTTCAATACCTCGGCGGAATCCCGAAAAAATTTAAAAATTGCTTACACTTCTTTACATGGAACTTCCATAAAAATGGTTCCGAAAGTATTGGAAAAAGCAGGTTACACTGATGTAAATGTTGTTCCGGAGCAAGCGGAGCCAAACGGTGATTTTCCAACAGTTATTTCTCCAAATCCCGAAGAAGCGGAAGCGTTGATCATGGCTTTGGCTTTGGCAGACAGAATAAATGCCGATATCGTTTTTGGAACTGATCCCGATAGCGACAGGCTTGGCGTTGCGGTTAGAAATAACGAAGGAGAAATGCAGTTGTTAAATGGAAACCAAACCATGGTTGTCATGACGCATTATCTTTTGGAACAATGGAAAAAAGCAGGAAAAATTAACGGGAAACAATTCATAGGTTCAACCATAGTTTCAACACCAATGATGTTGGAATTAGCTTCGGCTTACGGTGTAGAATGTAAAGTTGGCTTAACCGGTTTTAAATGGATTGCAAAATTTATCCGTGATTTTCCTGAATTGAAATTTATTGGCGGTGGCGAAGAAAGCTTTGGTTTTATGGTAGGCGACGCCGTTCGCGATAAAGATGCAGTTGGTGCGATTTTACTAATGTGTGAAATTGCGGCGCAGGCCAAAGAACAAGGAAGTTCAGTTTATAAGGAATTAGAACAAATGTACGTTGACTTTGGTTTCTACAAGGAACATTTGATTTCGATTACCAAAAAAGGAATTGATGGCGCGGCTGAAATCAAACAAATGATGGTTGACATGCGTGAAAATCCAGTTTCTGAAATTAATGGACAACGCGTGATTATGGTGGAAGATTATCTAAACTCGACAGCCAAAAACCTTTTGACCAATGAAACAGAAACCTTATTCGTTCCAAAATCGGATGTGCTGATTTATTATTTGGAAGATGGTTCCAAAATTTGTGCGCGTCCAAGTGGCACTGAGCCGAAAATTAAATTCTATTTTAGTGTGAATGTTGCTGTTGAAAGTTTGGATGAAATTCCGGCTGCAGAATTAGTTTTGGATACTAAAATCGCCAACATAATTTCAGAAATGCAATTAAACTAATGGATAACAACCTCAAAAAATTAATTCCTTTTGCTCTAAAATATAAGAAGAATGTTATCCTGAATATTATCTTCAATATATTTTATGCTCTTTTTTCTACGCTGGGAATGGTTTCTATTATCCCAACCTTAAAAGTTCTTTTTAAGGAAACGGAAGAAGTAACGGTTATGCCTGTATATAAAGGCATTGGTTTTTTGGGTAAATATGGAGAAGATTTATTGAATTTTTACATCACGAAATTATCAAATGAGAACGGCGAGCAATACGCGTTACTATTGGTAGTTTCGATTGTAATTGTGATTTTCCTGCTTAAAAATATTTTCAATTACCTGGCTTCATTTCACGTAACACGATTAAGAACCGGAGTTTTAAAGGATTTGAGGCAAAAGCTATATAATAAAATCATCCATCTTCCTGTTTCTTATTATTCTGATGCACGAAAAGGCGACGTCATGTCTAGAATGCTTGGAGATATCAACGAGGTTCAGAATTCTTTTTTCCAGGTTTTGGAATTGGTCGTGCGCGAACCGTTGACTATTCTCTTTTCGGTTGCCGCTATGCTTGCTATCAGCACCAAATTGACATTGTTCGTATTTATTTTTATTCCAATTTCAGGATTAATCATTTCAAGAATTGGTAAAAATTTAAAGTCTAAATCAAAAAGAGCTCAACAGGAAACGGGTTATTTCATTTCTATTTTAGACGAAACGCTGGGCGGAATGAAAGTCGTTAAAAGTTACAATGCTGAAAACCTATTTGTTTCAAAATTCAACGCTTCTGTTCAGAAGTTACAGCAGTTATCCAATAGCATTGGAAATAAAAGCAATTTGGCTTCGCCAATGAGTGAATTTCTTGGAATATTAACGATTGCCGTGCTTCTATATTATGGCGGCTATATGGTATTAGTCGATAAATCATTGGAAAGCACTGCGTTCATCGGATATATAGCCTTGGCCTACACCATTTTGACACCTGCCAAAAACATTTCGAAAGCTTCCTACCAGGTAAAAACAGGTTTGGCCGCAGCTGAACGCGTATTCACTTTGATGGAAGAAGAGAATGCAATTACATCCAAACCAAATGCTGTTCACAAAAATACTTTTGAACATGGAATTTCTTTAGAGAATATCAACTTTAGATACCATGAAGAAAATGTCTTAAAAGACTTTTCGCTTCAAGTTCCAAAAGGAAAAACTGTCGCATTGGTTGGGCAATCAGGTAGCGGAAAAAGTACAATAGCTAACTTATTGACACGTTTTTATGATGTGAATGAAGGCAAGATAACCATTGACAATGTCGATATCAAAGACTTGGACTTACAATCGTTGCGCGGCTTAATGGGCTTGGTAACGCAAGATTCCATTTTGTTTAACGATACCATTAAAGCAAATGTTTCATTAGGAAAACTCAATGCAACAGACGATGAAGTCATTTCTGCCTTGAAAATTGCGAACGCTTATGAATTTGTTGAAGATTTACCAAATGGAATCTATACCAATATCGGCGACAGCGGGAACAAACTTTCGGGCGGACAAAAACAACGTTTATCTATCGCTCGTGCAGTTTTGAAAAATCCACCGATTATGATTTTGGACGAAGCTACTTCAGCTTTGGATACTGAAAGCGAACGTTTGGTACAAATTGCATTGGAAAACATGATGCAGAACAGAACGTCTATTGTAATTGCTCATAGACTTTCGACGATCCAAAAAGCGGATATGATTGTGGTTATGCAAAAAGGAAAAATTGTAGAGCAGGGAAACCACGAAGAACTTTTAGCCAAAAACGGAACCTATTCTAAACTAGTTTCGATGCAATCGTTTGATTAATTAATTTGGCTTATAACTGATTACTTTCCAATCTTTATCCATTAAATTCACGACGTAATATTGAAGTTTATCTTCGGCATCAAACTCGCCATTTTTATTGGTATCTTCAATGGTCCTGAAATAAAGTGTGCTTTTTGACTCGATGATTTTCCAATCTATTAATTCCTGAAAATCGGCAGAAAGTTTGGTAAACCTTTGACCGGAAATCGTGCTTATATACAACGATTTTATATCGCTGCTGTCTAATCTTCCGTCTTTGTTGGTATCCATATCGGCCAAAGAATAAACCAATAACTGTTGCTTGGTTTTGTCTGCAAAGACTTTTAAA
>JAZKCP010000026.1:0-5457 GCA_040388035.1 Bacteroidota bacterium | reverse complement strand
ATAAGTCGCTGTTTCAATTAAAATTTGCTTGCTTGTCAAAGCGTAAATGGTATCCTTGCCTACTTCCTGAAACTTCAGGTTTTTTAAATAGCCGGTAATTTGGTATTCACCATAATTGGAAACCGTAAAACTTTCCTGCGAATCTGGAGAAGATTTAACTCCTTTTCCCATAGCGGTCATTACACCAATTGGATGGATTAAAAAATTTGTCCCTTCCATACTGATTGGCAAATCGGCCACTTCAATCTGGTTGGCATCAGCGGTAACTTCAGGCTTTGCTTTTGAAGTTGTTTCGTAAGTAACTTTAGGTTTTTCGGCTTCTTCTTTTTTGCAGCTTACAAAAAGTCCAAATGAGATTAAAGTAATATATAGAAAATAATTTTTCATCTTCATAAAATTTGATTCTCAAAATTAGTGAATTATTTCTACAATTTCGCCGTCAGCTTAATATTGAAAACCCGCGTCGTCATATAATTTGGAATTCCGTATTGATTTTTGGAATATACATCTCGAACCCAGGTATTGGTTATCGCATTTTGATTGTTGAACAGATTGTAAATTTCAAATCCAGCCGATAAATCCTTAAATTTCTTTAACCAGTGTCCGTCAGGTCTTTCGTTGTTTCTTTCGGTTAAGACATATGAAAACCCAACATCAGCGCGGCGATAATCACGCAAACGGCTTTGGTATTGATACGAATCAGCATAAGAAGGTGAACCGCCTGGTAAACCTGTATTATAAACCAGATTCAGATACAATTTCATGTTTGGAATATTTGGCATATAATCCTGGAAAAGAATTCCAAATTTCAATCTTTGATCTGTTGGCCGGGCAATGTAGCCTTTTTCGCTGATGTTTTCCTCTGTCTTCATATAACCAAAACTCAACCACGATTCCGTTCCCGGAACAAACTCTCCATTCAGTCGCATATCCAAACCATAAGCATAAGCCACAGCGTCATTGTCGGCACGATAACGAATCCTTACGTTTTCCAATGTATAAGTATTGACGTCAGTCATTGTTTTGTAATAGGCTTCGGTAACAAATTTAAAAGGACGATTGTTCATCTTGAAATTGTAATCATTGCTCAAAACAATATGAATGGATTGTTGCGCTTTTACATTTGGCCTGACTGTTCCCAATGCATCTCTCAATTCACGATAGAATGGCGGTTGGTGGTAATAACCAACAGACAATCTGAACAACATGTCTTTTTCCCAATTGGGTTTTAAAGTCAATTGTGCCCTTGGGCTAAAAACAGTTTGCCTTTTTGCACCACTAATTCCATCACCGGAAACCAACCAACTATGAAAACGGGAACCGGCAGTAAGCCAGAACTGACTTTCTCCAATTTTAGTCTTAGTGTTCCACTGCGCAAATCCGGAAAAGCGGTCAATATCAACAAAATTAGTTGCCCTAACATTTTGATAAGGCACTAAAGGTCCTATGTAAGGATTATATGGTTGATCATTTGGCAAATCGATAACTGGTGGATTTATGGAAAACCCGGCAGAATCAATAACTTCCCATTCTACTATCCTGTCACGAATATTTTCCCGGGTATATTTAAAACCCCAATCTACCTGGTGTTTTTTGTTGTTGAATTGGTGTGTGCCTTTGATTTCAGCATTAACGATTAAGGCATCCAAATCGTTTCTGGCATGGTTTAATTGTGTTCCAATTCCGCGATTAAATGTTACGTCTCCTAATGTTTCTGAACCAATATTTGTGTCAACTTCACCTAAAAAGTAAGCAGCATAAATATCAAAATACTCTTGTTCCTGTGTATGATAAACAGAACCTATTACTCTAAAATTATTATTGTCATTCAGAATATAATTCGTTTTCAATGCGCCAAACAGCGTTTGGTATTTATCCTTTTCCTGTCCTTCGTAAAAAACCTGCAAAGCAATTGGTTCATCGATAGTTCCGAAATTGGTCTGACGTGTCAATGGCTGGTAATTGTATTTGTTTTGGGAAATATTTCCCAAGAAACTAAACTGCCATTTTTTATTTGGATTGAAGTTTACATTAGTCTGCACATCGGCAAACGTTGGCCTAAAGTTTGTCTGCGTTTCCTGGCTGTTTACCAAAAGTGAATTATCGCGGTAACGAATTCCGGTAATGGCCGACCATTTTTTGTTTTTGGAAATCCCTTCGGCTGTGAAACTTCCGCCAAGGAAACTTGCTTCAGCAGCTAGGCCAAATTTTGTTGGTTTTCTATATGTGATATCCAAAACAGATGATAATTTATCTCCGAATTTAGCCTGGAATCCACCGGCTGAAAAATCAACATTCTGAACCATATCAGTGTTGGTGAAACTCAGCCCTTCCTGCTGTCCGGAACGAACTAAAAAAGGGCGATAGACTTCAATTTCGTTTACGTAAACCAAATTTTCATCATAATTACCACCACGAACAGAATATTGTGTGCTTAATTCACTATTGGAATTTACACCAGCAAACGTTTTTAAAACACTTTCTATTCCGGCGTTGGCACTTGGGTTTCTTCGAATAGTTTCGGGTTCAATGGATGTAATCCCTTGGACTCTTCGCTTGTTGCTGGTCACAACTACATCTTGTAATTGTTCCGCTTTGTCATTCATCATGACATGATACTCAAAATTTTCCCCAGGCTTTAATTGAATTGGAACGGTAATGCTTTTCAGGGCCGTATGGGTAAAGACAAGAATTATTTTTTGATTTGCTGGAATTACTAATTCATAAAAACCATTTCCGTCAGTGGTTGCTGATTTGGTTTGATAACTAATATTAACGCCTTCAATAGGTTTGTTATTTTCGTCGAGGACAATTCCGGCTACTTTAGCGGATGGATTTTGTGCAAAAGCAATGATACTTAACGTAAAAAAAAGGAGCGTATAAAGGAATCTATTTGTTTTCAAATTATAGAGTTAAGGTTTTTGACTTCTAAAAAATTGTGTTTCAAAGATAGTAGAATTTCCAACATTATCAGTGATGACCACTTTTAAATCGTTTTTCCCTTCATCAACAATACCGTCCGAAAATCGATGAATAAGCTTTTTTGTTTTGGGTTCATATTCCAGCAAAATCCATTCCCCATTCAAATAACCATCATAGCTTTTAATTCCGGACAGCGCATCAGAAATAGTGAATTTCAGTTCATTTATGTCGCTAATCCATTTTCCTCCAATATGCCTATCCGATTTTATCTTTGGCGGCACACCATCTTTTATGAGCCTGTATTCACCCAAATATTTGGTATAGATAGTAAACGAGTTTTTATAACGTTTAGTATGGTAATAGCTAATTCTTTTTCCACTAACTGCGCCAATAAACATTTTTTCCCGGTCTTTCTGAGGCGTAATACTGTCTTCAAAAGTGATGGAAAAGTTTGTGAATGCCGGGACAATATCTTCGTGAATTTTTACTGTTCCTTTTTTAGCTTCAAAATTCATATAGAAATTATCATAGAATGTGTTTGCAGGGAAATTGACTGTGACATTTTCGAGAGAAAAAATATTTTCGTTTTTGGCTTTTACAAAATATTTAGAAGTTATTGGTACTTCAGTTACTACGGCTGGAACGGGTGAAAATTGAATGGGAATAAAAACCTTAGTAGTGTTTTGACTAAAATCGGTGATGTCAATCCGATACGATTGGAAAACGTTTCCAGGTACTGCAATTATTCCGTTATTTGAACCCGGTTTTATAATACTTAACGGATAAGGATTTTCCATAAATAATTTTTGAACACGCTGGCCTTGTTCTTTGTAACGTGCATAATCAATCAGCATGTTGACCAATCGAGTTTCCTCAAAATCAAACGTATCAAATTTATAGCCAAAGTCGGTTTTGCCATTGATAAGGGTTTGTACCCTGAAAATTCCGTTAGAATGCCATGAAACATCATCAGAATCGGTCGTTGTTATTCCGAAACCAATTGTTCCTGTAGCTGAAATCCCCTCAGCTAAATAACTTCCGTCGTTCTGCAATGACAAACTAACCGAAATGGGCCGTTTAAAACCATTGACAACACTGTTCTTGTCTAACGGATAAACCCACAAACTCTTAATGACTGGGCGTTTCGAATCGGGTATCATTGCATCAAATCCGAAATATAATGGATTGATGACTTTTTCCGATTGCGTGTCTCGAATCTCAAAATGTAAATGTGGACCTTCGGAGCCACCAGTATTTCCTGAAATTCCTATTATATCTCCTTTACTGACCGTTAATTCATTCGGTTGTAACGTAATATCAATCTCATAGGATTTTGCTTTATATTGTTCTTTTTTAATAGCTTTTTCAATTACTCTGTAACCTGATTGCAAATGTCCGTAAACAGTTGTATAACCATTTGGATGTGTAATGTAAATCGCTTTTCCATAGCCGAATTCAGAAATTTTTATTCTCGAAATATAGCCATCTGCAACAGCATAAACATTGAATCCTTCCTTTTTTTGAGTCTTACAGTCAAAACCGGAATGAATATGGTTGGGGCGAAGTTCACCAAAATTTCCAGAAAGCTGAAGCGGAATGTCAAGTGGTGAACGAAAATAATCTTTTGGATATTGATTTTGCCCTAAGGAAATCAGAGAAAAGAGTAAGAGAAAGCCAAAATTTTTCATAAAAATCTATTTTTGGCTAATTTAGGAAAATCAGTTAGCAAAAAATTACAACATTTCTATACTTATAACCTTTTAAAAAACAAAATATTATAAAACTAAGTTTCGGCATGGCAATAAATAATTCTCAAAACTATTGTACAACCGAAATAGAATCCTAACTTTGTGAAGTAAGTAATGAATAAAGTATTTCATGAGTGAAATTGCAGAAATAATTGATTCTGTTGAAAATAGGATAGAAAAACTTTTTACTAAAATAAATAGTTTAGAGCAAGGTTCTGTTTCAGTGAAAGAGGAATTAGATAAAGCTGCTGCAGTGATTCAGAAGCAATCGGATGAGATTGCCGCTTTGAAATCGGAATGCGAATCTCTCAAAATGGCTAATTCGTTATTAGGCGGTGAAGAAAATAAACGAGATACAAAGCTTAAAATAAATTCATTAATCCGAGAGATAGATTACTGTATTGCACAGTTATCAGACTAAAAATATGGATGAAAAGCTTAAAATAAAATTATCAATTGCAGACAGGGTTTATCCGTTAACGGTTGACCTTGCACAGGAAGAAGGGCTGCGAAGTGCTTCCAAAAAAATTGATGCGATGATTAAGCAATTCGAGGAAAACTATGCTGTTCGCGACAAACAAGATGTATTGGCCATGTGTGCTTTACAGTTTGCTTCGCAGGTAGAACAAAAGCAAGTGGACAGTTCTATAGACAGCAAAGATCTTGAACGATTGAAAAAAATTAATGATTTGTTATTCGATTATCTCGAAAAAAAATAACGTTCTTATCACATAGGATTACAATACCGCCTACATTAGATTTTAATTGGTAAACTCAACACTAACAA
>JAZKCP010000025.1:3414-14278 GCA_040388035.1 Bacteroidota bacterium | reverse complement strand
AGCTTATAATTTCCCACAACTGCGAGGTTGTGTGTTTTATCAAAACCAGTTTTATACCAATTACCATTATTGATTCCGGTTTCTTCATTCGTCCGCCCAGCCACTTGTTGTTCGGTTCTTGAAAGCGTATACGATACCCAACCTGAAGCCCTACCCTCATTTTTCCTGAATAGGACTTCTAATCCATATGCTCTTGCTCTTCCGTTGAGAACAACCTGTTCTATTGCTTCATTGGCAATCAGATTGGCACCATCAATATAGTCAATCCTGTTTTTTATTTTTTTGAAAAAAATTTCAGTTTCCAAAGTATAGGCATCATTTCTAAAGTTCTGATAATAACCTAAAGCTATCTGGTCGAGCAATTGCGGTTTGAGGTAGTGATCACTTGGAGCCCATACATCAAGTGGAGTAGGTGATTGGGTGTTTGAAATCAAATGAAGGTATTGCGACATTCTATTGTAACTTGCTTTAACGGACTGATTCTCATTCATCGCAAAGGAAATAGCAAACCTCGGTTCTAAATTATCAAACTTGGCAACAGTCTTGTTTCTTTCGTAATAAACAGAACCAATGGGTTCGGCACTTTGATAAATAGAAAATTCTGAATTAAAAATAACAGGTTGGTTGTTTTCGTAGGTATTCATGGTTTGCCGTCCCAGCCGTAAAAAAGAGCTTAGGCGTAATCCATAGGAAAGTGCTATATTCTCTGTTATCTTATGTTCAGCGTCCAGATAAGCTGCCGATTCTAAAGCATATTTTCTGGCAAGTTGCTCTGGATTGATAGTGGAATCCTCACCCTTGCGAGTCACTGTTCCCGGATTAAATGTGTAATAATTCCAATGGATTCCATAGTTCAGCTTAAATTTATCAGTCAAATAATGTTTGAAATCATACTTTAAATTGATGTTCTTAATTCCGCTTTTCCAGTCAAGTCCCACAAAATCCAATTGCAATCCATAATAGTAATCAGAATAAATTAGGGATAAGTTGGAAAAAAGTTTGTCAGAAAACAGATGATTCCATCTTAGGTTGACAACAGCATTTCCATAAGTATTTTTGAAACTGTCACTCAGTTGAAAAACATCACGGCCAAAATAGCCAGAAACGTAAACGTTGTTCTTATCATTCAACAAATAACTAAGCTTGGTATTCAGGTCGTAGAAATAGGCCGAATTTGGATTGTCAAACAATTTTAAAAAAAGATGGGCATACGAACCTCTCCCAGCCACTACAAAAGAACCTTTATCCTTGACAATTGGTCCTTCGGCAAGTATTCTGCTTGTTATTAGTCCAACGCCGCCATTTACATGAAAGTCATTTTTGTTTCCTTCTTTCTGATAGATATCGAGTATGGAAGATAACCTTCCGCCATAGCGTGCGGGAATTCCGCCTTTGTAAAGTTTCAAATCTTTTATCGCATCAGGATTAAACACTGAAAACATGCCAAAAAGATGCGATGAATTGTAAATGGTAGCTTCGTCCAGTTGTATAAGGTTTTGGTCGGCACCGCCACCGCGAACATTGAATCCGGATTGTCCTTCACCGGCATTGGTTACACCCGGTAAGGTCAAAATTGATTTTATTATATCTACCTCGCCAAAGATAACCGGCATCTCCTTAATCTCCCGAATAGTAAGTTTATTGACGCTCATTTCCGGTTTTCTGATGTCAGCCCTTTTTTTATTGTCAAACACCACAACTTCATCCAGCACCTGATTTGTTGCCGAAAGCATTATATTTTTTCTGATATCCTGATGTAGTGTGATTTTTTCCTCAATGGTTTTGTATCCCACATAACTGATGGAAATGGTATAATCACCTTCGGGAATAGTAATTGAGAAGAAGCCGTATTCGTTGGTGTTAAATGCAATTTTGGTTTCGAGAATGTAGAGCGAGGCTCCAATGAGTGTTTCTTTATTATTCTCGTCAAATACCGTTCCGCTGAGGGTATATTTTTTTTGGGCCAATAGTAGCGCGGGTATCAATAGCAAATAAAATAGGATTTTTATTTTTTTTGGCATGATTATTTGTGTTGGAAATGCATTGGCTAACAAAATTAGCTTAAAAGTAAGAAGCATTTGTTAACTTTTGGTTAATTACAAGGATTTATTATTTTGATTTTAAATACTTTTACGACTTAAATAATCCTTATATGAAAGCAGCTTTTGCTTTTTTATTTTTAGTTATCTTCTCTTTCAAAGGTTTCTCTCAATTTGAGTCGCCTAAGAAAGCAATAAACATCGCTCCGGTTTCAAATCCCAAAGGAAACATTTCGCCTACTTCTTCAAAATCTATAACCTATCCAAGTATTTTTGATAAGAAAGATAAGTTAGCGGAAGGCGTTTCATTACTCAAAAAACCAGAAGAGGAAAAAAGCATTTTTGAAAAAGAACAATTTGCAGACCCAGCCAAAGAGTATACCGATAAAATGAACAAGCAGGTTACCGATGGTAAAATTTATGATTATTATAAAAAAGATTATTTGTTGGCAACCTATAGATGTTCGACGGCGACTGCCAGATTTGTACTTAAGGACTTTGGTGAACCTGATGGCGATGTCGTTCGAATTTGGTTGAACGGTGAAATTGTAATCAATGCGATTACTTTAGAAAGTGGTTACAGGGAAATCAAATTAGATCTTAGAAATGGACAAAATCTATTGGTTATTGAGGCGTTAAACGAAGGTACACTTTCTCCGAACACAGCTCAATTTTCAATATTTAATGATAAAGGAGATATGATAGGAAATAATCTTTCGGGTTTATTAACCAATGTTAAGGCTACCATTATCATTAATAAAGTTGACGTTTTGGGGCAATAAAAAAGACGACTATTAGTCGCCTTTTCTATTATTAAGGGTTATTCTTATCCTAATTTTTTATCTAAGTTTTCCTTAATTACGGCAAGGAAACCTTCGGTAGTTAAATAATCAGCTTCAGTCAAACCTTCCGGTTTTACTAACATTGCCAAATCCTTAGTCATCTTTCCGCTTTCAACCGTTTCCACACAAACCTGTTCCAGTTTTAAACAAAAATCTATTAAAGCCTGGTTTCCGTCTAGTTTCCCTCTGTGTTCTAAACCTCTTGTCCACGCAAAAATAGATGCTATTGGATTGGTAGAAGTGGCTTTTCCCTGTTGGTGCATTCTGTAGTGACGTGTTACCGTTCCATGTGCCGCTTCCGCTTCAACCGTTTTTCCGTCCGGAGTTACCAAAACAGAAGTCATTAATCCCAATGAACCAAAACCTTGGGCAACCGTATCTGACTGAACATCGCCATCATAGTTTTTACAGGCCCAAACAAATCCACCATTCCATTTCATAGCCGAAGCTACCATGTCGTCGATTAATCGATGTTCGTAAGTCATTCCGTTGGCTTCAAAATCAGCTTTGTAATGCTGTTGGTAAACTTCTTCAAAAATGTCTTTGAATCTTCCGTCGTAAGCTTTTAGGATAGTATTTTTAGTAGAAAGATATAGCGGCCATTTTTTGGTCAAAGCCATCTGGAAAGACGAATGGGCAAAACCATAAATGCTTTCATCCGTATTATACATAGACATTGCAACGCCGTCACCCTTGAAATCGTATACATTCCATGTTGTAGTTTCTCCGGCTTCGTTAGTGAATGCCATCGTTAACGTTCCTTTTCCTTTAATTACTTTATCAGTCGCTTTGTATTGATCACCAAAAGCATGACGGCCAATTACAATAGGTTTTGTCCAGCCCTGAACATAACGGGGAACATTTTTCATGATAATTGGTTCACGGAAAACGGTTCCTCCAACAATATTACGAATGGTTCCGTTTGGTGATTTCCACATTTCAGAAAGATTGAATTCTTTAACTCTTTCTTCGTCTGGCGTAATAGTGGCACATTTGATACCTACATTATATTTTTTGATGGCTTCTGCGGAGTCGATGGTGACTTGGTCTTTGGTAGCATCTCTGTGCTCTATGCCTAAGTCGTAGTATTTGATATCTAAATCCAGATAAGGAAGGATTAGTTGTTCTTTAATAAAGCTCCAAATAATTCGTGTCATTTCATCGCCATCCAATTCTACTACCGGATTAGCTACTCTAATTTTTGCCATATTGTTGAGGTTATATTGTTTAATTTTTCGCGATAGCAAATATAATTAATATCGCAGAAATTTTGGTAATAGCCATCACGAAATCGATTGAATTATCAAATTGTTATTTTAGTTTGAAAAAAATACCGATTTGATAAAATAACAGATTGAAATCGACAGAATAAAAAAAGTCCCATGAATATCGGGACTTTTTTATGAATAGAAAGTTGGAATTATCTTCTTCTTTCTTTGATTTTTGCTTTTTTACCGGTAAGTTCTCTAAAGTAGTAGATACGAGCTCTTCTAACTTTACCTCTTTGGTTAACTTCTACTTTTTGTAAAGCTGGCATGTTTACCGGGAAGATACGCTCTACACCAACTGCACCAGACATTTTACGGATTGTAAAAGTTTCAGTCATTCCTGCACCTTTTCTTTGGATAACAACTCCTTTGAAAAACTGAGTTCTTGTTTTTTCACCCTCTTTAATTTCGTAGTAAACTGTGATGGTATCACCAGCTCCGAATGCAGGGAAATCTTTCTTTGTTGATAATTCGTTATTAACGAAATCTACTAAATTTGCCATTTTTTTAATTATTATGGTTTTAATCTGAGCAACATTCACGATTTTCGCCAGAGGTTGGTCAAATGTGGGGGCAAAGATAAAAAAGAATTATGAATTATGAGTTATGAATTATGAGTTTTTTTATTGATTTTTTAAAATCGTAAACAAATGAAAATCATAAAGTTAACACCACTCATAACTTATAATTCATAACTCATAACTATTCATCCAGCAAATCAGGACGTCTGTTTTTAGTATGTTCAAATGCCATATCTTCGCGCCATTTGTCAATTTTAGCAAAATGGCCACTGGTCAAAACTTCGGGAACTTTCCAGCCTTTGTAATCTGCAGGGCGTGTGTAAATTGGGCCCGACAATAAATTATCCTGAAAACTATCTGTAAGTGCTGAAGTTTCGTCCGATAAAACTCCCGGAATCAAACGGATAATCGCATCGCAAAAAACAATCGCTCCAATTTCGCCACCACTCAAAACATAATCGCCAATAGAAATTTCCTTTGTAATAAAATGATCGCGAACACGTTGATCAACACCTTTATAATGGCCACAAAGGATAATTATATTTTCATACATCGAAGCGGTGTTTGCCATTTTTTGGTTTAAAGTTTCTCCATCAGGCGACATATATATTACTTCGTCGTAATTCCGTTGGTTTGTTAAATGGGTAATGCAGTCATCAATAGGCTGAACCATCATCACCATGCCGGCGCCGCCGCCAAAAGGATAATCGTCAACACTTTTTTGTTTGTTGGTCGTGTAATCCCTCAAATTATGAAAATGGACTTCCACCAAACCTTTTTCAATGGCGCGTTTCATAATCGAGCCTTCAAATGGGCTTCGCAATAAATCCGGTAATATGGTGATGATGTCTATTCGCATGGCGCAAAGATAATAAGAATTTTTAGGAGCTATTTCCAGCTTTCCACTATATCTTTTCTTGTTTCAAAAAACAAGAAAAGGATGCCGTTGCAATCTGGGCTAAACGCCAAACTGCCTTAAATGATGATCAAGATGCATGGTGTGCAATTGGCTCCATTCATCATAACTCATTTCGCCAAAGAATGGATGATTTGTAGTTTTAATTGCCTTTTCGCCCAATTCTGAAAAAGTATTTATTTTTTCAATCAGTTCTTTTTTGGTCTGCTCAAAATCATAATTCCCCGTTCGTATAAACGCCGGAGCGGTTGGGCTGTTCTTTTTAAATTCCTTTGATTTAAGCATTTTACCCTTTATCATTTTTCCCAAAAGGCGCATGACAAAATTAACTTTCATCGGCGTTTTCCCAAAAGCAAAATCGATTGGCGCCTGGCAGTGCGATAGCATTTGATCTGCAGTCATTTTACCCCATAATGCTTGGGTTTCTGGGCTTAGACTATTAATCCGTGAAATGATTAAATCGTTATCAGTTTTGCTATAAATCGAACTCATATTTTTAGGTTTTTATTGGCAACCAAAATTACAATTTTAATAGTACCTTTGCACTGCATTTTAAAAAATTTACACAATGGAAAACGGAATATACGCTAAATTCAATACTTCAAAAGGTTCAATTTTAGTAAAATTAACACACGATTTAACACCGGGAACAGTTGGGAATTTTGTTGGATTAGCCGAAGGGCAATTGGAAAATTCAGTAAAACCAATGGGAAAACCATATTACGACGGATTAAAATTCCACAGAGTGATTCCAGACTTTATGATTCAGGGTGGATGTCCACAGGGAATCGGAACTGGTGGTCCGGGATACAACTTTGATGATGAATTTCATCCAAGCTTAAAACACGATAAGCCAGGCGTTTTGTCTATGGCAAATTCAGGTCCTGGAAGCAATGGTTCGCAGTTCTTCATTACGCATATTCCAACAAATTGGCTAGATGGAAAACACACAGTTTTTGGAAATGTTATAGAAGGTCAGGACGTTGTTGATGCTATAGCACAAGGAGATTTAATTGAAAGCCTGGAAATTATCAGAGTAGGTGATGAGGCAAAAAAATGGAATGCTATCGAAGCATTCAGGACTTTTGAAGGTTCACGTCTGAAAAGAATTGAAGAAGCAAAAAAAAATGCTGAAGAAGCAATGGAGAAATTAGCTTCAGGTTTTGAAAAAACAGAAAGCGGTCTGCGTTATAAATTCATTCAAAAAGGAACCGGCAAAAAAGCCGAGGCCGGTAAAACTGTTTCAGTTCATTATACAGGACAACTGGAAAACGGAAAAACATTCGATTCTTCTTATCCAAGAAAAAAACCAATCGAATTTCCTTTAGGAAAAGGCCATGTAATCGAAGGTTGGGATGAAGGAATTGCTTTGTTGCAGGTTGGTGATAAAGCCCGTTTTGTTATTCCATCTTATTTAGGATATGGGTCAAGTGGTGCTGGTGGCGTAATTCCACCTGATGCAACTTTAGTATTCGACGTTGAATTAATGGACGTGAAAGGATAGCATATTTAAGATTTGATTAAAATTGAAATCCCGATGATTTTTTGTCGGGATTTTTTATACATTTACCTTCAACCAACCAACAAAACCATGAAATATAAAGTAATTGCCTTAGCCGTTTTAGCTTTTATCATTTATTCCTGCGCCGCCAAATCAACTGTACCAACCATAGAAGTAAAAAAAACCGAATCCGCTGAACCAACAGTTAAAGATAAAAAAGGTGTAGCCACAGTAATGACTCCGGAATTATTCGAAGGACAGAATTTATATGAAAACAATTGTGCCAAATGCCACAAATTATACGATGCAAAGGATTTTTCCGCAGCAGAATGGAAACCAATCGTTGAGCGTATGCAGAAAAAAGCACATCTAGATGATTTGCAAGGGCAAAAAATTTATAACTATCTTACGATGAATTAATATAGAATCCCGAAAATTTCGGGATTTTTTTTATGCTTAAATTATGGAACATAACCTTTCCTGGCCAGATTTTGAAAAAGTGGAAATGCGAATCGGAACAATCATAGAAGTCAATGATTTTCCGCAAGCCCGAAAGCCTGCGTTTCAGTTGACGATAGATTTTGGAACCGAAATCGGTATTAGAAAGTCATCTGCGCAAATTACAAAACGATATAGTAAAGAAGGTTTAGTTGGAAAACAAATTGTCGCTGTTGTAAATTTCCCAAAGAAACAAATCGGAAATTTTATGAGCGAATGTTTGGTGTTAGGTTCTGTAAACGAAGATGATATCGTTTTGCTGAGTTCAGACTTGAAAGTCGAAAACGGTTTACGGGTAGGATAAAGAAAAAGCCCAAAACTTTCGTTTCTGGGCTTTTATTATTTTAAATATCATCAAAATCGATATCGGTGAAACTTTTTTCCGAAGTTGGTTTTTCTTCAATCGTTTCCTGTTGGTATTCCCTTTTGAAATCTTTCTGATGTCTTTCAGAGATTACTTCTTCGCCTTTGTGGTTTAAGACATAAGCGGTCATTTCTTCTAAAATTTCAGAGAAAGCTGCGAAGTCTTCTTTGTATAAATAAATTTTGTGTTTTTTAAAGTGAAAAGAACCATCTTCTTCTGTGAACTTTTTACTTTCAGTAATTGTAATGTAGTAATCGTCAGCCTTTGTTGCTCTCACATCGAAGAAATAGGTTCTTCTTCCGGCTCTTAAAACTTTAGAAAAAATCTCATCTTTTTCTAACATATCATTTTCTCTCATATTCTTTCGGTCAATTAGTAGTGTTTCTATACAGTTCAAAAATGGTAATTTTTTTGTTACAAAACAACAATTAATTTAATTCTTTTTCCGAAAGTTGTTTCAAATATAATTCGGCATAATAACCGCCTTGGTTTACTAATTGATTATGAGTGCCTTCTTCAATGATTTGTCCTTCGTCAAGGATGATGATTTTGTCTGCATTTTTAGCGGAAGATACCCTGTGGCTCACAATTATGGTGGTTTTGTTTTTTGAAATTTCCAATAAATTATTCAAAATCTGTTCTTCCGTTTCGGTATCAACAGCCGAAAGGCAATCATCAAACAATAAAATTTCAGGGTTTTTGATGATGGCGCGAGCAATGGAAACACGTTGCTTTTGACCACCGGAAAGTGTGATGCCGCGCTCTCCTAAAATGGTTTCGTATTGCTTGCTGAAATTCATAATATTGTCATGAACGAAAGCTTTTTTAGCAGCATTTATAACTTCTTCATCAGTAGCATTTTCTTTCCCGAATTTGATGTTGTTTTTAATGGTATCCGAAAAAAGGAAAGCATCTTGGGGTACAATGCCAATGCTGTTCCTTAGATTATACAAATTAACTCCGTCAATTTTCCTGCCATCGATCGTAATTGTTCCTTCCTTCATATCATACAAGCGTGTAATCAAAGCTAAAATAGTCGATTTACCTGAGCCTGTTTTTCCCAAAATGGCAAGCGTTTCTCCTTTTTCTACTTTAAAAGAAATGTTTTGCAGTGCTGTAATTGCGGTATCTTCATAAGTGAAACTTACATTCCTGAACTCAATTTCACCCTGAATATTTGTATGTTCAGATGTTTTGTTTTTGATTTCTGGTTCAATTTTCAGGAACTCATTAATACGTTTTTGCGACGCTTCCGCTTCCTGAACCAACGAAGAAACCCAGCCAATGGTGGCTACCGGGAAAGTCAGCATGTTAACATACATTATAAATTCGGCTATAGTTCCAATATCTTTTATTGTACCGTCAATAACCATTAGGCCTCCAAAATAAATCACTATCAAATTGCTGACGCCAATCAACCCAATCATCAACGGTCCGAAAAGCGACTGTATCCTGGCAAGGCTCATGCTTTTTGCTTTGCTTTCGGCTGCTATATTTTCGTAGTTCTCCTGATATTGTTTTTCCAGTCCGTAAGCTTTAATTACACGTATTCCTGAAAATATTTCCTGTGTAAAGCTGAATACCTTTGATAAGTATTGCTGGAAAATAGTACTGCGCCTATTGATTTCCTGGCTTAATTTGAAAATGATAAAGGCAACAATTGGCAACGGTAAAATAGTGTATAATGTCAATCGCGGTGAAACGTTACACATGTATATGATAACAACCGTGAATCGGATTGCGGTATTGATGGTGTACATAACTGCCGGTCCAACATATTGTCTTACTTTGCCAACGTCTTCACTAATACGGTTCATCAAATCGCCGGTTCGGTTGCGCTTATAAAAATTTTGATCCAGAACTTCATAGTGTTGAAAAATTTCATTTTTTAAGTCATATTCTACATGACGCGACATTACGATCAGTGTCTGACGCATTAAAAAAGTTAGGATGCCTGCAATCAGTGCTGTGGCTAAAATCCAGAAGAGATTGTCGATTAATTCAGCTTTCACAACTGCATAGCTGATACTTTTTTTTAAGTACAAATCAATATCTGTAAACGATTTACTGATCAGTTTGGCGACATATACGAAAAAAATTTGTGCTACAATGGTGATAATAATTCCTAATAAAAAATGGAATTTATATTTGACAAAATATTTGTTTAAATACTGAAGTTCTTTCATTGAAAATTAACAGAATTCGGTTTAATAAGTAGTTTATTGTTAAATTACTAAAAATAGTTAAATTACTATATTCTTGATAAAAATAGATTTTATTAATAAATCATCAATTATGTCCAATTTGAGTGAATTTTATTGAATAAAGTTTTAATTTTGTACCGACTTTTTTAAAAAGCTTAAATTAATACATTTTACAAAATGACATCAGAAATCACTACACCGGCAGAGCTTAAAAAAATGGATCCCGTTTTTGGTCAGCTATCTTTTGATAATCACGAACAAATTGTTTTTTGTAATGACAAAGATACAGGATTAAAAGCAATTATTGGAATCCATAATACAGTGATGGGACCGGCACTTGGCGGAACAAGAATGTGGAATTACGCGAACGAATGGGAAGCCTTGAATGATGTTTTACGTCTTTCACGTGGAATGACATATAAATCTGCAATAACGGGTTTAAATCTTGGTGGCGGAAAAGCCGTAATTATAGGTGATGCAAAAACAGATAAAACACCGGAATTAATCACTCGTTTTGGTCAGTTTGTTGATTCGCTTAGCGGAAAATATATTACTGCTGAAGATGTTGGAACTACCACCGAAGATATGGACAGGATTCATGAAGTAACCAAGTTTGTCACCGGAATTTCCATTGAAAAAGGTGGATCAGGCAATCCTTCACCCGTAACTGCTTATGGCGTTTATATGGGAATGAAAGCTGCGGCCAAACAT
>JAZKCP010000025.1:0-3404 GCA_040388035.1 Bacteroidota bacterium | reverse complement strand
TCAATTTGGTTCTGATAGCCTGGCTGGTAAAAAAGTTTTGGTGCAAGGAAACGGCCATGTCGGAGAAACTTTAATTAGTCATTTGACAAAAGAAGGAGCAATTATTTTTGTGTCAGATATTCACCAGGACAAAATGGAAAGTATGGTTTCAAAGTATGGTGCTACAATTTTTACAGGAGCTGATATTTATACTGCTGATGTTGATATTTATTCGCCTTGTGCTTTAGGCGCTACAATCAATGACGATACGGTCTATAAAATTAAAGCGAAAGTAATTGCAGGTGCAGCTAATAATCAATTAGCGGTTGAAGCAGTTCATGGACAAATATTGAGAGAACGTGGTATTACTTATGCTCCGGATTTCCTTATAAACGCTGGTGGAATCATTAATGTTTATGGTGAATTATATAAGTATGCTGATGGTGAAGCAATCAGAAGAACGGAAAACATTTACAATACAACACTTGAAATTTTCAGTTTTGCCGATAAAAATAATTTGACAACGCAACAAGCCGCGATGCAAATTGCTGAAAACAGAATCGAACAAAGAAAAAAAGAAAACGCTGCTAAATAAAGCCGTTTCAAAATAAAATAATTACTATTTTTGCAAAGCGAAAGATTTTCTTTCGCTTTGTTAATTTTTAAAAGTTCTTACAGGTGTTAAACAGAAGACATATTCGGGTAAAAGTAATGCAATCCATTTATGCGTTGCATCAAAAAAGTTCTGATGATATAGAAAAAGAAGAGAAATTTTTGCTCCACAGTATCGACGCTATTCAGGATTTGTATTTAATCATGCTGTCTTCACTGATTGAAATCAGAAAAAAAGAAGTTGTTTTTTTAGAAGCATCAAGCAAAAAACATTTAGCTACACCTGAAGAAAAAAATCCCAACAGAAAATTTGTCGACAATAAAGTTCTTCTGCAATTAGAAGAAAACAACTCGTTGAGCATTGCTTTAGAGAAAAGGAAAATCAATAATTGGTCAATGAATGATGACTATATTTTGATTTTACTTAACGAAATCAAACAAAGCCCGTTGTATCAAAATTACATGTCTACCAAAAAAAGTTCTTTTGAAGAAGATAAGGATTTTGTGGCGGATATGTTTACCGAATTGATTGCTCCAAATGAAAAATTATACGAGTATCTTGAAGACAATAAATTGACATGGATCGATGATATTCCGTTAGTAAATACCCAAATTCAAAAACAGTTAAAACAATTTTCGGAATCAGCAGAATTCAGAGTGGCCAAATTGTACAAAGACCAGGAAGATCAGGAATTTGTGAGCTTGTTGTTCAGAAAAACAGTATTAAATGAAGTTGAGCTCGCCAAAGAATATATCGACAAAACTCCAAACTGGGATGCCGATAGAATTGCGGAAATAGATACGATTATTTTAAAAATGGCGATTTGCGAGTTTTTAAAATTCCCTTCAATTCCGGTCAAAGTTACTATCAACGAATATTTGGAATTGGCAAAAGAATATTCAACGCCAAAAAGCAGCATATTTATCAACGGAATTTTAGACAATTTGGTCAAGGAATTTCAAAACGAAAATAAAATTCAAAAAACAGGAAGAGGATTAATTCAAAATTAAATTTATTATTATTATGGAAAACATAAGTCAGTTTTTGCCGTTTTTACTAATGTTTGTGGTTATTTATTTTTTTATGATCAGACCACAACAAAAGAAAATAAAACAAGAAAAAGAATTCGAATCGGGTTTGAAAGTAGGCGATAAGATTATAACAAAAAGCGGTTTCCACGGAAAAATTGCTGAGTTGTCAGATGGTTCAGCAGTAATTGAAACCATGTCAGGGAAACTTAAAATTGAGCGTTCTGCTATTTCGTTGGAATTGACAGCAGCGTTAAATAAGAAAGCATAAGAATTACGAATTACGAATTACGAATTACGAATTACGAATTCAATATTTAAACAACTAAATAAATCTCAAGAACCATTAATGGATTTTGGGATTTTTTATTTACCCTTAATTCATAATTTGTAATTCGTAATTTTGTTTTATTCCAAGCGGAATAATACATCCCGAATTTCCGTGAAATGTGTCCACGGAATAAAATGATCGGCGTCTTTTATTGAAATGATTTCAACAGATTTTGCATTTACAAATTCCCTTCTCATAAAAGCGACGTTACTATAGGGAACCAATTGGTCTTTTGTCCCATGGATAATAATCACTTTCGAAGTGATATTCTGCAATTTTGGTTTCAAATCAATCAAATCATTTTTCAGCCACCACAATTCATCATTGGAAGGACGAAGTGCTCCGGGAATTATATATCGGACTGGTTTAGCCATTATGACGGAACGCCAGTTTTCCGGTGTTTCAGCTTGTGGATCAATAGAGCCAGCCAGAATAATTAAAGTCGAATAATCAGCGGGTTTTTCTGCAGCCATTTCAGCAATTATTGGTCCGCCTAAGGAATGTCCGATTAGATGAATTGGTTTTCCATTAGCTATTTGTTTGATGAATTTCTCAATGATATAGCTCTGTGTTTTTAAGTTTTCGGCTTTGCCAAAATTGCTGCATCCGAATCCAATACGGTCAATGGCAATCATTCGGAACTTGGACAGCAGTAAGCTATCTTTTAGGTAATCCTTGTAAGCATCCCAACTTCCGGGCGAACCATGCACAAAGAATAAAGTGCTTGCATTCCTATTTCCGGTTTCGATATAATGAATAGTGAAGCCATCTATTTCTAAAGAAGAATCGATATAATTTGTTTTGGATTCAGTGAAGAAGGTTTTCGTTTCCCTGCTTGTCATTCGCATTTTCCTGCACGATTGACAAAAAATGAGGTAGCAAAGTATTAGTGAAAAGATAATGGTTTTCATCTTGTGCCTGCGTACAATAAGAAAACCATTTTTCATTTAGTAGATATTAATTTCTGTATTTATCGTTCAGTCCTATGCCATCCAAAATCATAGGTTTGATTTTTCCCAATCTTGTGATCATGGTTTTTTCCTGTTTGGCTGTTGCCATATATTCCCAAAATTCTTTCTGCTTATAAGGACTGAATTTGTTAAAAGCCGCGTTCAGGTTGCTGTCTTTTTCGAGTTCACTTGTAAAGAAATCACATTTCATGGCTTCTTTTTTTTCGGGTTTTATTGCAAGTCCTGCTTTTTCATTTGCTATTGCTTCTTTGATATAATGTAAAACCAATTTTTCATTAACATCCGCTGCCGAAGAAAAGCGCCATTGACGCAGACCTTTAGTTACACCTTCGTTGGCATTAACCAAAACTTTAGATTCGTCTTTTAGGAATACGCCGTTCCAAAACCAAATGACAAAATAGTTTTTGAAGCCGCCAATTCCCAATACATTTTTGTTGTTGATTGTATAGACTTCGCCGCCCCATTTATTGGTTTCAACCAAC
>JAZKCP010000024.1:0-2438 GCA_040388035.1 Bacteroidota bacterium | reverse complement strand
GGCGACTTCAAAGGATTTGACAAAATTTAAAAAGAAAGGAATTATTACGCCTAAATTCATTTTGCATGATTTCAGTAATCTGATAAAAAATCATTTACAAAATCCAAGTATTGCAAGAATATTGGCTGTTAATACTGCTAGAAATTATCCGTTAACAATAACAATGAAAGAACATCTATTGGTTTGGGATAAAAATGTAGTGCTGTTTCCAAAGAAAATAAATGGAAAATTTGTGGGTTTACATCGCTTATTTCCATCCATTCAAATTTTCTCTTATGAGAAAAAACGAGACTTGACTCCAGAATATTGGAAAGATTATTTGAAAAACCTGCCAGATCATATTGTGATGGAACCAGAATACGATCATGAAACAAGTCATATTGGGCCGGGTGCTCCACCTATCGAAACAAAAGACGGTTGGTTATTGATTTATCATTCAGCAGAAAAAAGAGAAAAAGGATTGGTTTATCATGCTTCTGCAGCATTATTAGACTTTGAAAATCCACAAAAAGTTATAGGTCGATTGAACAGACCTATTATAACGCCTGCAGAATATTACGAACGACACGGTTATGTAAATTATGTGGTTTTCCCAACAGGAACCGCCATTTTTGACGACCTTTTATATATTTATTATGGTGCCGCCGATGACAAGATTGCGGTGGCTTCTTTGAACCTAAACGACTTACTAACGGAACTAAAACAGAATCCCAATGAAAACGATAACAAATAAATCGAAAATAGTTTTTCTATCAACGTTTCCACCAACGCAATGTGGAATAGCTACTTATACGCAGGATACCATTAAAGGAATTACAGATGTTTTTGGTAAATCAGTAACTTGTGAAATTTGTGAATTGGTCAATGAACCAAAAGCAAAACCAACACAGGCGTTTACCTTAAACACAAAAGATAAAGCTGAATATGCTAAAGTTGCTGAACAAATCAATAATGACAAATCGGTAAAATTGGTTCATATTCAACATGAATTTGGCTTGTTTGGAGGAAATTATGGCGATTATTTGTTAGACTTTTTAAACGTAATTAAAAAACCACTTACGTATACTTTTCATTCTGTTATTCAAAATCCGAATAACGAATTGAAAACCTTTGTAAAATTGTTGCTTTCATACAGCAACTCTGTTTTCGTAATGACCAATCAATCAAAAGAAATTTTGATGAGAGATTACGATATAGCCAACGAAATAATTAGTTTGGTACCACACGGAACGCACATTGTGATATATGAAGCGCCGCATCAGGCAAAAGAGAAATTCGGTTTTCAGGACAGAAAAGTGCTTTCTACTTTTGGACTTTTGGGTGAAGGAAAAAACATTGAAACCGGACTTCAGGCATTACCTAAAATCATTGAAAAAGAACCAAATGTGTTGTATCTGATTATCGGAAAAACACATCCAAATTTAATTAAAGACGGCGTTGATGCTTATCGTGATAAACTGGAAGGTATTGTTGAAGATTTGAATTTGAAAGACAACGTACGTTTTATCAATCAATATCTGGATACCAATGAACTATTGGAATATCTAAAAGCAACTGATGTTTATTTGTTTACTTCAAAAGATCCTAATCAGGCAGTAAGCGGCACTTTTTCGTACGCCATGAGCTGTGCCTGCCCTATGGTGGCTTCAAAAATCCCACATACGCTGGAAGTTTTAACTTCTGACTGTGGAATTCTGGTTGATATCGGAGATGTAAATCAATTTGCCGAGCAAACAATAAAATTGCTTGCTGACGATCATTTAAGAGAAGAGATGGGAATTAATGCATTTACAAAAATGCGTGCCTCATCTTGGGAAAATGTGGCGATCACGCACATGAACACCTATAAAACTTTAATGGAGAATACAGATGAAATTAAATTCACTTATCCTTCAATTCAGTTAAGACACATTAAAAAATTGACTACTGATTTAGGAATTATACAATTCAGTAAAATCTCGATTCCGGATCTTGAATCAGGTTATACTTTAGATGATAATGCCCGTGCTTTAGTTGCTTTTTGCATGCATTATAAACTAACAAAAGACAAAGATGATTTACCTTATATTTTAATTTATTTGGATTTCATTGAACGTTGTCAAAAACCCAAAGGGAATTTCATCAATTATGTCGATCAGGAAAACAGAGAACATATTGAGCAAAATGCCGAAGTTAATTTGGAAGACTCAAATGCAAGAGGTTTATGGGCACTGGGAACTGTAGTTTCAATGTCTGACATTTTACCGGAATCTATTTCTAAAAAAGCATCTAAAATTTTGTTGAATTCCTTAAAATGGGCAGAAACGATTCAGTCGCCACGTTCCATTGGTTTTGCAACAAAAGGGCTTTATTTATATCATACCGCTGTTCCAAATTTATATGTTGCAGCTATTATCAATAAACTGAATGCAAAATTACTTTCTAACTACGAAATTCAC
>JAZKCP010000023.1:280-16415 GCA_040388035.1 Bacteroidota bacterium | reverse complement strand
TTATTAATAAATGGAACAACATATTATGGAGCTGTAGTTTCCGCAACTGGCTGCGAAAGCCTGCGTCTTCCGGTTACTGTTGATTTAACGGTTTGTGATATCATCATTCCGGATGGATTCTCTCCAAACAATGACGGAATCAACGATACTTTCGAAATACCAAACCTTGCGATACAATATCCTAATTTCAAATTGGAAATATATAATCGTTATGGGAGTTTAATTTACACAGGAAACAGAAACAAAGAAAACTGGGATGGAACCGTTTCAGAAAGCGGATTGAATTTAGGAGATAAGTTACTTCCAACCGGAGTTTATTTCTACATCCTGAATTTTAATGACGGAACAAGAAAGGCTATTCAAGGTAGAGTATATCTAAACAGATAAAGGACATGAGTGCAACTATGAAACATAAAATTATTAAATACCTCCTAGTAATACTTGTTGTTTTTTTAACATCAAAATTACGTGCGCAACAAGATCCACAGTTTACGCATTATATGTATAATATGAGTGTTATAAATCCTGCCTACGCCACAGACAACGCTGATGTGATAAATTTTGGTGGATTGTATCGTGCACAATGGGTTGGGATAGAAGGCGCGCCAACAACACAAACCTTTTTTGCACACAAACCGTTATCGAAAAGAGTGGAAATTGGCCTTTCAGTTGTTCATGATGAAATAGGGGATGTGGTCAAAGAGAATAATATTTTTGTCGACTTTGCGTATGTTTTGCCTTTAGGTGAAACCACTAAATTATCATTTGGACTAAAAGCCGGAGTTACTTTGTTTGATACTAATTTTAATGGATTTGTGCTTACCGATCCGGTTCCGGATCCTGCATTCCAGAATAATATCAGCCAAACCTTTCCTAATTTCGGAGTTGGAACGTATTTGTTTGGAGACAATTACTATCTCGGATTTTCAGCCCCAAATTTAATGACGTCTAGGCATATTGAAACCATAAACGGGCATGCAGGAAGTGGTGTAGAATCGGTTCATTTCTTTTTGACCGGTGGTTATGTATTTACGTTTAACGGAAATGATAACTTCAAACTGAAACCGGCCTTTATGGCAAAAGGAGTTGAAGGCGCACCGGTTGCATTGGATTTAACAACCAATGTTTTAATCAACAATAAATTTGAAGCCGGTGTAGGTTACCGAATGGGAGATTCCGTTAGCGGTTTAGCCAGTTTTTATATCACACCAACACTAAGGATAGGATATTCCTATGATTATACGCTTTCCAATTTGAGGGATTTTAACTCAGGTTCGCACGAGGTATTTTTACTATTTGATTTGGATTTAGGTAAACTTTCGGGTAAAGGATATGATAAATCACCACGATTCTTTTAAAATGAAAATGATGAAAAAATTCTACTACATACTTTTTGTTTTTTGCAGTATCACCACTCTTTTTGCCCAAAAAAAAGTCAGTGTTAAACAAGCCAACACTTTGTTTGAAAGTAAGTCTTATGTCAAAGCGGCCGAAGCTTATGAGCAGGTAATTCAAACAAAGCAATCAAGACAGGTGTTGCAGAATTTAGGAGATTGTTACTATTACAATTTCCAAATGACGAATGCGGTTCGTGCCTACGGACAATTATTTTTCACTTATAAAGACAGTGTAAAAAAAGAAGTGCTTTTCAGATATGCCAATGCTTTGAAAGGTACAAAGGATTTTGATAAAGGCGATGCCATGATGTCGGAGTATTTAGGGTTTGACCAGAATACTCCAAAATTTATGAAGAACATCACCCGAAACACGCCTAACAGTTTCAAGTTGGAGATTATGTCGAAAAACAAAACCAATGGCGATTTTGGAATTTCCTTCTACGGTGACAAAGTAACATTTGCTTCAACCCGAAATGCACAGGAGAAGGCTTATGGCTGGAACGACAAACCTTATCTGGATTTGTTTTCCGCATCAGTTGACAAAAATGGACAATTGGTAAGTGTGGAACCATTTCCTGCAATTATCAACACTAAGAAACACGAAAGCTCTGCTTCATTCAGCGCCGATGGCAAAACAATGTATTTCAACAGAAGCGGTGAAAAACAAGTTAAAATTGGCGACGAAAAAGTAGCTATGATTAAAATCCATAAAGCCGAGTTTGTAGATGGAAAATGGACCAAGGTAACGATGCTGCCATTTTCAAGTGATTCCTATTCGGTGGAGCATCCATTCCTGACAAAAGACGGGAAGAAGCTTTATTTTGCCAGTGATATGTTGGGAACATTAGGCTCAATGGATATTTTTGTTGTAGATATAAACGAAGATGGAACGTACAGCCAACCAAGAAATTTGGGAGAAACCATCAACACAATCCATAGAGAACAGTTTCCTTTTGTAACAGAGGACGGAACGCTTTATTTTGCTTCTGACGGGCATCAGGGTAATGGGAATTTAGATGTTTTCATGAGTCAGAAACTTAGCGATACCGAATTTGATAAACCGCTTAATCTGGGTTCAACGATTAACAGCGAAATGGATGATTTCAATTTCATTCTGGATGAGAAAACCGACAAAGGATATTTTGCTTCCAACAGAACCGGCGATGACAATTTATATACCTTCATACAGGAAGAAAATAAATTACAATACTTAGTTGAAGGTGAAGTGCGAGATGTAAAATCATTGGAACTTTTGCCGGGAGCAACGGTAAAATTATATGACGACAAAGGCAATCTTCTCGAAGAAATTTTGGTAGGTAAAGATGGTACGTTTACTTTCAATACCGAGCCAAACAAAAAATACAAAATCATGGCTTTCAAGGATTTTTATATTCCGGCCGAAGCCGAATTTGATACCAGTCAAAAAGGAAAAGTTTACATCGACCTGCAAATGAAAGTCGAATCGTATTATGATGCAGAAGACATTATCAATAAAAAAGAAGACGGAACGGTTCTTATCGAATTGGAAAACATCTATTTTGATTTGGATAAATGGGATATCAAACCACAAGCGGCGCAAGTGCTAGATGTTTTGGTGGGATTATTGAAAAAATATCCATACATGGAAATTCAAACCGGGTCGCACACCGATTCACGAGCTTCAGCGGTGTATAACTTGAGGCTGTCAAACAAGCGTGCGGCTTCCGCTTTAGAATATTTGGTGCAAAATGGAATTGATAGAAAAAGGCTGCGTTCTATAGGTTATGGTGAAACCAAACCATTGATCATCTGCCCTAATAATGATTGTACCGAAGCCGAGCATGCCACAAATCGTAGATGTACGTTTATGATTTTGAAATAGGAGTTAGTTGTTGTTGTTAATATTTGAGTTTTTTTTAGCCAAATGCACACTATGACCAGTGTGCATTTTTTTTGTAAACTATTCATCCCGAATCTGTATTTTTGTGAGACACAAATATAAACTCATGAGAAAGTTTCTTCCTTTCGTATTCTTATTTATTATTTCAAACCTGGCAGCGCAGCAAAGACCGAAACTTGTAGTTGGGATTGTGGTCGACCAAATGAAAATGGAATACCTCTATCGCTTTCAAAGTGATTTTTCAGAAAATGGCTTTAAGCGAATGATGAAAGATGGTTACACGTTTTACAATATGCATTATAATTATATGCCAACGTCAACTGCACCGGGACATGCGTCTATTTACACGGGAGCAACACCGTCTGTTCACGGAATCATGGGTAATGATTGGTTCAACAGAAAGCTCGGAAAAGGAATGTATTGTACCGATGATAATTCTGTTAGCATATTAGGCAATGGAATGAAAGATGAAGGCGAAATGTCTCCTAAAAATCTTTTGGCAACAACCATTACAGATGAGTTACGATTATCAACCAATTTCAAAGGAAAAGTTATTGGCGTAAGCTTAAAAGACAGAGGCTCTATTCTTCCGGCTGGGCATTTTGCTAACTGGGCATTTTGGTACAGCGATACTGGTAATTTTATTTCTAGTACATTTTATGGCGATAAATTACCGGATTGGGTAACTGAGTTTAATAACGAAAAGCATTATTTGCCTTATGTAAATAAAGGATGGAATTTGTTCAAACCTATTGAAACTTATAACGAAAGCTTGCCCGATGATAATCCTCATGAAAGCGAGTTGTTCGATTTTAAACCTGTTTTTCCGTATGATTTGAATAAAATGTATGAAAAGAAAGGCGGTGATATATTCCGTTCGATTCCTTTTGGCAATGATTTGCTTCAGGAGTTTGCGATAAGAGCTATTGAAAAAGAAGGGTTGGGAAAAGACAATATCACCGATTTTTTGACCTTCAGTTTTTCGGCTACTGATTATATTGGTCATGATTTTGGCACGCGTTCGATGGAAGTTCAAGATACTTATTTGCGTTTGGATCAAAACATTGCCGACTTTTTAAACTATTTAGATAAAACAGTTGGAAAAGGGAATTATTTGGTTTTCCTAACTGCTGATCATGCCGCTGCTGAAACACCAAAGTTCCTAAAGCAAAAGTACAATGTGGATAATATAGAGATTAAAGCAATTCGTAATGCTTTAAAGGATTTTTCAATAGCTACTTTTGGAGAGAATTTAGTTTTGGATTATAGAAAGTTCAATCTGCATCTTAACAAGGAAATTATTAAATCAAAAGGATTGGATTTAAAAGTGGTTAAGCAAGGTTTTAAAGATTTTCTAATGACACAGGAACAAGTAAAGCGGGTTTATACCGAAGAAGAGATTTTAGCAAATCCTGGCTCGGATTATTTCCTAAATTGTATCGCCAAAGGATATGACTTTACGCAAAATGGCGATTTGGTAGTTTTAGATAAACCTGGATACCTGGAAGGAAAAGCCAAAGGAACAGAACATGCCGCCCCTTACAGCTATGATACCCACGTGCCGTGTCTTTTCTTTGGCTGGAATATCAAAAAAGGCGAAACCCATGATAAAAAAGTAATCACGCAGATTGCGCCGACCTTATCCCAAAAACTAAAGATAACAATTCCAAATGGAACGGAGTCGGAGGTTTTGACTGAGGTTTTGGAGAAATACTGAAAAGTTATTTTATTGGTGTAATGATGTAAGTAACCCATAAACTGTAGGCGCCATTTTTATCGACATCATTTTTATTCTCTATTGCGCTTAGCTGTTCAAATAGTTTTAGATACATCTCTTTTTCTTCATCATCTATATCCGGTATGTCCAATAATTCAAAAATAGTATTTGCATCTGAAGTATCATCATCAATATTCAATACTGTTGTGACTTCGCAGTTGATTAATTTGGCTAATGCCTGGGCTTTCTTTTCAGCATTTTTAAAACAAAGTATTGCCTTTTTATCTTCATCCTCAGGTTTGGCTTTCGGAAATTTATAATATGATTTATTGAGTGTTATTCCGCTCAGGCTAATTATATTTTCCACATTTTTATTAATGCTTTCAAAGGGTAAGAATAAATCAAACGTTTGAGCTACTTCAGGATCATTATTGTTTTCTTTCCTCTCTTGGAATTTATACACAATGTTAGCTTCGGTTAACTTGGCTATAAATTCCGAAACTTGTGTTTTGATGGGTTTGTTTCGCGTAATTGGATTGCAAATTAGCGGATTGTTTTCAAATGTGATAGAATGGACTTGTCCTTCCGCATTAATAGTATAGCTGCTATAACCTAGAATTCTAAGCTTAACTTCTTGGCTGTAGCAATAGTTTCCCAAGAAAAGAATCCATAGTAAAACTGTAGCCTTTTTCATTAATCCAATAATTCAAAAGTAATATTGAGTGAATACTTTTTAAGTATACTATTTTGCTCCGTTTCTCCAAAATCAGAACAACATGCAGTTGTTTTATCTTCGATGTTTAATATTTTGCCAAGTTTTTTTCCAATTTCTTTTGTGATGCTTTTTGCTTTTCTTTCGGCATCTGTAATTGCTTCTTTACTTAAATTAGTTTCTATATCAGGGTTAATATTAAGGTATAAAAACTTGGTGGTTTCCATTTTGAATCCTGTGTTCTTCATTCCGGTAATTTTGTTCAGCAACTCTTTACTTGTTACATCAATGTAGTAATACTCGACTTTAGTGTTGTTATAATTGTTGGCATTTTTGGACTTATAGTTTTTGAAAATATGATTTTCTTTAACGCCCATTTTTTTTAAATTATCTAGTGTCTCTGATACGTTGCTTTCCAATGATTTATATTCTTCCTTGTTGTAATTGTTAGGTAGTATTTCAGAAACATTGAAGTATACTCTATAGGTATCTGCATTGAATTCATAAGATGAATTACCAATAATCCTAATAAACCTATCAGTCGATTGCGCATTAATTATATTAGTAAATAATAAAGTAAACAAAATGATTTTTGTTATTTCTTTCATGTGATTTGATTTTTAATTAGTTATTCCAGATACCGAATAGCTAATATAAGAAAGAACTTCTATTTTTATAAATTATCACAATAAAACTTACAAACAATAAAAAATCCCGCTTTAGCGGGATTCTATTTTACAAGTCAACCATAATCTGATTCTGCAGTAAATCCTCAAAGCTTTCGCGTTCGCGTATCAAATAGCCTTTGCCGTCCTTCCATAAAACTTCGGCTGGTTTGTAGCGCGAGTTGTAGTTGGATGCCATCGAGAAACAATACGCACCGGCATTCCTGAAACAAAGCGTGTCGCCTTCGTGTATTTCTGCAATTCGTCGGTTGTTGGCAAACGTATCAGTTTCGCAGATGTAACCTACAATGGTATAAAAACGCTCTTTGCCTTTTGGTTTGGAAATGTTTTCTATGCTGTGCTGCGAACCATAAAACATTGGGCGGATTAAATGGTTGAAGCCACTGTCTATTCCGGCAAAAACGGTAGAGGTTGTTTGCTTTACGACATTCACTTTCGCCAAAAAATAACCTGCTTCACTCACCAGGAATTTTCCGGGCTCAAAAGCCAAAGTCAGTTCGCGGCCATATTCCTTTTCGAAAGCTAGGAAACGCTTGGTTAGTTTTTTACCCAACTCCTCTACATTGGTTTCAATATCGTCTTTTTTGTAAGGCACCTTAAATCCGGAACCAAAATCAAGAAATTCTAAATTTTTGAATTGTTTGGCAGTATCAAACAGGATTTCAGAAGCATATAAAAACACTTCAATATCGAGAATATCCGAACCCGTGTGCATATGGATTCCGTTAATGTTCATCTTTGTGTTTTCAACAATTCTTAAAACATGCGGAATCTGATAAATCGAAATCCCAAATTTGCTGTCTATATGCCCAACGGAAATATTCTCGTTTCCACCAGCCATAACGTGCGGATTGATACGGATGCAAACCGGAGTTTTAGGATATTTGGCACCAAAATGCTCCAAAATCGAAAGGTTGTCAATATTGATTTGAACACCCAAATGTGCTACGGCTTCAATCTCTTCAAACGAAACACCGTTGGGTGTAAAAATAATCCGGTCCGGCGTAAAACCGGCATGTAAACCAAGCTTTACTTCCTGAATGGAAACCGTATCCAAACCCGAACCCATATTATTTAACATTTTTAGGATAGAAATATTGGACAGCGCTTTCATCGCATAATTGATGCGAAGTTTTTCCACCTTAAAAGCTTTGGTTAAACGGTTATACTGAAACGCAATCTTATCGGCATCATAAACGTATAACGGATTGCCAAATTTTTCGGCTAAGTCAAGTAATTCTTTGGGTTGCATGATTTTATTGTTAAGTGTTAATTACCTTAAGGTCTGAAAATATTTCTTCGACACGGTCAGTTAATTTTACTAAAATTTCCTCTTGGTCGGCTTCTGATAATTTTAATAAAGCATTTGATGGATCATTGATTGCTTGAAGTGAATTTAAACCTAATTGATTTTTAAATCTGCAAGGCTTTACTATCAATGACAACAGTTTTGTCCCTTTTTTGTTTGCGTTATTAAGTAATTCAGGTATTTCCTGTCTCTGGATAAATTCTGATGCAAGAAATTTGGTAGATACAATGAGAATTGCAACCGCAGAATTGTTTAGTGCTTTTTCAATTTCACTTAGCCATTCATCTCCACCTTTTATTTTTGTATCATCCCAAACTTCTATTTTAATTTGATTTTGATATTGCAATACTTTTAAATGCGTTTGAACTTTTATTAACCAGTCTTTGTCATCATGAGAATAACTTATGAAAATCATGTCTTTTTTTGTTATTGCTTTAGATTTAGTTTCCTTGATTGTTTTGTCGGAGTTTGTTTGTATGCTTTTTTGTTTTATTGACCCGAGAGCATTCCCTTTTGTTTTTTTAAGTTGTGAATAGTTAGAATTTAAGCTTTTGTCATCTTCAATTTTAGAAAATGCATAAACCGATTTTAATGATGGCATTTTTTTAAGTTTTTCAAAATAAAACTCGCTTAATGATAAATTGCTTATCCATAAATGTTTTAAAGATTTCAAATTATAAAAGCTCTCCGGGAAATTCTGTAACGGGTTATTAGAAATGTTCAATGAAACTATACTGTGAATTTGAGACAATTCTTCAGGCAAATTACTTATTCTGTTATTGGCTAAACTTAGTTTTCGAAGCTGATGAAGATTCTTAATTTGTTTAGGAATAGATGGGATTTTATTGTTGTTAAGATTTAAATGTTTAAGTTTTTTTAATTGACAAATTTTAGCATAAAAGTTCAAAATATGATTGTTAGAAATATCGAGAACTTCTAGATTTTTTAGATTCGATATTTCGCTTGGAATATCCTTAATTTTATTATTACTTAAATTTAATTTTTTAAGATTTTTTAATGAGAATACCTCCTCCGGAATAGATTTCAAATTTCGGTTTGACAAATCTAGTTTTGATATAAATTTAGATTTTATTAATAATTCTTCCATAGAATCAAATTTATAATTTTATTCTTAATAAATGGATATATTTGTACTCCCATAGGAGGTATTGGGATTAAAATAATAACTAAAGGATTTTTTAAGGGCAGAATAGACTTTGCCACGGTGCGTGATAAACGTTATCAAAGACTTTAGTGCTTCGGCAACCTCGCGATTTAATATCTAGATATTCTTAACCCGAGCCGGATCTGAATCCACTCGGGTTATGTTTTTTAATACAAACTTGGAAATTGATCCGGTCTGGCTTCGTGCATAATGGCATAAACTTTTTCAAAAACATCTTCTGCCGAAGGTTTAGAGAAATAATCTCCGTCAGTGCCATAAGCTGGGCGATGCGCTTTAGAGGTCAGGGTTTGTGGCTGGCTGTCTAAATATTGGTAACCATTTTGTTCGTCAATAATCTGTTGCAAAATGAATGCAGAAGCGCCACCCGGAACATCTTCATCTATAACCAACAAACGGTTTGTTTTCATAACCGATTTTACACAGTCGTGATTGATATCGAAAGGCAATAAGGATTGAGCATCGATGATTTCAACATCAATTCCCGCTTCCTGTAATTCTTTGGCAGCCTGTTCGATAATTCTTAAAGTTGAACCATAAGAAACAATTGTAATATCACTTCCCGTTTTGATGGTCTCCACTACGCCAATCGGAGTTTTGAATTCGCCCAAATTGGTCGGCATTTTTTCCTTTAAACGATAACCGTTCAGGCATTCAATAACCAAAGCAGGTTCGTCAGTTTCCAACAACGTATTGTAAAAACCAGCGGCTTTTGTCATGTTTCTTGGCACCAAAACATGAATACCACGAATCGCATTGATGATCATTCCCATTGGTGAACCCGAATGCCAGATTCCTTCCAAACGGTGGCCACGTGTTCTGATAATCAAAGGTGCTTTTTGTCGGCCTTGCGTTCTGTATTGTAAGGTTGCCAAATCATCACTCATGATCTGAATGGCATATAATAAATAATCCAAATATTGAATTTCGGCAATTGGTCGTAATCCACGCATTGCCATTCCAATTCCTTGTCCAAGTATGGTCGCTTCACGAATTCCGACATCGGCAACACGAAGTTCACCATATTTTTCCTGCATGCCTTCCAGACCTTGGTTTACATCGCCAATATTTCCGGCATCTTCTCCAAAAACCAAAGCTTCGGGATATTTATTGAATATCGCATCAAAATTGTCGCGCAATACCAAACGTGCGTCCACTTCTTCGGCAGAATCATCATATGTAGCAGCTGTTTCGGTAGCATTCAATACATTTTTATCAGACTGTGAAAACAAATGCGAACTGAATTTTGGCTGGATTTTGTTTGTATAAGTTGTTATCCAGGTTGCCAATTCCTGTCTGCCATTTTCATTGACAATTATTCGCAACACTTTACGGGCAACCGTTAAAATCTCTTTACGAATTGGTTCTTTTATTGAACCTAAATCGGAAGCTTCCTTTTCAATAAAAACTTTGTTGGCGCTTAATGCTGCAATTGAATTCAGTAACGAAACCAATTCCTGCTGTTCTTCTTTCATTGGAGAAACAAAAGCTGCCCAGGCTGCTTTTTTGCCTTCCAAAACTTCTTTTTTGGAATTGGATTCAATAGCTTCCAATTCTTCGGTCGTAGCCAAATCATTTTGGAGTAGCCAAGTTTTCATTTGGGCTAGACAGTCAAAGTCAGTTTCCCAACCTAGTCGTTCCGCATTTTTATAACGTTCGTGTGAACCCGAAGTCGAATGTCCTTGCGGCTGCGTCAATTCCTGTACGTGAATCAAAACCGGAACATGCTCTTCGCGTGCAATTTCGGCTGCTTTTTCATAAGTCGCCACTAAAGCCGGATAATCCCAACCTTTAACCGTTAAAATTTCGTAACCATTGGCGTTCTCATCTCTTTGGAAACCTTTCATGATTTCAGAAATACTTTCCTTAGTCGTTTGATGTCTGGCGTGAACGGAAATTCCGTATTCGTCATCCCAAATACTGATAATCAATGGCACTTGCAGAACTCCGGCCGCATTAATCGTTTCAAAAAACAATCCTTCCGAAGTGGAAGCATTCCCAATCGTTCCCCAGGCTATTTCATTTCCGTCGTTCGAAAAATTGGTAAAATTTTCCAATCCGCGAACGTTTCTGTATATTTTTGAAGCTTGCGCCAATCCCAACAATCTCGGCATTTGACCTGCTGTTGGAGAAATATCCGCACTTGAATTTTTTTGCTGCGTCAGGTTTTTCCAATTTCCATTCTCATCGATGGAATGTGTTGTAAAATGTCCGCCCATTTGTCTTCCGGCACTCATTGGATCATGGGCTAAATCGGAATGACCATACAAACCGGCAAAAAACTGTTGAATGGATAAAGCGCCAATCGCCATCATAAACGTCTGGTCGCGATAATAACCCGAACGGAAATCACCGTTTTGAAATGCCTTAGCCATAGCCAATTGCGGTACTTCTTTTCCGTCACCAAAGATTCCGAATTTTGCCTTTCCGGTCAGCACTTCCTTTCGTCCTAACAGACTACATTCCCTGCTTATTGTGGCAATTTTATAATCGTTTAAAACTTCTTGTTTGAAATCTTCAAATGTAATTTCGGTTTTGGATGTAGCTTCAGACATAGTGGAAATTATTTCTTTACGTAACAAATTTAAATAAAAAGAAGTAATAAAGTTAATTCCCGGATAAAAATATAATTTAACTATCCGTAATTTATTTGTTTAAAAAAGAAGTTGCGCTGAGGAATATTCAATAAAAATTTAAATATCCAGACAAATATTTAATACAAATGGAATATTGTTTGCTTTTAAAACCATTTTCTGGTGAAAAGATTGATTAGGGTTTCAGGTCTGAATGTTGCGATAAATCTTATCCTTTCGGCATAGTTCTGCTGGCCAATTTCCCAGCCATTGTTGGAATAAACAGGAAGATACAATTCGAAATAGTCGGTAACAAGATTCAGGCGGATTCCGTTGTCGTATACAAACTTAGGTGCAATGCTTGCGTTTTTGATAAATCCGATGTCACCGTACACTTCTATCCAATTCCAAATACTATAGCTGGCATTGACGGTGGTCATCCAACGGTTGGCGGTTCGGGTTTCGATCATTGATTTAAAAAAACCATCTGAAACGATCGATTGCTGGCTAAAAACTCCAGAGGTTTCGGAACGTCCTAAGTATTCACTTTCAAAAAGATAATCCGAAGGCCGGTCCAATCCAAAATCAAAATAGGTTGACTCCGTTTTATTGTGCAGAAATGTTCCGGCAAATAATCTTAGATTTAGAGAACGATTGTTGTCAAACAGTCTTCGATATTGGACTTCTCCGGCAAGTTTTCCAAATTTAGTCGCATATTGAAAATCGCCCATAAATGAAATATGGTTTGTAACTTCTGTTTTTGTATTGTAATATTTTGCGTTGAAAACAGCATAATTTTCACTGTTATCAGCAACCGTAAAAGCTGTTTTTTCCTTGCTGACCACAATTTCCTTTACAACAAACAGTTGCTTTCGGTTATCCCTTAAATCATCTTGCCTGAGGTGGAGAAAGATGGTCGGCGCCAATTTGGTATAATAGGCATCCGGAGCATAATGCAGATAATGCCCGCTCATCATATAGCGGATATTATACAAATTACTATGGCGATTGTATTGGTTATAGTATGCCACTCCTTTACCCGAAAAACTTTTTGCTTTGGTGGAAATAGTTGGATTTAAATCGAATATAAAGGGTTTATCTAAAATTGTTTTGTTGTGAAAGCGCATTCCAGGCAGAAAACCATCATATAAATTGTATTCCAAAGTCGGGATGTAGACAACCTGATTATAATATGGATCTTCCAAATCCTTAAAAAAAATGAATTTAATCGGACGATTGGTAAGCCGTAAACTATTTAGTGAACGCCAGTTGTTCCTTAAATTAAATTCGGGAACTTCGTTTTTATAATTGATAACTATTTTTTCTGCATCATTTCTCGGAATGGTATAAATGCTATCCTTTGCAATAGTATCAAACCATTTTTTGAAAACAATATTTTTGTTTTTTATTCCATAGACAGAAATTGGAACATTAGTTTCGGTTTTGTTCTTTAGCGAAAAACTAACGCTGTCTTTTGTTCGGGTAACTTTATCGAATTTAAAATCGATTATGTCACGGGAATCTATGATTTTGTCAAAAAACCATTCAATTTTTTTAGGCGAACTGGATGTTAAAATCTTTTCAAAATCCTTGCGGTTTGTTTGCTGCGTTTTATTCAGGGCAATGAATTGCTTAATGCTGTTTGGCACAATATCGTTTTCCAGATAACTGTCTAAATATCTAAAGCTTAATCCGGCTCGGTATTTTGATGCAATTTTTTCGTTGAATTTGATTAGGCGGTTTTTAGGATTGTTCAAAGACTGATCTAAGTTTTTACGCGCCATCAGCATATACAAATAGCTGTATTGGCCGTTAAAATCCGATGAAACCAAATTATAGCCTCTAAGTATTTTTAACTTGGCAACACTTCCCATCATCTTGCTGTCGGAATGATATTCCTCAATGTATTTCATCATTACATAGACTTGGATTCCATCATAAATCCAGTTGTCTTTTCGTGGATCAAGCTGCAAAGTATTGTGCAGGTAATTGTTCAGATAGGTTTTTAAAAACTTGATTTCATATAAAAATTCATCGGGAAACGGACTGATAAAAAAAGGCAATTGGTTCAGGCCATAAAAAGGATTTCTGTCATAATCAGCCTGAGAAACGGTCATTTTTGACTCTGAATATTTCCCCAGGTTTTGCGAAACGTAATTCACAATCCTATCAATAACAATCGCTCTTTGGATATCGTTCAGCCGGTTGTCCTTCAAATTGGAGACAACTTCAAGGTTGCTGTTTTTGTAGATCTCAAAATCCTTTGTTCCATCAACAAACAGATTGAAATCCAAACGATTTTTTCCTGTTAGATGGTAATTATTCAACCCATTTGCAGTTTCTTTTTGTATTTCATTCAAGTCAGAATGCAGGTCAAAATTTTCGGGGATTTTGATTTCAATATCATAGTCAGAAAACGCGTTGGCACAATCGTCCAAATTTAAATTATCATATTTGGCAAAGGCTTTATTTTCGTAACGAGCCGGAATAAGAAAGCAATTTTTGAGATACATTTTCCCGTTTTCGCCATAGCCATATTTTGTGAATTTATCGCTGGGGATTTTCACGGTATAGGTTAGCATAAAGCTAGCTTTCTGATTCGGAAACAACTTTTCCTTAAGCCGAATCTGAATAACATCAGGAAAGTTTTTATCTCTTTCCCAAGTCAGCAAAGTTTGACTTTCATCAATGATGTTTATGTTATTTGTCCGGCCTCTTTCCTTTTCTTCGGCTAAATGAAAACTTCTCTCAAATTCATCGGAAAACCTCGCTGCCAAAGGCGTATTCTTTGAAGTATAGCCATTGATCCAATCGTTCAAAACGATATTGGTCAATGTATCATTTGTTTGGTTGAAAAATGTCAGTTCCTGAGTAACGGTCAATTCTTTTTTCTCGTTGTCGACAATGACCATCATTTTGGAATGATGTTGTGCCAATAGTTTTACCGGAAATGATAAAACAAAACCAAGAAGAAATATTTTAAGAATTGATTTCAAAAAATGGAAATTACGATTTAGGACAACATACGTTAGAAGTTTGGACTCAGATTGTATTTTTTGTAGAAATTATCCAGCGCTTCAACCACTTCGTCTTCGGTATCTACAATTTTGATTAAGTTCATGTCGTCGGCATTGGCATTGCCCTCTTTCGCAATCATCACGGATTTTATCCATTCAAATAAACCGGCCCAAAATTCGGAACCAACTAATATGATTGGGAATTTTCCAATTTTCTTGGTTTGGATAAGCGTTACGGCTTCGAATAATTCATCCAAAGTTCCAAAACCACCGGGCATAACTACAAATCCCTGGGAATATTTTACGAACATTACCTTGCGTACAAAGAAATAATCAAAGTTCAAATTTTTATCCTTATCGATATACGGATTATAATGCTGCTCAAATGGCAATTCGATGTTCAAACCCACTGAAGTTCCGGCACCATTATGTGCGCCTTTGTTCCCCGCTTCCATGATTCCGGGACCACCGCCAGTGATAACTCCGTAACCGGCTTTGCTGATTTTATAAGCGATTTTTTCGGCTAATAAATAATATTTAGTATCAGGTTTTGTCCTGGCTGAGCCAAAAATGGAAACACACGGACCGATTCGGGCCATCGTTTCGTAACCGTTTACAAACTCAGACATGATTTTAAAAATCGCCCAAGAGTCGTTGGTTCTTATTTCATTCCAGGGTTTTTGCTTTAATTTATCCTGTATTTTATCATCTTCATCTATAAATTCTTCTTTCCTCATTTTATCTTTATTCTAATTTTAATAGTATCGCAAGCCTGCGAAAGTAATTCTTTTTGTTAAGATTTTGTATTCTACGCTTGATTTTTCTCCCATTCCCATTTCAATAAGGAATAGCAATCGGAGTCTTCATTGACGCCGTTTACAACATAATCCTCCCGCATAGTTCCTTCTTTGGAAAAACCGTAACGAAGCAAAAGCTTTTTGGAAGGTTCGTTTTCGTCAGCTATCAGTGCTTCAATCCTGTGAAGCCCTAGTTTGGTAAAACCATATTTTAAAACAGCTTCCAATGCTTCGGTCATTAAGCCTCTTTGTTTATATTTTTCATTTCTCATATTATAAAAAACTTCAGCGCGGTTATGAGAAGCTGCCCAAGTGTGAAATCCACATTCACCGATTGGCAAACTTGTTTCTTTATCAATCAGCAAAAAGATGAAGATTGAAATCCGGTGCGTTTCCATTCCTTTTTCGTGCATGTCCTTATAATGTGCAAATCCATTTTCATCAAAACCGAAATAATTCATTATTTCGTTTTTTGATTTGGTGTTAAAAAGTTCATGAATTAAAGCAGGAGTAACGCTTTTCAGAATTAATCGTGGTGTTGTAATTTCAATTTGGTTAGTCATTTTTTTAAAGTTATGAGTTATGAATTATAAATTATGAGTTGTCAATTTTAACATTCTTAACTCATAATTCATAACTCATAATTATTTGAGCTCCTTTTCCAAAAACGGTGCAGTGTAGCTTTTTTTATTTTTTGCTATTTCTTCCGGCGTTCCTTTGGCAACTACTTCGCCACCTGCTTTTCCACCTTCAGGGCCAATGTCGATGATGTAATCCGCCAATTTGATTACGTCCATATTGTGCTCGATAATCAGGATAGTATTTCCTTTATCAACTAATTTGTTAATCACATCCATCAAAACCC
>JAZKCP010000023.1:0-270 GCA_040388035.1 Bacteroidota bacterium | reverse complement strand
GTCTTCAAAATGCAAACCGGTCGTAGGTTCGTCCATAATATAAAACGTATTCCCTGTATCTTTTTTGGATAACTCTGTTGCGAGTTTGATACGCTGTGCTTCACCGCCCGAAAGCGTTGTGCTTTGTTGTCCCAAAGTGATATAACCCAAACCAACATCCTGAATAGTTTTGACTTTTCTGTAGATTTTAGGAATGTTCTCAAAAAATGGTACTGCTTCGTCAACAGTCATATTCAATACATCAGAAATGGATTTTCCTTTGTATCGAAT
>JAZKCP010000022.1:32356-90385 GCA_040388035.1 Bacteroidota bacterium | reverse complement strand
AAAATAAAAGCCCCGATGATTCGGGGCTTTTTTATAAAGTATCTATAGCTTTCTGTATTCGTTTGATGGTTTCTTCTTTTCCAATCAATTCTACAATATCAAAAAGATGTGGACCTTTTAAGGCGCCAACCAAACTGAGACGGAAAGGCTGCATCACTTTTCCCATTCCAATTTCGTTTTGTGTCATCCAGTCTTTTACTACTGTTTCGATATTTACAGAAGTGAAATCGCTGATATTTTCCAATACAGAAATTAACTCCTGCATTGTCCTTGGTGTATCTTCTTTCCAGTTTTTGACTGCTTTTTCATCATAGGATGTTGGTGTCTCAAAAAAGAAATTACTCATTTCCCAAAATTCTGAAACAAAGTTCGCCCGTTCTTTTATCAGTGAAACGATTTTTACCAACGTGGTATAATCAACATCAATATCTTTTTCATACACAAAAGGTGCAAAAGCTTTTGCTAAATCTTCATCAGATTGTTTTTGCAAATACTGGTGATTGAACCATTTGTTTTTATCCGGATCAAATTTAGCTCCGGCTTTATGAACTCTATTCAGGTCGAACTTTTCAACTAATTCTTCCAAAGAAAATAATTCCTGTTCTGTTCCGTCATTCCAGCCCAATAATGCCAAAAAATTAATCACTGCTTCCGGAAAAAATCCTTTTTCTCTATAACCGGATGATATTCCTTCTTCCGATTTCCATTCTAATGGAAATACTGGAAATCCTAACTTATCGCCATCGCGTTTTGATAATTTTCCGTTACCGATAGGTTTTAAAATCAAAGGCAAATGTGCAAATTCTGGCGCTTCCCAACCAAACGCTTTATATAACAGGCTATGTAACGGCATCGAAGGCAACCATTCTTCACCCCGAATAACGTGTGAGGTTTCCATCAAATGATCATCAACAATATTTGCCAAATGATAGGTTGGCATTCCGTCCGATTTGAATAAAACTTTATCGTCTAAAAGATTCGTTTCAAAACTAATATCACCACGAATGGTGTCATGTAGATGCAAGGTTTCGTTCACTGGCGTTTTAAAACGAACTACATAAGCTTCACCGGCAGCTATTCTTTTCTCGGTTTCGTCTTTTGAAATCACCAAAGAAGTATCGAGTTTTTCACGATTATGCCAGTTATAGATAAATGTTTTTCCTTGTTCTTCGTGTTGTTTTCTATGTCCATCCAATGCTTCGGCAGTATCAAAAGCGTAATACGCCCAACCCGAACTTATTAATTGATCAGCGTACTGTTTGTACAAATCTTTTCTTTCCGATTGGCGGTAAGGCCCAAATTTTTCGTTCTTCCCAACGGTTTCGCTGGGCGCAATTCCCAACCAATCCAAAGCTTCAAAAATGTATTCTTCCGCTCCGGGAACGAAACGGTTTTGGTCGGTATCTTCAATTCTTAGATAGAAAACACCATTATGTTTTTTGGCAAATAAGTAATTGAATAACGCAGTTCTAACGCCTCCAATATGTAATGGTCCGGTTGGACTTGGAGCAAAACGTACTCTAACAGGTCTTGACATTTCTATTATTTTTTTGCAAAGATAAAATTTAATTGGCCAGGAATTGCCGAAATTTCTTTGGCAAATTTTTAACGCTTTGGTATTCGGTAAAAATTGTACATTTATCGGTTATAAAAAGAAATTATAAAAATTGGACAATTCAAAGATTATATATCAGAAGCTAGAAGGCTTTATCAATAAGTATTATACCAATCAGTTGCTTAAAGGAATTATTTTCTTTATCGGAATTGGGATGCTTTATTTCATATTCACTTTGTTTGTAGAATATTTCCTTTGGCTCAAGCCAGCAGCGAGAACTGTACTGTTTTATACTTTTGTACTTGTTGAAGCCTTTCTGTTTTTTAGATTTATTTGTTTTCCGTTATTCAAATTATCCAAACTTCAAAAAGGCATTGATTATGAAGAAGCCTCAGTCATTATTGGGAATCATTTTGGTGAAATACAAGATAAGCTGACTAATTTTTTGCAGCTTTCCTATGACAGGAATAAATCTGAATTGTTAGCGGCATCTATTGACCAAAAAGCAAACACCTTACAGCCAATTCCTTTCGGAAATGCTATAAATCTCGGAAGTAATAAGAAATATTTGCCATTGGCGATAATCCCAATTTTGTTTTTCGCGTTCTTTTATATTTCAGGTAACAGCAATTTGATATCTCAAAGCTTGAATCGTGTGGTTCATTTTAAGCAACAGTTTTTACCGCCGGCACTTTTTGAAATTGTGGTTTTGAATAAGGATTTGCAAACAGAGCAAAACAAGGATTTCCTGCTGAAAGTAAAGACTATTGGTAAAGTTGTTCCTGAAAACGCTATGATTTTCATTGGTGACGAAAGTTATTTTATGGAAAGCAACAAAGCAGGCGAGTTTGAATTTGTTATTCCGAAACCTTCAGAAGATATAGAGTTCCATATTCAGGCAAATGATGTTTCTTCTCATGATTACGAATTGAAAGTAGTAACCGTTCCATCAATAGCCAATTTTGAAATGGTGCTGAACTTCCCAAACTATTTGAATAAAAAATCAGAAGTTATAAAAGGGACAGGAAATGCCATAATCCCAGAAGGAACACAGGTTACCTGGAGAATGAATACTTTGGCCACACAAAAAGTGGATTGGGTAAATGAAAATGCCCGTTATACTTTTGCAAAAATCGAAAACATATTTACGTTGTCAAAAAGCATTCTTCAGAATGTTGATTATCAAATTCTGACATCGAATAATAGAGTTCAGAATTATGAAAAACTGAATTATCAGATTTCTGTAATCAAAGACCAGTTTCCAACCATTACCGTAAATAATGCACCGGATAGTTTAAAGGTTAACAAGAATTTTGTTTTAGGACAGGTTTCGGATGATTATGGCTTATCAAAACTGCAAATCGTGTACTATCCGAAAGACACGCCAAATCAAGCTAAAAAGGCTTCTATTGCTGTAAAACGAGATATTTACGACCAATTTGTATTTTCGTTCCCAAGCAATCTTCCAGTGCAAGAAGGCGTGTCATATGAATATTATTTTGAGATTTTTGATAATGATGCAATCCATAAATATAAAAGCACTAAATCATCCATTTTCAGTAACCGAATTGCAACCGAAACAGAGAAGCAGGATGAAATGATGCAACAGCAAAATGAAAACATTAATTCGTTAGCGAAATCCTTGAAAGCCCAGGATAAACAACTTTCAGAGTTGGATAAATTGCAAAAGATGGGCAAGGAAAAGAACAATTTAGAATACAAAGAACAACAGAAGGTAAACGATTTTATTCAGCGTCAAAAACAACAGGATGAGATGATGAAAGAGTTTTCGGAGAAGATGAAGGAAAATTTAGAGCAATTCAAATCAGAGAAAAAAGACGAAAAAAAGGAGCTGCTTCAGGACAGATTGGAAAAATCCAAAGAAGAGATAGAAAAAAACAAAAAGCTATTGGAAGAACTGCAAAAACTGAATGATAAAATCAGTAAAGAAGAGCTTTTTGAAAAAATGGAAAAATTTCAACAGGCCAGTAAAAATCAGACCAAGAGTCTAGAACAACTAGTTGAATTGACCAAGCGTTATTATGTGGAGAAAAAAGCGCAGCAAATTGCTGATAAAATGGATAAGCTTGCTGAAAAACAAGAAAAACTTGCTGATAAGACAGATGAAAATAATGCTGAGAAGCAGGACGAAATCAATAAGGAATTTGACAAACTTCAGGAAGAACTAAAAGAGTTGGATAAAGACAATAAGGAATTAAAATCTCCAATGGATTTGCCTAAAACTGAAGAGAAAGAGAAAAGCATCGATGAAGACTTAAAGGATGCCAAAGACCAATTACAAAAGCAGCAAAAAGATAAAGCAAAACCCAAGCAGAAAAGTGCCGCAAAAAAAATGAAGCAAATGAGCCAACAAATGCAAGAGCAAATGGAATCTGGAGAAATGGAGCAAATGGAAGAAGATCTTGCAATGCTTCGTCAGATTTTAGATAACCTCTTGGCATATTCGTTTTCTCAGGAGGATGTGATGAAACAGTTTAAGAATCTTAAACGCGGAGCACCTTCATTTAATAAGAACCTGAAAGTTCAACAAGATTTAAAACAACAATTCAAACATGTTGACGATAGTTTATTCGCGATGTCTTTACGTAATCCAAAAATAGCTGAAGGTATTACTAAAGAAATTGGAAATGTCCAATACAATGTAGATAAAGCAATTGAAACTTTAGCCGAAGCTAATGTTCCAAAAGGAAATTCGCACCAACAATATGCAGTTTCATCATCTAATAAACTTGCTGACATGCTGAGCGATATCCTTAACGGGATGCAGATGCAGATGCAAATGCCGGGGCAAGGTAAAGGAAAGCCGAAACCTGGTCAGGGTCAGGGAATGCAGTTGCCGGATATAATTAAAAAACAGGAAGGCTTGGGCGAAAAGATGAAAAAGGGGATGAAGAAAGGTGACAAGCCTGGAGAAGGCACCGAAGGTAACCAAGGTGAAAAGGATGGACAAGGCGAAGGCCAGAAAGGAAATAACGGCAAAAGTGGCGGCAAAGGCGAAAATGGAAAAAGTCAAGGAGATCAAAAAGGAGGCGAAAACGGACAGGATGGTGAAGGTGACGCTAAAGCTATTATGGATATTTATAAAGAGCAACAACAGCTGCGTGAGGCATTGGAAAAGGAATTGAAGAAGCAAGGTGTTGGCGGGAATGGACAAAACGCTTTGGATCAAATGAAGCAAATAGAAAAGCAATTATTGAATAAAGGGTTCAACAACGAAACACTTCAAAAGATTTTGAATGTAAAATATGAGTTGTTGAAATTGGAAAAAGCAGTGCAACAGCAAGGAGAAGATAAGAAGCGTCAATCAGAAACGAATAAGAAAGAATTTAACAATCAGACAACTGCGTTACCAAGCAAGCTTCAAGAATATTTGAATAGTATTGAAATTTTAAATAGACAAAGCTTACCTTTGCGCTCCAATTTTAACCAAAGGGTTCAAGAATATTTTAAAACCAATGATTAGTTTTAATTACGAGTTAGATTTCAAACTAGAGGACGAATCCTCTTATTCGGACTGGATTTCCGAAGTCATTAACTCTGAAATGAAGAGCGAAGGCGAGATTAATTACATCTTCTGCGATGACGAATACTTATTGGAAATAAACCAGCAGTATTTGAATCACGATACGTTAACAGACATCATCAGCTTTGATTATTGTATAGGAAACGAACTACACGGCGATGTTTACATTTCTATAGAAAGAGTTCGTGATAATGCTACTGATTTCGATGTTATTTTTGAAGAAGAGTTAAAAAGAGTTTTAGTTCATGGAATTTTGCACTACTGTGGATACAAAGATAAAAGCGAGGATGACGAAAAACTTATGCGTCAAAAAGAGGAAGAGAAAATGAAGATGTTCCACGTGAAACACAATTAAGATGTTTTTAGAAAAATACGATGTAATTATAGTAGGAGCAGGTCATGCTGGTTGTGAAGCGGCGGCAGCGTCAGCCAATTTAGGTTGCAGTACGTTGTTAGTTACTATGAGTCTTCAAAATATTGCTCAGATGTCGTGTAATCCTGCAATGGGCGGAATCGCTAAGGGACAAATTGTTCGCGAAATTGATGCGCTTGGAGGTTATTCAGGAATTGTTTCCGATAATACAGCAGTGCAGTTTAAGATGTTGAATAAATCAAAAGGACCCGCAATGTGGTCGCCAAGAGTACAATCTGACCGAATGCGTTTCGCTGAAGAATGGAGACTTCGTCTGGAACGAACCCCAAAACTTGATTTCTATCAGGAAATGGTAAAAGGACTTTTAATTAAGAATAATAAGATTGAGGGAATTGTAACTTCGCTTGGAATTGAAATCAAAGCCAAAACAGTTGTGCTTACCAATGGGACTTTCCTTAACGGATTGATCCACATTGGAGACAAACAATTTGGCGGAGGAAGAGCTGGAGAGAGTGCCGCATTTGGAATTACTGATGATTTGGTTAAGGTAGGTTTTGAGGCGGGAAGAATGAAAACAGGGACACCGCCAAGAGTTGATGGGCGTTCGCTGGACTACTCTAGAATGAGAGAAGAACCCGGAGATGATGTTCCGGATAAATTTTCTTATTCGGATGAAACAAAACCGTTAGCAAAGCAATTGCTTTGCCACATGACCTACACTTCAAATGATGTACACGATATTCTTCGCGAAGGTTTTGATCGTTCGCCAATGTTTAATGGAAGAATTCAAAGCATTGGGCCGAGATATTGTCCATCCATCGAAGACAAGATTAATCGTTTTGCGGATAAGGAACGACACCAGTTGTTTGTGGAACCGGAAGGCTGGAATACCGTTGAAGTTTATGTCAATGGATTTTCAACTTCTTTGCCTGAGGATATTCAATTTAAAGCTTTGCGCTCTGTAGAAGGATTTGAAAAAGTTAAGTTTTTCAGGCCTGGATATGCTATTGAATATGATTATTTTCCGCCAACTCAATTAAAGCATACGCTTGAAACGAAGCTTGTTGAAGGGTTGTATTTTGCCGGACAAATAAACGGTACCACTGGTTATGAAGAAGCTGCTTCACAAGGAATGATGGCCGGAATTAATGCCGCTCTAAAGGTAAAGGACCAAGCTCCAATGATATTGCGTCGCGATGAAGCCTATATTGGCGTTTTAATTGATGATTTAATTACTAAAGGAACTGAGGAGCCATACAGAATGTTTACTTCACGAGCTGAATACAGAACCTTATTGCGTCAGGACAATGCTGATTTTAGATTAACTCCGAAGTCATATGAAATTGGTTTGGCGTCTGAAAAAAGATTGCGCAGAATGGAACATAAGTTTAATGAGAGCGAAAAAATGGTTAACTTTTTCAAAGAAACAAGTGTAACGCCACAAGAAGCAAATCCGATATTGGAAGCAAAAGAAAGTTCAGCAATGGTTCAGTCGGATAAAATGTTTAAAGTGTTTTCACGTCCACAAATTGAATTGGATGATTTCCTGAAGTTTGACAAAGTTAAAAATTACGTTGCCGAAAATGATTTAGACAAAGAGATTGTCGAGCAAGCGGAAATCCAGGTAAAATATTCGGGTTATATCGAAAAAGAAAGAAATAATGCAGAGAAATTAATCCGATTAGAGGATATTAAAATCCCGGAGAACTTCGATTATAACAAAATCAAATCAATGTCAATAGAGGCAAAGCAGAAGTTAAGCAAAATTCGACCGATTACTATTTCACAAGCATCAAGAATAAGCGGTGTTTCACCAGCAGATGTTTCAGTTTTATTAATTTACATGGGAAGATAAATTTGCGTTCCACGTGAAACTAAATCTCCCAAGCCTTATCAATACAGCCTTTATATGAGTTTTCAAAATAATATTTTTTTTCAAAAAGTTAGAGATTATTCTGTTTCGAAAGAAATTTTCGAATTGCATCACAATCCTGAATATGATTTGTTAATCACTTTTCCAAAGCCTAGTCTGGAGAAATTGCCAAGCTACTACGAAAGCGAAGATTATATTTCACATACGGATGGAAAGCGTTCATTTTTTGAAAAAATGTATCATTTGATTAAAACCAATGCGCTAAAGAATAAAATAAAATTAATCAATACACAGTCCGAGAAAGGAAAACTCTTGGATATTGGCGCAGGTACTGGCGATTTTTTAGTGGCAGCAAAAAGCGACGGCTGGAATTCAACTGGAATTGAACCAAGCGAAAAAGCAAAAGCGATTGCTATTAATAAGGGCGTTTTTTTTGCAGATAATCTTTCCGATTTAGATAATCATTCTTTTGACATTATAACCATGTGGCACGTTTTAGAGCATGTTCCAAATCTTGATGAATATATTTTAGAATTAAAAAGATTACTAAAACCTACAGGAACAATTCTAATTGCAGTTCCAAATTTTAAATCTTTTGACGCTAATTATTATGGAAGATTTTGGGCAGCGTATGATGTACCAAGACATATTTGGCATTTTTCAAAAACAGCAATTCAAAAACTATTTGCAGAAAAAGAAATGAAATTGGTGGAAGTGCTTCCAATGAAATTTGATAGTTTTTATGTGAGCTTATTGTCTGAAAAGTATAAAACAGGAAAAATGAATTTTGTCAAAGCTTTTTTTGTCGGATTGAAATCAAATCAGAGCGGTAGTCAAACTAAAGAGTATTCTTCTCATATATACGTCATAAAAAACACCTAAAAACAAATAAAAGCGCCATATTTTATTAAACCAACGCAATACAGGCAACAAGCTGCCAAGATAAAAAAATGCGGTTAAATCGCTTTATTTAAAGTCAAAAATAATAGTTAAATAATATCGCTAATTTTTATCTAATAAATAAAATTTATAGTTCAAAAAACCTCGAAAATTCACCTTAGATTATTGAACTTTATTTTTATACTTTTGAAACCAAAATTAAATTTAACAATCATGATTAAAAAAACAGTTATCCTTTTTGCATTCGCAATTGCAATTATTTCTTGTAACAAAGCAGCAACAGAAACAAAAGAATTCAAAACAGCCTACGTTGACACTTCAAAATTAATGGACGAGTCGACAGAAGCTAAAGATATTGGTGCCAAATACAAAGAGAAATCTAAAGTAATGGGTAACCAGTTGGAAGCAGAAGTTGCCCGTTTTAAATCGGAAGCAGCAAATTTTAAGAAAAACGCACAGGCAAACGGTCCAGCATGGGCACAACAAAAAGGAGCCGAATTGTCACAAAGAGAGCAAGAATTAAACTACGCGCAGCAAGCAATGCTTCAACAATTACAACAAGAAAGCGGCGCTGAAATAGATTCGCTAGTTATTGGCTATAGAAAAATGCTAAAAGAATATGGTAAGGAAAAAGGATACGATTATATTTACGGATCAGGCGATGCTGCACCTTCAATTTTATATGCGAAAGACAGCTATGACATTACAAAAGATATAATCAAAATGATTAACGATAAATATAAATCTGCAGGTAAAAAAGAAGAAAGCCCAAAAGAAGAGAAGAAATAATTCTATTATAACATTATAAAACGCCACTATTCCAAGTGGCGTTTTTATTTACATATATTTTTAACTTAACCAAAAAACAGCGAGAATGGCCGGTACAAAATAAATGGCAATTGTTCGCGCACCGTCATAATCTTTAGCTAAACGTTGACCTAAAAGCAACAAAATCAATGTAATACAAGAGAAAACGGCACCATAAAAACCGAATGTCCTTCCTCCATTAATCAATAATTCTACACAGCCTACTAAAGTTAATACGCCTGTAATAAGCTCCAAAATTAGAATTGCGCCTAACGCTAAAGGAACATTATTTTTCAATAATGAGGTGTTGGCAAAATGCGATTTTAACCAATCAATATTTCCCTGCCAGCCAAATATTTTATCGTAGCCGGATTGAACAAAAGTTACAGCGAGAAAAAGCAAAACAAGTATGGAAGCAGTATTAGTCATAATAGTTAAGTTTTATGGATTAATCGAGTAAGCTTTATAGACAAATCAGTCAATATAATTTTGGGATTTCCGTTGCGTTCAATGTGATAAATTGCATCTGAAAGTTCATTAAAAATAGCATTAATATTATTCCCATTTACAAAAGGCGCAAACTTATCGAAGGTAAAGTTTTCAACTTTTGGTTCGACATAAACCAGATTTTTGGTTTCATAATTATGCATCAACGCCTGACGGAACATGACAATACAATAATTCAAAAACTGCTTTTGTCCTTCACGGCCTAAACCTGCAATTTCTTCACTCCAGGCAATTAAGTCTTGAATTGCTGAAGCGTTTTTTTTTGCACTAAAGGCAGCTCGAACCCAAGCCACAAACCATTTTTCAAAAGGAAAATCTTCCGCGTCGTTTTTCACAATATGAAGAGCCCTATTATAATTTCCCTGTGCCTGATGCGCTACTTTTGACGCTGAAGAATCGTCTAAAAAATAATTGGTTTTTAAGGCTTTTGAAATTTCGGTTTCAGGTAAAGCTCCAAAATTCAAAACTTGACATCGCGAACGAATGGTTTGAATTATATCTTCTTCGTTTTCGGAAATTAATAAGAACAATGTTTTTTGTGGTGGTTCCTCTAACAATTTTAATAATTTGTTGGAAGCAGCAATATTCATTTTTTCTGCCATCCAAACAATCATGATTTTATATCCGCCTTCGTAAGATTTCAATGCTAAGGATTTTAAAATGTCCTGCGCATCTTCAACACGAATTTCACCTTGCTTGTTCTGAACACCTAAATGCTTGTACCAATCAAACAAACTTCCATATGGATTTTGCATAATAAATTCGCGCCAGTCCATAATAAAATCGGCACTTTTTGGTTTTGTTTTTACATCTTCATTAGTCACATTTGGATAAACAAAATGCAAATCGGGATGTGTAAATGATTGAAACTTTAGATTGCAACTTTCGTTTCCACCATTATTTTCGTTTCCAATATTATTGCACAAAACAAATTGTGCGTAAGCAATTGCCATCGGCAAAGTTCCGCAACCTTCAGGACCAACAAACAATTGTGCATGCGGAATTCTTCCCGAAAGCGCACTTTTTACGAGATGATTTTTTATATAATCCTGACCAAGAATTTCTGAAAACTGCATAAAGCAAATATAGAAGAAATATTTCGCTAATAGTAAATGATGAATACAGATATTCATTCACTGAAATTGTTCATAAAGTAGTTGAGAATTATTTTCTATTTGTTTGACAACAAACAAATTATCGCTTAATTTTCCCTTAAGAATCATCGATAAAAGCACAAAAATCATCGATGAAACTAAATTTTATTATATTTGCAATGATTCAGTACTAGTATATTACAAAATGAAAACGCTTCAAGATTTTAATTTCAAAGCCAAAATAGCCATAATAAGAGTTGATTTCAACGTGCCTTTAGATGAGGATTTCAACGTTACCGATGCCAACAGGATTGAAGCCGCAAAGCCAACTATAGATAAGATTCTTGCCGATGGTGGAAGCGTAATTCTGATGTCGCATTTAGGAAGGCCAAAAGGAAAAGAAGATAAATATTCGTTGCGACATATTGTGGAAAAAGTAACAGAAGTTTTGCGTGTTGATGTTCAATTTGCTTCTGATTGTAAAGGAGAAATAGCGAAAAATGCAGCTAATAATTTAAAATCAGGCGAAGTATTATTGTTGGAAAATCTTCGTTTTTATGCTGAAGAAGAAGCCGGAGATGAAAACTTTGCTAAGGAATTGGCTTCATTAGGTGATATTTATGTAAATGATGCTTTCGGAACAGCGCATAGAGCACATGCTTCAACAACAATAATTGCTAAATTTTTTCCGGAACATAAATGTTTTGGATTGCTTTTGGCCAAAGAAATAGAAAGCTTAAACCGAGTTTTAAATAATTCGGTGAAACCGGTAACAGCGGTTCTTGGAGGTTCAAAAGTATCTTCAAAAATCACAGTTATCGAAAATATTTTAGACAAAGTGGATCACATGATCATCGGTGGCGGAATGACATTCACGTTTGTAAAAGCGTTGGGCGGAAAAATTGGAAATTCAATTTGCGAAGATGACAAACAAGAATTGGCTTTAGAAATTTTGCATTTAGCCAAACAAAAAAACGTTCAGATACATATTCCGGTTGATGTTGTTGCAGCAGATTCATTTTCAAATGATGCCAAAACGCAAATTGTAGATGTTAAAGAAATCCCTGATGGATGGCAAGGTTTAGACGCCGGACCGAAATCATTAGCGAATTTCAAAGAAGTGATTATGAATTCAAAAACAATTCTTTGGAATGGACCGCTAGGTGTTTTTGAAATGGAGAATTTCGCCAACGGTACAATTGAATTGGGAAAATATATTGCTGAGTCAACGGAAAACGGAGCTTTTTCACTTGTAGGCGGTGGAGACTCAGTGGCAGCGGTGAAACAATTCGGATTGGAAGACAAAATGAGTTATGTATCAACTGGTGGTGGAGCGATGTTAGAAATGCTGGAAGGAAGAACATTACCGGGAATTGCAGCCATTTTAAGTTAAAGTTTTAAAACAGCACAATAAAAAATAAGAATAGACGTTATTAATTGAACTCAATTAATATCATACAGATTTGAAATATAACACTTTACAAAATAAAGTTATGACTATAAAAAAAATAGCCTCATTAGCATTACTGCTAGCTTCTTCAGCAATTTTTGCGCAAGATACTATCATTGCTACATCAGTAAAAAGAGAACCGCTTACCAGAAGAGAAGTATTGGATTCCATAAAGGCAACCTTTGTTAAAGACAACATTGCTTCCTGTATTGACAGTCTATGGATGAAGGAATTGGCAAGTTTGGACATGTACGATCAGTTGACTTTTGACATTAAGAGCATTAATGTTGATGAAAAAGTTGATTACGAATTGTCGACCGAACTTCTGAAAGAAAGACTGAAGAAACTGGACGAGAAATCCCCATTCAATATTGAATACAATGTTGGCTTGGAAAACGTAATCAAGTCATTCCTAAAGAATAGAAAAAGATCTTTCGAGAGATTAATAGGTATTTCCCAATACTACTTCCCAATGTTTGAAGAGTCGTTAGCGGCACAAAATATTCCACTAGAAATCAAATATTTATCCGTAGTTGAGTCAGCGTTGAATCCAAGAGCGGTTTCAAGAGTAGGCGCAACAGGTTTATGGCAGTTTATGTACCAAACCGGAAAACAATACGGATTAAAGGTTGACACATATGTTGATGAAAGAAGCGATCCATTAAAAGCAAGTAAAGCCGCAACTCAATACATGAAAAACATGTATGGCATTTTTGGTGATTGGGATTTGGTTCTAGCCTCTTATAATACAGGGCCTGGAAATGTTGCCAAAGCTATCCGTCGTTCAGGAGGAAAACAAAATTACTGGAACATACGACCATATCTCCACAAAGAAACACAAGGATATTTACCGGCTTTCCTGGCAACAATGTATATTTTTGAATACCATAAAGAGCACGGAATAAAACCAGACAGAGCTATTGCAAATCATTTTGCCACAGATACTGTGATGGTAAAAAATGCGATGACATTCAAGCAAATTTCAGATTTGTTGGATGTTCCGGTGGCAGAATTGCAGTTTCTAAACCCGTCATTTAAAAGAGAAGTAGTTCCGTTCATCACAGGTGAAAACCACTATTTAAGATTGCCGGTTAATAAAGTTGCAGTTTTCACTTCCAATGAAGACAAGATTTATGCTTTCGTTAAATATGAATCAAATAAAAGGGAAAGACCATACGAAAGTATGTTGGCAAATAATTCTAATTTCTCTGATAATAATGGAACAATTTCAAAAGTCAAATACCATAAAGTCAGAAGAGGCGACAGCTTAAGCGAGATTTCAAACAGATACGGCGTCACTATGTCTGAACTTAAAAAATGGAATCATTTGCGAAGCAACAAAGCGCCAATGGGCAGGAGTTTAAAAATTTATACTCAGGAAGCAGTAGCATCAAATAAAAAAGCCACAAAAGCTGATACCATTTCGGTAAAAGAAACAACAGCCGTAGCTTCAAATGTTGGTAAAATATTCAAAGAAGAAAAAGTAGTTTCATACAAAGATATTGTAAAATACCACAAAGTAAAAAGAGGCGATAACCTTGGTGAAATCTCAGACAAATACGGAGTTTCTGTTGCTGAAGTTAAAAAATGGAATAAGCTTAAAGGGAGCAATATAATGCCTGGAAAAAGCTTAAAAATAATTAAAAACGAAAGAGTAGTAACTACCGTTAGAAAAGAAATAAAATCAGATAAAAATGCTGTTGAAACTGCTGTCGCTTCGAATGAGGCCGCTGAAAAACCAAGTGATTTTTATGTAGTGGAAAGAGGTGATAACTTATTCAGCATCGCTAAAAAATTCAATGTTAGTCTTGAAGACCTAAAAAAATGGAACAATCTTGATGATTTAAATGTTGATCAGGGAATTAAATTGACTTTGGCCGGCAATGACGCTGAACCTATAAAAGAAGCAACTTATAAAACCGAATTAAAAGTTACCGAACATGTTGTCGACAGAGGCGAAACTCTAGGAAGTATTGCCCGTAAATATGATGTTTCTATGTCAGACATCAAAGACTGGAACAAAATTGAAGACAGCAATATTCAACTTGGGGCAAAATTAATTGTTGGTAAAAGATATGTGGTTTCTTCTGAAAGCAAAAATGTACCAGCTAAAAAAGAGAATATAGCAGCTAATGATAGAAACGAGGTAAAATTATACCACGTTAAAAAAGGCGATTCGTTGTTTAGCATTGCCAAAAAATATCCTGGTGTTTCGATTTCAGATTTAAAAAAATGGAACGGAATTAAAAACGAAAGTTTGAAAGCTGGGATGAAATTAAAAATTAACGGTTAATTCCGAAAATCTTCTATAAATTTGGGTTTTATTTCAGTTATGAATAAAACCCTTTTTTTATGGCTTTTTGCCTCGTTTCTTGCGAGTTCCTGCTCGTTTAAGGAAGACAAACTTCCTGAGGATTCCTCGTCAGAAATAAACACCATTTCGGTAATCATTGATGACCAGCTTTGGAACGGGGAAGTGGGCGACAGTATCCGGAATAAATTTGCTTCACCAGTTTTGGGTTTGCCACAGGAAGAGCCCTTGTTTACAATAAACCAATATCCGGTAAAGCTTTTCGAAGGTTTCTCAACAGACAGCCATAATATCGTCGTCGTCAAAAAAGGGAATGAAAATAAATTTGAATTCAAGCAAAACGAATTTGCTACGCCACAAAATGCCTTCCATATTACAGGAAAAACCTCTTTTGAGATAATTGAGCTCCTCGAGAAATATTCTCCTGAAATCATTAAGAAAATGCGTGCAATAGAAATTATCCATAATCAGGAAATTTTCAAGGATTCATTGCTTGACACTAAAAAAATCCAAAAGAAATTCAATATTGATTTGCTGATTCCTTCCAAATACGAATACGTAATGCGCCGCAAAAACTTCATCTGGCTCAAAAGCGAAATCACCAGTGGCAACACCAGCTTGCTGATTTACCAGATTCCATGGAATAACATCCGGCCAAATCATGCCGTTAGCGATATTGTAATAGCCAGGGATTCCATTGGCAGGGCATACATTCACGGCTCGGCTCCGGGAACAGAAATGGTGTCCGATCAGGCTTATTCACCTTATTTTTCAAAAACTACTCTGGCAGGAAACAGATGTTACGAAACCAAAGGAACTTGGCAGATGAAAAACGATTTCATGTCGGGGCCATTTATCAGTTATTCCATTTTTGATAAAGTCCACAGACGCATTTTGGTTTTGGAAGGATTTTGCTATGCGCCATCAAAGGAAAAACGCGATTTAATGTTTGAATTGGAAGCAATTATTAAGTCTATACAAATCAAAAAATAGCATTATGAACCTAGAATGGAAAATAAAGCGATTTGAGGCACTAACAGCTATTGAATTATACAATCTACTCCAATTGCGAAGTGAAGTCTTTATAGTAGAGCAAAAATGCCCTTATCAGGATGTTGATAATAAAGATCAAAAAGCACTGCATCTTATCGGAGAAGATAATGGAGAAACGGTTGCTTACGCGCGCTTGTTTAAACCAAAAGATTATTTTGAGCAGGCATCCATAGGCCGGGTTGTAGTTAAGCCAAGTTACCGCGACAAAAAACTTGGGCACATCTTAATGAGGGAAGCAATTTATTATATGAAGCATCAGTTTGGCGAACGCAAAATCACCATTTCGGCACAATTATATTTGAAAAATTTCTACGAAAGCCACGGTTTTATTCAAACGAGTGAAACGTATTTAGAAGACGATATTCCGCATATCGAAATGAAAAAAAATTAGGTTTTTGTAATTACCAATTCTACTCTTCTATCATAATCTGCTCCTTTGCCCAGCGGCACTGTATTTCCATAACCTTTGAAAGTCATTCGGTCTTTGGCTACTTTCTTAAACAGTAAATATTTATAAACTGCTGCAGCCCTGTTTATGGATAGTTGACGTTTTCTCGTCCCTAAATCAATGGCTTCTTTTTGGTAAGGTGGCGTACAGCAAACATGCCCCTGGATTTCAAATTGAAGGTTCTTATATTTCATTAGCAAACGCGCAATTTTGTCCAATTCTGTTTTGGATTTAAATGGCAATTTGCTGCTGCCTCTTTCGAATAAAATATTGTCCAGATAAATATGATCACCAATAATGTGATGTTTCTGAACTGTATTGAAAAACCCTGGAATTTCAATTTTTGGTAAAGGTTTCAGGTGAAGAACCACATCGACCCGGCGATTTTTGGAACGCTTTTCCGGAAGATTTTCTACGATGTCATCTTCAATCAAAATACGGCCTTTGCCTTCAATGGTTACGATGATTTTACTTTTGATACCGTTTTCAACAAACCTGTCCCGAATCGCAGTGGCGCGTTTTGTAGAAAGCTTGAAATTGTAGGCATCTTTTCCAACATCATCAGTGTAGCCAAAAATTTGAATGTCTTCAATACGGGTGGAATCGGTTTTTTTTATAAAATCAATAGCGTCATTAACCTCTTTTTCATTCAGGGTAAATTTGTCAAATTCAAAATAAACCGAATGAACGACTTCTTCCTGAGCCTGAAGAAAACAACAAAACAATAAGGGCAAAAACTTTAAGAACTTCATACTAAATTTTCAAAATCGTGTTATATTGTGATTTGTCGTTTAAGACTTCAATAGACTTTTTGATTTCAAAATTGCTCTTGACATAATATTGATACAATCCTTCCTTGTATTGGTATCGTTTTATGATTTCATCCAAAATCAAATTCTTGATTTCCTTTTGGTTTTTGTCTATCATGGTTTCTTCGCTTTTTTCCAAAGCTGTCAGCAATTGTTGGTATTCGGATGCAATCGCAGTATCCACATTTTCCTTTTTTGCTTTTTCCAAAGTGTTTCTTAAGGCAACTTCCGTTTCGGTGTCAAATGCTATTTTTTCCCTTTTTAGGAAAGCTTTAAAATCGGCAAGCTCAGCATCAGTAATAATCGGAATTTTGTCGCCAAGCGTTGGATTTTTGTAATAGTAATACGTGACGTAATTAAAAATCCCATCATTTTTTTGCAAGGCTTCGGCAATGGCACTTGTTTTGGTATTTTCTAAAACCACATCGGGTAAAATCCCGCCTCCATCGTAAACCGTTCTTCCTTTTTTGGTTTTGAAAGCATTATAATTTTTCTCTTCCGTTTTAATGGCTTTGCCATTTTTATCTTTAAGCGAATAATTCAATGCCTGGATACATCTTCCCGATGGCGTGTAATATTTGGAAATAGTGACTTTTACCTGAGTTCCATAAGTCATATCAATCGGACGTTGCACCAAACCTTTCCCATAACTTCTGCTACCGACAATTACTGCTCTGTCAAAATCCTGTAAAGCACCGGCAACAATTTCAGAAGAAGAAGCGCTTTTTCCATCAACAATAACTACTAAAGGAATTTCAGTATCAATTGGTTCGCGGGTTGTTTTGTAAGTGTTATTGTATTTAGAATTCTTCGATTTTGTCGTTACAATGATTTCATTTTTTGGCACAAAAAGATTGCAGATATTCACCGCTTCGTTCAATAATCCGCCAGGATTTCCACGCAAGTCCAAAACAATTTGTGTAGCGCCTTCTGTTTTTAATTTTTCCAAGGCTTCTTTGGTTTCTGATGTAGCTTTAGCATTAAACTGCGACAACACAATATAACCTGTTTTATTATCAACCATTCCATAAAAAGGAACTGCTTTTACTGCAACTTCATCCAGAACCAATTGGGTCGTCATTGGTTTCCCCTGACGCAAATATTTGATGCTGATTTTAGTGCCTTTTGCACCTTTCATTAATTGTGAAGCGTCGTCTTTGAAATCTGCCAAAAGCACATCGCCAATTTGCGTAATTTCATCACCGGCTTTCAATCCGGCCTTATCTGCCGGAAATCCTTTGTATGGTTCCTTAATGATAAGCTTGTCTTCCTTTCGGGTAATCATGGCACCAATTCCTGTATATTCGCCAGTGTTATTTATTTTGAATTTAATAACATCCTGTTCGTTGAAATAATTCGTATACGGATCCAAATCGGCGAGCATTGTTTTGATGGCATGGTCCATCAATTCCGCCGGATTTGTTTCGTCTACATAGTTTTGATTAATGGTTTTAAAAAGCGTGGTGAAGATTTCAATTTGTTTTGAAATTTCGAAGAAATCGTCTTTAAAACTAACCCCAACAAAGAGAAAAATACTCAAAACTGCAGGGATAAAATATCTTTTTTTAATGGATGACAACATGGTTTTTTCTTTAACGAGTTAACGAATATACTAAATTACACTAAACGAATCGGATTCGGTTTTTAGTTAACATTTTTTTTCTTCCTGTATGGATTTTACAGCCTTTTCAAAAAGCTGGATGGTCTTTTGGTTTATTTCCTGATAAGACAACTTTTCATTGGTTTGATAAAAAAACATAAAACAATACTTAGCGTGTAAACTTTTAATCAAAAGCTGTTTATTCAGTCGGTAGGAGTCACGTAAAACCCGCTTGAAATAATTCCGGTCTACTGCTTTTTTAAAATATTTTTTGGATACAGAAACACCCATTTTTAAGTGAACATCTTCTTCAAAATCATGTTTTACATAAACCAAACGCAGCGGATATTTACTCACCGATTTGCCTTCGGTAAAGAGTAAATCGATAATTTTTTTGCTTTTAAGTTTTTCGGTTTTTGGATAGGAAAAATCCATTGCTACTTGACAGGGTAAATATTGTATACAAATTTCACTTCATTGTAAGTAATGTAAAACTGTACCCTGTTGTTTTCATTTTTCTTGGTAATGATTAAGATATTACACTTCGAAAACTTATTGTCAACACATTCAAAAGGAACAATATTTACTTCTTCATTATCGGTGATTTCGCCATACGCTTTGATTTTGAATGACTGTACTTCTGAAGAATTAACCACGATCAAATCTTTTTTTGGATCAAGGGTTATTAAGACTTTAGCATCAACAAAATCGGACCATTCGTTCCATTGACCGTTGTCTTTTTTATCTGTAAAACTTACGCTGCTGGTTTGAAAACGAATGGGTTGTGCCGAAGCACTATTTCCAAAACCTAAAAAAAGGCAAACGATAAGAAGTTGAATTGATTTCATTTTGTCAAATTTTTTTATCGCGGTAAATCTACAAATTCTATTCCAGAAAAAGCGAAGCTTAAAAAGTTCACTTTTCTTATTTGACCTCGTAAATATTATTTTCTCTTTTCACGTCTGCCATTAAACCACTTGGATCGATAGTTAATTTTTTGATAGCCATTTTTGCCTTTGGAATTTCAAAGAAATAATTTGGATTTGCCCAGGTCCAATCATTTAAAACGGTTCGTTTAATATCGGGAGTTGGGTTTTCTTTTTCAAAACTCATCATTCGCAATGGAATATAGAAACTCTCTTTTGTCCCGTCGGTATATTCTACCAATATATCCATCGGCATTGGAATTCTACCAATACGTTGTAAAGAAACTCCGGTTCTTTGTACACCATCAGTCGCACTTTCAACATTTTTAATTCCATAATCAATAGTGTTCAGGGTTTGTGTCCAATCGGTTAAATACCAATCTAAATTCGCGCCCGAAACACGTTCTGCCGTTCGTTTTATATCATTAGGCGTAGGATGTTTGAATTTGAATTCATTATAAAAACGTTTCAAAGCTTTTCTGGTATTTTCTGTCCCGATGAGGTATTCCAATTGTGTTAGGAAAAGCGCGCCTTTGTAATAGGAAGCGGTGGAGTAGCTTTTGTTTACATCATATCGGTCACCATGTGTGGAAAGTGGCTGTTCCTTTCCGGATTCCACCAAACCATAATAAGTATTATAGATTGACTTAAAAGGATTTTCATCTTTTTTAACCGGAATTTCATTCAGCGCCAAATATTCTATATAAGTGGAAAATCCTTCGTCCATCCACGGATGTTTCGATTCGTTGGAAGCTAAAATATGTTGAAACCAGGAATGCGCTAATTCGTGCGGAGCTGCTTTCAGCATATCTTTTGCCGTTCCGGTTCCGAGCATTAAAGTACACATGGCATATTCCATTCCGCCATCGCCACCTTGAATAAAAGAATATTGTTTGTATGGATAATTGCCAACGGTTTTATTATAAAAATCCATTATCCTGACCATTAAAGGTTCAAGTTCTTTCCAGTTCTGAATATACTTTTTATCGTTTTTGTATAAGAAATGCAGGTCAACATTATTTGGCCCTTTGACAACATCATGAAGATAATTCCTGTCAGCAGCCCAGGTAAAATCGTGGACATTCGGCGCCACAAAATGCCATGTTAGTGTTTTCGCATTTGGATCTTTTTTTACAGCTTTGTTTTTATCCTCGTAACCAAAACCAATCTGATTTTTGTTTTCCAGATATCCGGTTCCACCAAGAATATAATCTTTGTCGATAGTAATGCTAACATCAAAATCGCCCCAAACGCCATGGAATTCCCTTGCTATATATGGATCGGCATGCCAGCCTTCAAAATCAAATTCGGCCATTTTCGGATACCATTGTGCCATAGAAAGCTCAACACCGACAGAATTATTCCTGCCCGAGCGTCGAATCTGAACCGGAACCTGGCCGTCAAAATCTAAAGTCAATGTGGTAGATTTTCCAGGATGAATCGGTTTAGCCAATGTCACTTCGAGAATTGTACTTACTTCTTTTGCATCGGCGGAAACACCGTCCTGTTTGAAATTGGAAATCTTCAAATAGCCAATTTCTTCAGCTTGTAGTTTAGCGATGCGGCTTTCCTTAGTTTTAGTCAGGAACCTGCCGTCAGGATCAGCAATAGTTCGGGCTCGCATATCCATTTCGCTTCCCGGCTGAAACGCGTTATTAAATAAATGATAATAAACACGGCGCAGCGTATCTGAGGAATTATTAGTATAAATGAGTTTTTGTTTTCCTTTGTATTGATAGGTTTTTACATCCATCGACACTTCCATTTTGTAATCTGCCTTTTGCTGCCAATAGCCTTTGGACTGGGCAAAAACGGAAGTAATACTCAATAAAATAAACCCAAATAAAAATTTATTGTTCATGCTGGAATAAAATAAAAAAAGGAAGGTTTTACGCTTCCTTTCTGATTTATAATTTAGGGCTTTTCTTAACAGCGTTCGACATTTCTTCGGCCATTTTCAAGGCATTGTACGCATTGACAATCTTTCCTGAAACGCTTGCTTCGGAAAAAGGAATTTTTTCCTGGTTCTCACCAACTTTAACATCAAAATTCAACGGCGTTCCAGATTGCATCAAAATTTGTTTTACCTGACCCGCTTTTAAATTTGGATAGTAAGAACGGATTAAGGCAGCAACTCCGGCCGCATTTGGAGAAGCCATTGATGTTCCTTGTAAGTATTTGTATTTGTCGCCCGGAACGGTAGCATAAATTTTCACACCTGGGGCAAAAACATCTACGTTCTTTTTTCCATAATTAGAAAATCTGGCAACTACTTTTTCGCCAATCTCGTTTTTCAAGGCTCCAATAGTTATAAGGTTATCCGAAATTTCGGCGCCATTTACTTCATCACTTGGGAAATTCGGTTCAGTATCAATATTTTTTGAATCATTACCTGCGGCATGAACAATTAAAACGTCTTTGCTGGCAGCATATTTAATGGCATCATAAACCCATCCTGCATGTGGAGAATAGTCTTTTCCAAAACTTCCATTGATGACTTTTGCACCATTATCAACTGCATAACGGATAGCCAATGCAATGTCTTTGTCATATTCATCACCATTTGGCACTGCGCGAACGGGCATAATTTCTACATTATTGGCTACGCCGTCACCACCAGCATTGTTATTTCTAACCTGGGCAATTATTCCGGCAACGTGAGTTCCGTGAAGATTATCTTTTCGGTCTTTAGAATACACAACATTGTTCCCATATTTTTTGTCGTTGATATCTTCGGGATTGTCACCAACTATTTTTCTGCCATCAAAATCTTTGTTAAGATTATAGTCCAATTGGTCATAAATAGCGGTTTTATAAGTTTTTAAATCATCGTGGAAAGTAGCTCCTTTTTGAGCGGCATAAGATAGCATTATTCTTTTGCTGTCGTATAATTCAAACTTAACCGAAGACATATCTTTTAGTTCTTCAATCGTGTAATTGTCTTTTTTCAGAAACTCAGCAACGGTTTTATCAGCTGTCAACAACACGTCTACAGTTTCTTTGGCTTCTTTAGCGTCTTTAAGATTTTCGGTGTAATCTGCTAAGGCTCTTTTGTAGGTTTCTGAACCATCATCGCCTTTTTTCAAAATACGCACCATTTCCAGATTTTCGGCATTTGATTCACCTAAAAAATTCCAGCCATGAACATCATCCACAAAACCATTTTTATCATCATCTTTTCCATTGTTTGGAATTTCTTTTTTATTGGTCCAGATAACGCTTTTCAAATCTTCATGATTCGTATCAACCCCCGAGTCGACAACAGCAACAATAACTTTCATGCCTTTTTTGCTCTTCAAAAGTTCATACGCTTTATCCACACTCATTCCGGGAATGGTATCTTTATCTAAATCAAGATGGCTCCAGCGTTGCAATTGCTGTTCAGGTAAAGGCGTTTTTCTAACAACAGGTTGGGCAGATCCTTGTGCAAATATTGTCAATGAAAACATTGAAATAAGCAAAAATTGTAAAAATTTCATATTATATTTTTGTTTTATTATTTATGAATTGGTGTAAAAATAAAATGTTTTGTTACACCTCGAGAAATGATTAACACTACATTAAGATGATTAAGACTAGCTTAAGACGTCATTACAGCCGAAAACTTCTTTAAGCCTAATGCCTTTTTCAGTGTTTTCAACTCTGATAATTTCGTTATGGGCATCGTGTTCTAACCATAGGTAATAATTATTTTCTACAGCTGTATTTAAAAATTTAGCTTTTTCAGGCAAGGTCAAAAGCGGTCGGGTGTCGTAACCCATAACATAAGGTAATGGCAAATGTCCGGCAGTCGGAATTAAATCGGCGCAAAAAATAATGGTCTTATCTTGATATTGAACATGCGGCAACATCATTTTTTCAGTATGGCCGTCCACAAAGAAAATTCCAAAACCTAATTCTGATTTTGAAAGAAAATCCGCCTCTGGTTTTTTAATAAAATTCAACTGACCACTTTCCTGCAGCGGCAAAATATTTTCTGATAGGAATGAAGCTTTTTCACGGGCATTTGGTTTCGTTGCCCATTCCCAATGGTTGTGATTTGTCCAGAATTTGGCGTTTTTGAAAGCCACTTCATAACCGGTTCTGTCTTTATTCCAGTTCACGCTTCCGCCACAATGATCAAAGTGCAGATGCGTTAGGAAAACATCAGTCACATCATCCCGATGAAAGCCATATTTCGCCAATGATTTATCCACGGAATGATTTCCCCAAAGCGAATAGTAACCAAAGAATTTTTCCGACTGTTTATTACCCATTCCATTATCAATCAGGATTAAACGGCCGCCATCTTCAATCAGCATGCATCTGGCCGCAATGTCAATCATGTTATTTTCATCAGCCGGATTGGTTTTATTCCAAATGGTTTTTGGCACAACGCCAAACATAGCGCCACCATCAAGTTTAAAATTTCCAGCTTCAATAGGATATATTTTCATTGATTATATGAATTTAAAAGTGACGCAAATTACTAAAAATATAAGCTTTTAATTTAATCAAAATCGTTTTTTTCAATTCTTAAATAAGTTATAAAAATCTATGGTTGTGAGGTAAAAATGGATATTTGTGTTAACTTTGCCCATTATTTAGACAAAATTAAAATAAGACATGATTAAAGTTTCTGATGACGCTAGTAAAAAAATCGTTTCGATGATGCAGGAAGATGGTTTTGACGCTGCCAAAGATTATGTTCGTGTGGGCGTAAAAAGTGGCGGTTGCTCGGGCTTGTCGTATGAATTGAAATTCGATAAGGAACTGGGTGAAAACGACAAAGTTTTTGAAGATAATCACGTAAAAATTGCCGTGGAGAAAAAATCGTTTCTGTATTTGGCAGGAACAGTTTTAGAATTTTCAGGCGGTTTGAACGGAAAAGGATTTGTGTTTAACAATCCGAATGCATCCAGAACCTGTGGATGCGGAGAATCATTTTCTCTATAAAATTAAACAAACAAAATGGCAAAATATACCGAAGACGATTTAAAAGTTGAACTCGAAAGTAAAGAATACGAGTACGGTTTTTATACTGACATTGAGTCGGAAACGTTTCCTATTGGTTTAAACGAAGACATTGTCCGTGCTATTTCCCTGAAAAAGCAAGAGCCACAATGGATGACCGATTGGCGTATCGAATCGTTCCGTGCCTGGCAGGAAATGATTGAGCCAAATTGGGCGAATGTTCGTTACGAAAAACCCGACTTTCAGGCAATTTCCTATTATTCCGCACCAAAAACTGTTGATCCAAATAAAACATTGGATGATGTTGATCCGGAACTTTTGGAAATGTACAAAAAGCTTGGAATTTCACTAGACGAACAGAAAAAAATGAACAATATCGCTATGGATATTGTAGTAGATTCGGTTTCTGTGGCAACAACATTTAAGAAGACATTAAACGAAAAGGGAATTATTTTCTGTTCAATATCTGACGCGATTAAAGAACATCCTGAATTAGTTAGAAAATATTTGGGAACCGTTGTCCCACAAAGAGATAATTTTTACGCGGCATTGAATTCTGCTGTTTTTTCAGACGGTAGTTTCTGCTACATACCAAAAGGCGTTCGTTGCCCAATGGAATTATCAACCTATTTCCGAATCAACCAAGCCGGAACCGGACAATTTGAAAGAACGCTTTTGATTGCCGATGAAGGAAGCTACGTTTCGTATCTTGAAGGTTGCACCGCGCCAAGCCGTGATGAAAACCAATTGCACGCAGCAGTAGTAGAATTAATTGCTTTGGACGGTGCCGAAATCAAATATTCTACCGTTCAAAACTGGTATCCGGGAAATAAAGAAGGAAAAGGCGGCGTTTTTAACTTTGTAACCAAAAGAGGTTTCTGCGAGAAAAACGCAAAAATTTCGTGGACACAGGTTGAAACCGGCTCGGCAATTACGTGGAAATATCCTTCGGTTATTTTGAAAGGCGATAACTCAATCGGCGAATTTTACTCTATTGCCGTAACCAATAATTTCCAGCAGGCTGATACAGGAACCAAGATGATTCACTTGGGAAAAAACACCAAATCGACTATTATCTCGAAAGGAATCTCAGCAGGAAAATCCCAAAACAGTTACAGAGGTTTAGTTCAGATTAGCGCACGTGCCGATAATGCCCGAAACTTCTCGCAATGCGATTCATTGCTGATGGGAAATAACTGTGGCGCACATACGTTTCCATATATTGAAAGTAAAAACTCATCCGCTATAATCGAACACGAAGCCACGACTTCAAAAATTGGTGAAGACCAGGTTTTCTATTGCAACCAGCGTGGAATTCCAACCGAAAAAGCAATTGCCTTAATCGTAAACGGTTTCAGCAAGGACGTATTGAACAAACTTCCCATGGAATTTGCTGTGGAAGCTCAAAAATTACTTGAGATTTCTCTTGAAGGCTCAGTAGGATAATCTAATCAGAATAAAACACATTCAAAAAATGTTAAGCATACGAAATTTACACGCAAGTGTTGAAGACAAAGAAATATTAAAAGGAATCGACCTTCAGGTAAATGCCGGTGAAGTCCACGCAATCATGGGGCCAAACGGTGCAGGAAAAAGTACGTTGGCATCGATTATTGCCGGAAATGAAAAGTATGAAGTTTCAGAAGGGGAAATCCTTTTGGAAGGCGATGATATTTCAGAATTAGCACCGGAAGAAAGAGCACACAAAGGTGTTTTCCTTTCGTTTCAATATCCAGTTGAAATTCCTGGAGTTTCGGTGACGAACTTCATGAAAACAGCAATCAACGAAAGTAGAAAAGCAAACGGAAAAGAAGAAATGCCGGCGAATGAAATGCTGAAATTAATCCGTGAAAAATCAGAATTACTGGAAATTGACCGTAAGTTTTTGTCGCGTTCGTTAAACGAAGGTTTTTCGGGTGGCGAAAAGAAGCGAAATGAGATTTTTCAAATGGCAATGATGCAGCCAAAACTGGCAATACTTGACGAAACCGATTCAGGTTTGGATATTGACGCTTTGCGAATTGTGGCTAATGGAGTCAATAAATTGAAAAGTAAAGACAATGCTGTGGTTGTTATCACGCACTACCAACGTTTGTTGGATTATATCATTCCGGATTTCGTTCACGTTTTAATGGATGGAAAAATTGTAAAATCAGGCGGAAAAGAACTGGCTTACGAATTAGAGGAAAAAGGATACGACTGGATTAAAGCGGAATTAGAAGTTTAAAATGGAATTGAAAGATAAATTAATCTCGTCTTTTATGGCGTTTGAGGAAAGCATCGATGTGCACAATGAACTGCATGACGTTCGAACTTCGGCTATAAAAAACTTTGAAAATAAAGGTTTCCCAACCAAGAAAGAGGAAGCCTGGAAATATACCTCGCTGAATGCCATCTTAAAAAATGACTATTCGGTATTTCCAAAACACGAAAATAGTGTTGAATTTAAAGACGTAAAGAAATATTTCCTGCACGAAATCGACACGCACAAAGTCATTTTTGTAGACGGAAAATTCAGTTCGTTTTTATCGGCAACGACTCATGACGGAATTGACGTTTGCCTGATGTCATCTGCATTGAACAAGCCGAAATACAAAATGATTATTGATGAGTATTTCAATAAAATTGCCAGCAGCGATGAAAGTTTAACGACGTTGAATACCGCATTTGCTAATGAAGGCGCCTACATCAACATTCCAAAAAGCAAAGTGGTTGAGAAACCAATCGAAGTCATTTATTTCTCGACCGGCGTTGAAAGTGCATTAATGGTACAACCAAGAAACCTGGTAATTGTTGGTGAAAATGCGCATGTTCAAATTATCGAAAGACATCAATCATTAAACGAAAATCCAGTGCTGACGAATTCGGTTACGGAGATTTTTGCCCAAAAACGCGCTATCGTTGATTATTACAAAATCCAAAACGATTTGCAATCGGCAAACCTGATTGACAACACTTATATTTCCCAAAAACAGGAAAGCAGGGTTTCGGTTCACACCTTTTCTTTTGGTGGAAACATCACAAGAAACAACCTGAATTTCTATCATTTTGGCGAAAGGATCGATTCGACCTTAAAAGGAATTACGATTATTGGCGACAAGCAGCACGTTGATCATTATACTTTGGTGAATCACGCAACGCCAAACTGCGAAAGCCATCAAAACTACAAAACGATTTTAGCTGACAGCTCAACCGGAGTTTTCAACGGAAAGATTTATGTGGAAAAAGAAGCGCAAAAAACAGATGCGTTCCAACAAAACAACAACATTTTGTTAGGCGACAAGGCAACAATTAACGCCAAGCCACAATTGGAAATTTTTGCTGACGATGTGAAATGCTCACACGGCTGCACCATCGGGCAATTAGATGAAAACGCGATGTTTTATATGCAGTCACGCGGAATTCCAAAGAAAGAAGCCAAGGCATTATTGATGTACGCTTTTTCAAATGAAGTAATCGAAAGCATCAAAATTCCGGAACTGAAACAACGGATTACTAAAATCATCGCCACAAAATTAGGCGTGAGTTTAGGATTTGATTTATAAAAAAGGCTGTCATCGGACAGCCTTTTTTGTTTATTAATGAAGCTCGTAACTCGTTAAATACCTTGTATTGGTGATATTATCAGTACTCATTGTAGTGCTTTCAAATATTAATCCGATATCTTTTGCAAACCAATTCTCTCCAGAAATAGTTTCCGTTTGCCCATTCACGGTCTGAGTCATAGTCAACATAGATTTTATTACATTGCTATAAGTTATGCCACCTAGGGTAACACTAACATCCCTTGCTGTAATCTGTCCGGTATAATTTATATTTACAGATGTACTCCCGGAACTGGAGCCGGTGTATGTTACTTTGGGTTTAGCTGAACCGCTCCAGGTTTCCCCAACCTGAAGATCATCCTGAAACATTTTAATTTCAAACCCAGCGATGGTAATAAAAAGTGAGCCTTGCGTCTGAGTAGAAGGTGACGCTTTCTGATAGTAGGAAGCGCCTCTTTTGTTCATGTAAACTTGGATATTTACTGAAGGATTGGCATCCGTATCTGTCATTTCATAATAAGTGTTTCCTCCAAAGGCCGTGGTCCCAATTAGTTTCATTTGAGTTGCATCAACGTCATTAGTATAGTCCCATTTGTTGTTTACTGCCATTGGAAAATAATCTCCCGTTGTTGTCCCGTTTGACTCAGAGGTGTCATCGCTGCTGCAGGAAGTTAAAGAAAAGGCAGATAGAAATAATACAGTTAGAATTTTAAAAGTTTGTTTCATGGTTTATTTTTTTTAGAATAGATTCCAAATATATACTTTTTGTTTGAGAATTTACTTTATGGAAATTAAGTTAATATTTGAGTATATTTGATTATTAACACAGTGGCGATGGCAAAAGAATCAAATGATTTTACCGAAAAATTACTAGCGAAGGAATTGCTTACCGATTCGCAGATGAAATCCATAAAGGAATACGATGCTCTCGGTATTTTTTCTATCCATAACGAACTTCGCTTTTTACTTTATCTCGCTGTTTTATTGTTCACATCCGGGATCGGTATCATAATTTATGAAAACATTGACAGCATTGGACATATTGCTATTCTAAGCGCAATTTTTGTGATCATTGGTGTTGGATTTTATTTTTGTTTTAAAAGAGCAAAAGGCTTCCAAAAAGAGGAGGTTTTTTTTGAGAGTCCGATATATGACTACGTAGTATTGCTTTGCACGATTTTGAGCTGCATTTTTATCGGATACCTGCAATTTCAATATAGGCTATTTGGCTATGGATTTTCCAGTTTGGCTTGCAGTTTGGTAGGATTCTTTTGTGCTTATTATTTTGATAACAGAAGCTCACTTTCCATTGCAATAACGGGTTTGGCGACTTTTATTGGAATAACGGTTACGCCAAAATCCCTAATGGAAAACGAAATCTATAGCAATCCAGCCCTTAGTTATTACGGTTTGGCACTTGGTATACTAATAATTATCTGGACGGAATATTCGAATAAAATTTCCTTAAAAAACCATTTCAGGATTGTCTTTCTAACCTTTGCGCAGCACCTGACCGGCATTTGTTGCATAGCAGGATTGCTTGAAAATTATTGGTTTGTTTTCGCAATTCTATTAACCGCACTGACCTATAATTTCTATAAAACATCTTACGAAATCGGCTCCACCTTCCTGTTTGTTTTTACTTTGCTTTATGCATATATCGGAATTAACATCATACTTTTCAAATTGGGCGAATTCATCGACATTTCCCGGATTGGAGAGTTTCTGATAATATTGATGCCGGTGTATTTCATAGCATCTATTTTCGGATTTATAAGACTGATTCAACATTTTAACAGAGAGAAAGCATGATAGCATACGACAAGCAACTGCTTGAAAACACCTTTCTTCTTGAAGAAGCCAAGCGACTGAATAGACAGGGTTTCATTCCGAAGGAACGATTGGCATTGATAAAAAAACAATTCCCGGTTTTGAAAAGCCATAATAACATTTTACTGAGGATTGGGTTTTTCATTTTGGGATGTTTATTGTTGTCGTCCTTAACTGGAGTAGTTTCATTGGTAGCCGTTACTATACCTGCATCCCATTTTTGGTTGATGCTTTTTGTGTATACCTGCCTCGGAATTGTGGGAAGCGAGCTTTTCACCAAACGATACCATCAGTTCGGTTATGGTTTGGATGACGCTTTTATTTTGGGTTTCCAGATTTTTTGCTGTGCGATGTTCGGAATGGCTTTTGAAAGTCCGATGGCCGCTTTTATCGCACTGGCCCTTATCGGTTTTGCCGCTTGTATACGATATGTCCACACGCTCTCTATATTGTTCAGCCTAATCGGAATCACCGGCGCAATCTGCTATGCTGTTATAGAATTGAAACTGGTAAACTCAGCTTTTCTCCCTTTTATTTTATTTGCGTTTGCGGTGATTTCTTACTTCATTTATACTAAAATCAGCAAATTGAATCAGTTCATGTATTATGAAAATCCAATTTTACTGTTTCAGGGTTTTACTTTGTTATTGGGTTATTTTTCGATGTATTATTTAGTAGTCCGTGAACTTTCTGAAGCTTTGTTGGGATTAACACTTCACAAAGGAAAAGACATCCCGTTCGCCTTCTTGTTCTATGGTTTTACCTTTTTGATTCCGACTGCATATATCGTTTACTCGCTTTACAGCAAGGACAGACTGATGCTGATAGTAGGTTTTTTCACGTTTGGATTTTCCATATATACCATACGTTTTTATTACCACATACTGCCGATTGAAGTGGCACTGCTTTTAGGTGGCGCATTGCTTTTTGTGGGCGCAATTTTGGCTATTAGAAAACTAAAAGAGAATGAAACCGGCATCACATTTAAAGTAGCCCGTGGTGCAGATTCCGATATCCTTCCCAATCTGGAAGCATTGGTCGTAAATTCGCAGGTAGATCTGAAACCCGTAGAATCACAAAGCAGCATGCCTTTTGGCGGTGGCGGATTCAGTGGCGGCGGTGCCGGGGAAAGTTTTTAAATTATCTCTTCAAATTTCCTACAATATCTCGCAAAAACCCATTAAAATCAAACTCAGGCTCTTCGGTTAAACCCATTCTGACAATCACTAAATCCTGAGACGGAATAATTGCTACCATTTGCCCTTGGTAACCGTTGCAGTAAAACATGTCTCGTGGCACATCAGGAAAATGTCCGCCAGCGTTGAGCCAAAACTGCGCGCCATATCGTCCGTTTGAAGTGGTGGTTGGCGTTGCAACGTATTTTGCCCAACTTTCATCAAAAAGCTGTTCGCCATCCCAGTTTCCTTTGTTCAGATAAAGTAATCCAAACTTTGCCCAATCTCTGGTTGTTGCCCAGCCATAGGATGATCCGACAAAATTCCCAGCCATATCCGTTTCAATTATAGCCGATCTCATTCCAATTTTGTCTAGCAAAGCCGAATACCAAAAATCCAAATATTCCTGATGTGTTTTGAACTGCTTTCGCAAAATCCCACTCAATAAATTTGTCGTTCCCGAAGAGTAAAGCCAATGCGTATTCGGTTTGAATTTAGCTGGTTTTTCCAATTGGCAGCGACTCATGTCTTCCGCCTGGAATAGCATTTTGGTCACATCTGAAATCTTGGTATAATCTTCTTCCCATTCCAATCCTGAATTCATGTGCAGCAAATCGTTTATAGTGATTTTTTTTCGTTCGTCATTCTGCCATTCTACTATCGGCGCCGGTTTCATAATATCGATTTTGCCTTGTTTCTGTAGGATACCAAAGCAAGTTGCCGTGATGCTTTTGGTCATCGACCAACCAAGGATTTTTGAACTCCTGTTGAAACCAACATCATATTTTTCGGCAATGATTTTATTTTTATAGATAATTATTACCGAACGTGTTCTCTTTGATTTCACGCCTTTTTTGTCAAAAGCGTTATCTACCACGGCATTCAATTTTTCGTAATTTATATTGGAAAAAACAGTGTCTTTTTGATTGCTTTCGCCATAAGGGAAAGGTGAATTATTGACAAGTTGTTCTTTCCATGATCTGAACGGAACTTGATATGGTTTAGTAACATCAAAATCATCGTTTATTAGTGTTGCGCCTAAACCTTCTCTGTAAATCGCTTTGCGCTCCTTTAATCCGAAAACGGTTGAGGTAACATATTGTCCTTCCTCATTTATATTATTGGTTGCCCAATCCACTTTTGGAATATTATTGTCACCTTGCTCAATCGTGAGTAAATTCCTATTGTCAATAAAATGCCCGGAAGCCACGCTTTTGGCCGAAAACCCCGAAAGCAAATCAAGTTGTGGATAAATCGCAATACGCAAATAAACAAGAAGGATAAGTAGTAAAACACCGAGAACTTTGAGGATTTTTTTCATACAGAAACTATTTAATGCAAGTTACTTTTTTGCCACGAATACACGAATAATTTTTTGAAGCATTTGTAACAATAAAATACTCAAACATTCGTGCATTCGTGGCTCATTAAAAACAAACAAATCATAAATATTCGTCAATTCGTGGCTTTTTCAACTTCAATTTTTCTACTTTTGTATTTAGAATTTTTCTAAATAAAGAAATGTTAGATATAAATAAAATCAGGGCTGATTTTCCGATACTGAATCAAAAAGTGAATGGAAATCCGCTCGTCTATTTTGATAACGGCGCTACTTCGCAAAAGCCACAAGTTGTAATCGACGCTATTGTAGATTATTATTCGCGATACAATGCGAATATTCATCGTGGCGTCCATACGTTGAGTCAAATAGCAACAGACGCATACGAGCAAGCCCGAAATAAGATCCAACAACATTTTAATGCCAAACATAATTATGAAATCATTTTTACTTCAGGGACAACTGAAAGCATAAATTTGGTTGCGAATGGTTTTGCATCGTTGTTAGAAAAGGATGATGAAATCATTGTTTCAGCAATAGAACACCATAGTAATATTGTGCCTTGGCAAATGTTGTGCGAACACACAGGCGCAAAGTTATTAGTCATTCCAATGAGTTATGACGGCGAGTTATTGATGGATGAATATGAAAAATTGCTTTCGGATAAAACAAAATTGGTTGTCTGCAACCACATTTCAAATGGTTTGGGAACAATCAATCCGATTGAATTCGTAATAGAAAAAGCGCATCAGGTTGGAGCAGCCGTTTTGATTGATGGCGCACAGGCTTGCCCGCATTTAAAACCCGATGTTCAGGCATTGAATGTAGATTTTTATGTAACTTCGGCTCACAAAATGTGTGGTCCAACCGGTGTTGGAATGTTGTATGGAAAAGAAGAATGGCTGCGAAAATTACCACCATATAAAGGCGGAGGCGAAATGATTGCTACCGTAACTTTTGAAAAAACAACTTATGCCGATTTACCTCATAAATTTGAAGCAGGAACACCAAATATTTGTGGCGGAATTGTTTTTGGAACCGCCATCGATTATATGAATGCAGTTGGTTTTGATAATATTGCTGCTTATGAAAAAGAATTGCTGGTATACGGAACCAAAAGGTTAATGGAAATGGAAAACATTGAAATATACGGGCCAAAAGATTTGAATAAAAAAGCATCCGTAATTTCATTTAATATCAACGGAGTTCATCCGTATGATGTTGGCACGATTATCGATAAACTGGGAATAGCTGTACGAACCGGACATCATTGCGCTCAGCCGATTATGGATTTTTATAAAATTCCGGGAACAATAAGAGCAAGTTTTGCTTTTTATAATACAAAAGAAGAAATAGATTTGATGATTGAAGCATTGAAAAAAGCACAAATGATGTTATCTTAAAAAACATAAAGATGAAAGCAATTACCATGATTTTACTAACCGTTTTCCTTGGAAAAAGTTGTAGCAACCAAGCTCAAAATGATATAGCCAACGCAACATTGCAATATACCGCGACGACACGAGGATTTTTTCAAAAAATTATTATTGTCAACCAAAAAGCTACTATTTTCAGGGATAGAAATGGCGAAAAAAATCCCGAACAACTGACGATTTCAGATAATGACTGGAAAGAAATCATGGGCTATTTCGAAACGATAGATTTGGAAAAGGTTCCAGCGTTAAAAGATCCAACCCAAAAAAGATTTTATGATGGCGCCGCGATTGCCAATCTGAAAATACGTTACCAGGATAAAAACTATGAAACCACTGATTTTGATCATGGATTTCCACCAGCGGAAATTGAAAAATTGGTAAATAAATTAGTTTTATTAGCTAAAGCAAAAGAATGACAATACAAGAAATACAGGACGAAATCGTTGACGAATTTTCAATGTTTGATGATTGGATGCAACGCTACGAATATATTATCGATTTAGGGAAATCGTTGCCGCTGATTGATGAACAATACAAAACTGAAGATAACATTATCAAAGGCTGTCAGTCAAAAGTTTGGGTTCATGCAGAACAAACTGGCCACAAAATAGTTTTCACTGCCGATAGTGATGCGATTCTGACCAAAGGGATTATTGCGATATTGATCCGCGCCTTCTCCAATCAAAAAGCAGAAGATATCCTGAACGCAAACACCAATTTTATTGATGAAATCGGATTAAAAGAACACTTATCGCCGACACGTGCCAACGGTTTGGTTTCGATGATAAAAAAAATAAAAATGTATGCATTGGCATTCAATGCAAAAAATTAAAAATACTATGGAAGAATTTAAAGACGATATCAACTTAGGAGAAAATGTGGTGAAAACCCTGAAAGGCATTTATGATCCAGAAATTCCTGTTGATATCTACGAGTTGGGATTAATCTACGATGTGATGATTAATGAAGATAATGAGGTTAAGGTTTTGATGACACTGACTTCACCAAATTGTCCTGTAGCAGAAACCCTGCCTCGTGAAGTAGAAGAAAAAATCAAAAAAATAGATACCGTTAAGGCCTGTGAAGTAGAAATTACTTTTGATCCGCCATGGAGCAAGGATTTAATGAGCGAAGAAGCAAAGTTAGAACTTGGAATGCTTTAAAATTAGTATTCAGTCGGCAGTCGCAGTTGGCAGATTTAGCTCAACTGAACACTAAAAACTGAACACTGAACACTAATGAAAATGGATGAAATAATTAATAAAGTTTCCAATTCTGTTCTCGAAGTTTTCGATTTGGAAGATTATTATCCAAACGGGATTCGAACGCAAATCGATATTTCGCTATGGCTGTTTGAAGGTTTTCTACTAAAGGAAAAGGACTTTCGCGAAGCATTGAAAAATCACGATTGGAAACAATATGAAAACCAATATGTAGCCATCCATTGTTCGACAGATGCTATAATTCCGGCCTGGGCGAGTATTTTAGTTACGGTTTATCTTTCTCCTTTTGCCAAAAAAGTGGTTATTGGCAATCTTTCTGATTTGGAAACGGCACTTTACCTGGAAATCCTCCCGACTTTAGATTACTCAAAATACCAGGATAAACCAGTTATTTTAAAAGGTTGTTCCAAAAAACCTGTGCCCGAAAGCGCTTATATCATGGCAATCCAAAACCTACAACCGTTTGCCAAAAGCATCATGTATGGCGAAGCCTGTTCTGCCGTTCCGTTATTCAAGAAAGCAAAATAGTTTTTACCTTTGCGGAAATCTAATCTATACAGCATGAAATCGCAGATTCACGACACGAGCGCCAGCGAACTGGTGAAACAATACCAAACACAATATTTAAGCATGAGTAAAAAAATTATTTTAACTCTTGCTTTTGCATTTGCATTTACTGTCAGTTTTGCTCAGGTAAATGAAAAAGAATTGCTAAAGAAAACCGAAGAAGCGGTAGCCAGACTCAAAGATGAAAAGCCAAATGGCTGGGTACAAAAAGGAATGTTTACGTTTTTAGCCAATCAATCTTCCTTCAATAATTGGTTAGCCGGTGGACAAAGCAATATCTCAGGTAATTTAGGCTTAAACTATGATATCAATTATAAAAACAACAAATGGAGTTGGGATAACAAAGTAATTGCCAGTTATGGCCTTACCAAAATCAAAGGACAAGACATACAAAAAACGGATGACCGATTTGAATTCAACACACTTTTAGGAAAAAAAGCTGTGGGATATTGGTATTATTCGGCATTTTTCAATTTTAAGACACAGTTTGATTCGGGCTTCGATCCCGTTGATAACACGATAAAACTATCCCATTTCTTTTCGCCGGCTTATTTACAACTTGGACCAGGTATGATGTGGAAAAAAAGCGATAATCTAAAATTCAACATTGCACCTGCAACTTCCAAATTGATTTTAGTCCATTCCCATTTTACCGAATTAGGGCCTTCTTTTGGAGTGCTTCAGGGCGATTCAACGCGTTATGAATTTGGAGCTGCCCTTAACGGATATTACAAATTTAATCTGATGACCAATGTGACTATGGAGAACATTTTAAATCTATACTCCAATTATCTGGAAGACCCGCAAAATGTCGATCTTGATTATACGATGAATATTGTAATGAAAATCAATAAAGTCATGAGCTCAAACATTGCGTTCCAGACAATTTACGATGACAATGCCTTCCGGGGATTTCAGATTCGGGAAGTCATTGGTTTAGGAGTGAATTATAATTTTTAAACATAAAAAAAGCCTCGATTAATTCGAGGCTTTTTGTTTTATCTGAAGGCTTGTTCAATATCGGCTAATAAATCGTCGATATCTTCGACGCCGGTACTCAATCTGACCAAATCATCGGTGATTCCAATTTCTTTTCTCTTGTCTTCCGGAATGGAAGCGTGTGTCATCAAGGCTGGATGATTCGCCAAACTCTCAACGCCACCAAGCGATTCTGCCAAAGTGAATACTTTTAATTTTTCCAGGAAAGCAATAGCATCTTCCTTTTTACCTGATTTAAAAGTAAAAGAAACCATTCCGCCAAAACCGCTCATTTGTTTTTTTGCAATTTCGTGAAACGGATGATCAGGCAATCCAGGATAATAAACAGTCTCTACTTCTGGGTGATTCGCCAAAAAGTTTGCTATTTTTTCTCCGTTCTCACAATGTCTTTGTACACGTAAATGCAAGGTTTTGATTCCTCTTAAAACCAGGAAACTATCCATTGGCCCAAGTGTCGCACCAGTAGCAAATTGTTTGAAATGTAACTCATCGCCCAAGGCTTTGTCTTTTATAATCAAGGCTCCGGCAATGACGTCTGAATGTCCGCCAAGATATTTGGTAGCCGAATGCATTACGATATCAGCGCCTAAATCCAAAGGCTTTTGCAGATAAGGTGTTGCAAAAGTATTATCAACTGCAAAAAGGATATTTTTCGCTTTTGTAATTTTGGCGATTTCTTGAATATCGGCCAATTTCATCAATGGATTTGTTGGCGTTTCCACCCAAACCAATTTCGTGTTTTCATTGATAAGCGATTGGAATTTCGCCATATCATTCATATCCACAAAGTGGAATTTAAGACCGCTGTCTTTGTAAATACGTGTAAACATTCTGTATGTTCCGCCGTATAAATCATCCATTGCGATGATTTCGTCACCGGCTTTAAACATTCGCAATAAGCAATCGGTTGCTGCTAATCCTGATGAAAATGCCAAACCACGTGCGCCGTTTTCTATCGAAGCCAAAGCATCTTCCAAAGCCTGGCGCGTTGGATTTGCCGCTCTTGAATATTCATAATCACCAACTGGCTTTCCGGGTGAAGTCTGCGCAAATGTTGAGGTTTGGAATACCGGCGGCATCACCGCTCCGGTTACTTTTTCATGGTGCTGTCCGCCATGTATGACTTTAGTATTGAATTTCATTTTGGTAGATGTTTGTTGTAATTTTTGGCAAAGATATTTTAATTTTTTGGATGGAAAAGGTAGTTTAACGTTATATAAACTTTCGAATATTCATCATAAAGCCCAAGTGAAGCGCTTCGTGATAATTATTAAAATTCATAGCCTCCATTGCGGTTGCCAAATTAAATCCGGTGCTTGTTGTGTATTCGGTATAGGTAACGAATTTACCATTGGCATAATCTTCTTTTGTCTTTTCCATCAATGAAAAAAGAAGCCTTTTTAATTCGTCAATTTCGGCCTGTGTAGTTGTTCCTGTTGGTTTTGTTCCGTTTTTATAGGTATTAGTCATTTCTTCTGACACATTTGATGGCAAACCCGAAAGACGATAAACCAATCCTTGCTGCGCTACGATAATATGCCCTAAATTCCAAGCCAGATTGTTACTAAAACCTTCCGGCGTCTTATTCAGTTGTTCCAACGAATAATTTTCTAAAAGCTTCAGATAAAGTTTTCTGTTGGTTTCCCAAATTTTGAAAGTTGCATCCATGATTTTAAATTTTATATAAAAATACATATTATAAATTTTAAATGAATTTCCTTTGTAAAAAGAAATTCAATGACTAATAAAATTTACTATTTAGCTTCCTGCGACACCTGCAGGAAAATTATAAAATCATTGCCGAATCCTGACAAATTGGAATTCCACGACATTCGTCAAAACCCAATTACAGAAAAGGAACTAGAGGAAATGCATTCGCTTTCCGGAAGCTATGAAGCGTTATTCAGCAAAAAAGCACAGCTTTATAAATCGATGGATTTAAAAAACAAATCATTGACGGAAGCCGATTTCAAAAAACACATTTTAGAACATTATACGTTTTTAAGCCGACCGGTTTTTATCATCGACGATAAAATCTACATTGGTAACGGACAAAAAAATATCATTGAAGTTATAAAAGCATTGTTGTAATGTCAAAAAGAACCTGGGCATTGATTGCCGCCATGATGGTTTCGTTGATTTATGGCGTTTCGTTTACGGTCGCCAAAGATGTCATGCCGGTTTATATCAAACCTTATGGTTTCATTTTGCTACGCGTTATTGGTGCCACTATCTTGTTTTGGATAATTTCTTTTGTTGGTCCAAAAGAAAAAATCCAACTAAATGATTTTCCCAGAATTGTAGTCGCGGCCTTTTTTGGTGTGGCTTTGAACATGCTGACGTTTTTCAAAGGGTTGGCTTTTACAACACCAATTTCCGCAGCTGTAATAATGGTTACCACGCCAATAATTGTTTTGATTTTGTCGGCAATTATCATAAGGGAAAAGATAAAACTCCGAAAGATTCTCGGAATCCTGCTCGGTCTTTTTGGAACAGGATTTCTAATTCTATATGGAAAATCAATTGGCAATGCCGAGAATGCTTCGCTTGGGAATTTATTGGTTTTCGTCAATGCTGTTTCCTACGCTTTTTATTTGATAGTGGTCAAAAAACTAATGGACAAATACAATGCGTTTACATTCGTAAAATGGATTTACACTTTTGGCCTGCTAATGGTTTTGCCTTTTGGCTGGAGTGAATATCAGGAAATTGTATGGACAACAATTCCGGCAACAATTCTTTTGGAAATAGGTTTTGTTGTAGTTTTCACAACCTTTTTCACTTATCTGTTAAATCTAATTTCCATGAGGGAATTGAAACCAACCACGGTCGCGGTTTTTATTTACCTACAGCCGCTTTTTGCTACTGTTTTTGCCATCAGTTTAGGAAAAGATGAACTGACATTGGTTAAAATTCTCTCGGCAGTTTTGATATTTTCCGGCGTTTATTTGGTTACGCAAAAAGTGAAAACAGACTATTAATTTTCCTTATATTTGAAGTCTATTAAAAAATACGAATGATACAATCAATGACAGGTTTTGGAAAAGCAACACTGCAATTACCATCCAAAAAAATTACCGTAGAAATCAAATCACTAAACTCAAAAGGATTGGATTTAAACACCCGAATGCCTTCTATTTTCAGGGAAATGGAATTGGGGCTGCGCAATCAGCTTTCGGCACGATTGGAGCGCGGAAAGATAGATTTTTCGTTGTATGTTGAAATTACCGGAGAAGAAACTTCGTCAAAAATAAACGTGCCAATTGTCAGAGGCTATATCAACCAAATGAAAGCCGTTATTCCGAATGCAGATGAAACCGAATTGATGAAAATGGCGGTGAGAATGCCGGATGCATTAAAAACCGAGCGCGACGAAATTGACGAAGATGATTGGAAAAAAATCCAGACCGTAATTGATGATGCGTTGGAAAACATTGCCCAATTCAGAAAAGACGAAGGTGTTTCGTTGGAAAGGGAATTCCTGCACCGCATCGCCAATATAATGACGCTGATGAATAGTGCAGTAGCGTATGATGCCGAACGCGTAGAAACAGTAAAAACCAGATTGCGCACAGCACTTGATGAGTTAAAAGAAAATGTAGACGAAAACCGCTTTGAACAAGAATTGATTTTCTATTTAGAGAAATATGACATTACCGAAGAGAAAGTGCGTTTGGAAAACCACCTTAACTATTTTATTGAAACCATTGCAGGAACAGAAGCCAACGGAAGAAAATTGGGTTTTATTACCCAGGAAATGGGAAGGGAAATCAATACAATGGGCTCCAAATCCAATCATACCGAAATGCAGAAGTTGGTTGTAATGATGAAAGATGAGTTGGAGAAAATCAAGGAGCAAGTTCTAAACGTATTATAATATTTAGCCACGAATGCACGAATGTTTTTAAAAAATTTTGCTTTATTCGTGCATTCGTGGCAAAAAAACACATTATGCAAAACGGAAAATTACTAGTATTCTCAGCGCCATCAGGTTCGGGAAAAACGACCATAGTAAGGCATTTATTGGCACAACCTGAATTGAATCTGGAATTTTCCATTTCGGCTGCCACACGCGAACTTCGTGGTGAAGAAGAGCACGGCAAAGACTATTATTTCATGTCGATTGCAGATTTCAAAAAACATATCAAAGCAGATGATTTCATCGAATGGGAGGAAGTATATCGCGATAATTTCTATGGAACCTTGAAAAGTGAAGTCGAGCGCATTTGGGCAAAAGGCAAAAACGTAATTTTTGATATTGATGTTTCAGGCGGATTGCGAATCAAACATAAATTTCCGGCAGAAACCTTAGCAGTTTTTGTGAAACCACCGAGCGTTGACGAACTAAAACGCCGATTAAAGGAACGTTCTACGGAAAATGAGGAAAAAATCAATATGCGAATAGCTAAAGCACATGTAGAATTGGCTACAGCTCCACAATTTGATATTGTCATCAAGAATTATGATTTGGATATCGCTAAAAAAGAAGCATACGAGTTGGTTAAAGATTTTATAAAATAAGTTAAAAGATTTGAAATTAAAAGGAGCAAGCCCAGTGGGCTTGAGGTACACAAGCGTTAGCTTGTTTCATAAAAAGGGATAAGTAAAAATCTTATGCCTTATGCCTTATCCCTTATCCCTCAAAAATGAAAATAGGATTGTATTTCGGAACCTTTAATCCCATTCACATTGGGCACATGATTATCGCAAATCATATGGCTGAGCATTCTGACTTAGACCAGATTTGGATGGTGGTGACGCCACACAATCCGCACAAACAAAAAACCACGTTACTCGATGATTACCAGCGTTTGCATATGGTCACAGTAGCAACGGAGGATTTTACAAAAATTAAACCTTCTGATATAGAATTCAAATTACCACAGCCTAATTATACCGTAAATACGCTGGCGCATTTGGAAGAAAAACATCCAAAGTATGAGTTTGCCTTAATCATGGGCGAGGACAATTTGAATTCGCTTCACAAATGGAAAAACTATCAAGTGATTCTAGAGAACCATAATATTTATGTGTATCCGAGATTAAATTCGGGAGAAATTGATGAGCAGTTTGTAAACCATCCAAAAATCCATCGAATAGGCGCACCTGTAATTGAGCTTTCCTCCACATTTATCCGCGAAAGCATCAAAAACAAAAAGAATGTTTCGCCAATGTTGCCCCAAAAAGTCTGGGAGTATATTGACAGCAGCGCTTTTTATAGAAAATAGGATAAAAATAATAAAAGGAATTTCGTTTAAAATTCAGTATTTTTGAATGAGTTAAACGTTTATCTTCATGAATAAATCTCCAAAATTTGCAGTAATCGGTGGCGGAAGTTGGGCTACGGCAATTGCAAAGATGTTATGTGTCAATCTCGATGAAATTGCCTGGTACATGCGAAATGAATCGGCAATCGATCATATAAAAACCCAAAAACACAATCCGAATTATTTAAGCTCTGTCGAGTTTGATATCAAAAAACTCAGGCTGACTTCAGATATAAATGAGGCAGTTGAATATGCCGATTATATCATTTTCGCCATTCCGTCAGCGTTCTTAAATGCCGAATTGCAAAAGTTAACCGTGAGCTTGAAAGACAAGGTAATTTTCTCGGCCATCAAAGGAATTGTTCCTGAAACGTTCCTGATTGTTGGTGAACATTTCAATAAAAAATATGATATTCCTTTTGAAAATATTGGTGTGATTACCGGTCCATGCCATGCGGAAGAAGTTGCCCTGGAACGTCTTTCCTATTTAACAATTGCCTGTGGCGATTCGGATAAGGCTGAAGTTGTTGCCGACGTTTTGGCCGGGAATTATATCAAAACCAAAATCTCGGATGATATCATCGGGACAGAATATGCCGCAATGCTGAAAAACATTTATGCCATTGCTGCCGGAATCGCTCATGGTTTGGGTTATGGCGACAATTTCCAATCGGTGATAATGAGTAACTCCATTCGTGAAATGAAAAAATTCATCAAGAAAGTCCATAAAATGAAGCGAAACATCAATGATTCTGCTTACTTGGGCGATTTACTTGTAACGGGTTATTCAGTGTTTTCCCGAAACCGAATGTTCGGAAACATGATTGGAAAAGGTTATACCGTAAAATCGGCGATGATGGAAATGTCAATGGTTGCCGAAGGTTATTATGCCGTGAAAAGTGCTTATAAGCTGAATCAGGAATACAAGGCAAAAACACCAATTATCGATGCGGTTTATCAGATTTTGTACGAAGGAAAAGAGGCCAAAGCCGTGTTTAAAAAATTAACCGAAAAATTAGATTGATATGAGTGAACGATGGAAATATCAGATTAAAATTGGATTGTTTTGGGGTTTATTCATGTCGCTAATGGCAACGTTAATGAGCGAAAAGAAACTAGCTGAAGAACTGCAGGAAGGAAGTATTTACTGGAGACTTGTCCTTAATGTTGTCGTAGGTACTTTTGTCATGGGCTATCTTTTTTGGAAAGGCAGAGATCCGAAAAGCAACAGCTGGTCTGCCATTTTTAGAGGAAACAAAAAAGAAAAACGAAACACGTAACTATCTCACTATCACGCCATCTACAAACAAAATCGGAACTTCTTCCACATAATCGGGAGTAATGGATTGTGCCTTGAATGTAAATTTCTTATCGTATAAAGCACTTCCGATAAAATAAGTTACCATAAACTCATTGTTCAATCTCAGAACACTTTGTTCAATCATTTCAATCTTTACAACGGAAACTGCAGGAACCTGTACAAATGCGTGGCGCAGGAGCGACGTTTTTTTCATTTCGCCATCAAGAGTACCAAAAGCCTTGGAAACGACCATTACGCTGTCTAAATCGAAGTCAGAATCGTTGATCAGGTAGACATACCAAACCTTTTCCATAAAATCATCGCTCCATTCCTGAACGGCAGCAAGGAAAACATTTTCTACTTGTGGTATGTCAATATCTTTTTTCAATTATGAATTTTTAGGAGCTAATCCCGCTTTCCACTATATCTTTTTTAAGGATGTGCCTGCACTTACGTTCCGGCCAATCCTTAAAAAAGGATGTCGTTCCAATCGGGGCTAGGGGTTCGGTTTATATACTAGACTTGAACTGCTCTAAGAAACGAACGTCATTTTCATAGAACATCCTGATGTCGCCAATCTGGTACAACAACATGGCGATACGTTCAATTCCCATTCCAAAGGCGAATCCGTTGTATTCGTCCGGATTGATGCCACAGTTTTTTAGAACGTTTGGATCAACCATTCCGCAGCCCATGATTTCCAACCAACCTGTTCCTTTGGTGATACGGTAATCGGTTTCGGTTTTTAAACCCCAATAAATATCAACCTCAGCACTTGGCTCCGTAAAAGGAAAATAACTTGGTCGCAAACGAATTTTGCTTTTTCCAAACATTTCCTTGGTGAAATATAAAAGCGTCTGCTTCAAATCGGCAAACGAAACATCTTTGTCAATATACAAACCTTCCACCTGGTGGAAAATACAATGCGAACGTGAAGAAACCGCTTCATTCCTAAAAACCCTTCCAGGAGAAATGGTTCTGATTGGCGGTTTGTTGTTTTCCATATAACGAACCTGAACAGATGAAGTATGTGTTCTCAACAATACATCAGGGTTGGTTTGGATAAAAAAGGTATCCTGCATATCCCTCGCCGGATGGTATTCCGGAAGATTCAACGCTGTAAAATTATGCCAGTCATCTTCAATTTCCGGACCTTCGGAAACATTGAATCCGATGGTTGAAAATATATCGATGATTTGGTTTTTTACCAATGAAATAGGATGACGCGAACCAATTACAACAGGTTCTGAAGGACGTGATAAATCGCCATAGAAACCTTTTACTTCTTCCTTGCTTTCGAGTTCTTCCTGAATGGCTTTTACCTTTTCTTCGGCAACGGTTTTCAACGTATTGATTACCTGCCCGAAGTCTTTTTTCTGTTCATTCGGGATGTTTTTAAACTCCACAAAAAGTTCTTTCAGCAAACCTTTGCTACCCAAATATTTGATACGGAAATGCTCTAAAGCTTCCTTGTTTTTGGTGTTGAATGCTTTAGCTTCTTCAATATGTTCTTTAATCTTGTCTATCATCGGTCATTTTGTAAAGGTGCAAATTTAATGTTTTTTTGTAGTTTATAAAGTTTATGAGGTTTATAAGTTTATAATTAAACCACATAACCATAATAAACCTTTTAAACTATTCAATTACTTCCTTTTCAAGGAAGTAATTGACAATCGCTTCTTTCATTAAAATCGATTGTTCTCCGGCTTTTAAAGGCGGTAATTCCTCTTTGATTTTATAATGCGGCCAACCGTCCTTATCCACAAAATCAAATTCATAGAAACCATAAGGTTCGAGCACACGGCAAATGGCAATGTGCATCAGGTTGAGTTTCTCGTCTTTTTTGAAAGCACGTTTTAATTGCCCCAATTCCTGCACTCCGATTAAGTATATAATTGCGTCCAAATCCAAAATATCGCCATCAGCAAACTGATTGGACAGGATTTCTACGACTTTGTTCCAGCGGTTTTTTAATTGTTCGTCTCTTGACACGGAAATTTTAGATTTTAGATTTTAAATATTAAATTTAATACTCAAATCATAATTAAGTCTGCAAAGATAATGATACTGAACACTAATAACTGAAGACTGAACACTAATTCTTGATTTCCTTAATCGCGCTGTCTTCAATCCAACCGGTAGTTTCGTCGGTTAGTTCTACTTTTTTCCAGTTGGCTATGCTTTCCAAAATATACACTTTGGTTCCTTCATGTAGCATAAAAGCGTCAGGCGCCGCACTTTTTGGTTCACTTTTCACGGATACATTTTCGGCAAAAACGATAGCCGGTCTTTCGTTGTCCATTCGGCCTTTTTCATAAAAACCGGAAGCGGCGCTTAATCCAATTCCAATCAGCCAGACAAACATTCCAAAAAAGAAAACGCGTTTCAAAATCGTTGAATGTGAAAAATAATAACCCACAAAAAACAACAAGAATATAAAAGCAAAAACGACTGTAATCCAAGCCCAGGTATCATAATAATACTTCGCAGTAAAATCCTGAATCAGTTTGCTGAAGCCAACTTTTGGAATGACTTTAATGTCGTCAATGGTCATTTTTCTGGCAAATTCTAAGTTAGTTTTTATCTCAGTATCGTTTGGGCTCAGCAATAATGCTTTTTCATAATTATAAATCGCCGGCGCTACTTTGTGAAGTTTATAATAGGAATTTCCCAGATTAAAATACAATTCTGCCGAATGCTTTCCTTCAGCTACAATACGCTCATAGTTTTGAATTGCCATTTCATACTTTTCAGCGGCATAATATTGATTTCCCGTTTCAAACGGCCGATAGGGATCAGTTGCAAAAGCAAATGCCGAAGTAAGCCAAAATAAAATCAGTATCTTCTTCATCTTCATCATTATTTTAATTGCTTTTCAAGTTCCGAAATAATCACCACGGCTTTGTCATAATCGTTTTGGATTGCCGATTCAGAAGAATAGGCATAACGCGCCAATTCGCAGTTTTCGGTCAATTGGATAAACTCAGAAACCGTTTCCGGATTTGCTTTGCGCGAAAGCAAGAGTTCTGTTATCTTGTCTTTGCTCATTTCCGAAGTTTCGATGTGCAATTTGGCTTTCAGGAAATTGTGCATCGCTTTTTCAAGCGCAATATAAAAAGGTTCCTTGTTGCCCAAATGCTTTTTGGCATCGCCTAAATATTTCTTAGCCAAAGCATTCGATCTTTTGATTTTATTGCCCACGACATCATTATCCATTGCTTCTTTTTTCCTTCTTCCGATAATCAAAAAAGGAATCGCTAAAAACGGTAAAATCACTAAAGAATAGAACAATCCTGAACCAAGAAAGTCATCCTTTTTCATTGGTTGCAAAGTTGTTTTTTGTTTGATGTAGGCAAACGATTTGGCAGCTTCGAATTTGGTTTTGGCAACATCATTCGGATTGGTTTTACTTGAACTCGCGATGCTTGGACCATCCAATACATTGATGGTTATTGGCTGTGAAGTGATGGTTTTGTAACTGTTCGAGCCCAAATCAAAATAAGTAAAACGCATCGACTTGATTTGGTAATTGCCTTTGTATTGCGGAATTATCGTGTATTTATCCGAAATCCGCCCGGTCATTCCGGTTAATGGCGTTGATACGCGTTCGTCGTGTACCGGATCGTACATCTCCAAAGCGGAAGGTAGAACGGGTTTTGGCAACGAAAACAATTTCAGGTTTCCTGTTCCAACAACACTTACGTCTAAATCTAAGGATTCTCCATTTTTCAAAACGGTTTTGGATGGTTTTACCTTGAAATCCATGCGGCCGACAGCGCCCGAAAAATCTTCTGGCTTTCCTTTTTCCGGCAGTGCTTTTACGTTGATGACTTTACTTCCGGCAGAAACGCGTTTACTGTCTTCGGTCATTAAGGGTTGTCCCCAAAAATTTCTTCTGTTTGTTGGCACCTGGCAATCGATATCCAACGAAAGTGGCTCAATTTCCAGTTTTCCGGATTTTTGCGGATACAAGACAGTTTTTCGCAATACTACATAGCGAAATCGTTCGCCTTTGAATGTTCCGTCCTGCGCAACCAATTGTTTGATATCGATATTTTGGCTCCAAAAATCATTGTATTTTGGTTTGTTGAGTTCACGCCAGTTCGTGATTCCGATGTTATAACTGAAATACAATTTGTAGACAACGGTAATTGGTTCATTAAGGTATGGATTTGTTTTTGAAATGTCCGCGACTAAATATAGATTGTCATCCGCGCTAATGGCTGGCGCTTCGTTTGGATCTTTTGGGATTTCAACAGCATTGGTCACATTTATCCTTACCGGAGACGTTTTATAAATCTGGCCATTGATTTCAATCGAGGCTTGTCTGAGTGTCAAAGCGCCTTTTTGAGTAGGCAGTAAAATAAAAATGTACGATTTGTTAAACGAGCTTCTTCCGTTTACCCAAGATTGGCTTACGGATTGGCTTGGTCCGCCAACAACTTTAAAACCACATGCTTCGAAATTTGGCGGCACAAAATTATCACCATCGGCATTCATTGTAAAATCAACGCGAAGCCGTTCGTTTAATCCCAAAGAGTTCTTGCTCACTTTTGCCTCAAACTGAACCTGGGCAAAAAGTGAATTCGTGATTAAAAACAGTATTAAAAATATCCTTTTCATTTTCAAATTTTCAAATTAAATAATTTTCAAATTTATTTTTTTACCAATCTTTTTCCGCTTTTTTCGGATTGGCTTGTACCTTTTGTTTGTTTACTTTATCCTGAATTTTTTTCTCTTCATTGTTTACAGCGTCCAATAAATTCTCCAGACGTTGTTTTGAAATTCCGCCAGGTTGAGGTTTTGGTTTGCCTTGATCCTGGTCTTTATTGTCTTTTTGATCTTTGTTATCTTTATCCTTGTCGCCGTCTTTTTTATCCTTGTCTTTATCTTTTCCTTCTTTCTTGTCGTCTTTTTTATCTTTGTCTTTGTCCTTGTTTTTATCCTTATTCTTGTCTTTCTTGTCTTTGTTATCGTCTTTCTTCGGTGGATTTTCTTTTAGCATCTTTTTGGCCAAAGCATAATTATAACGAGTCTCTTCATCGACCGGATTGTTACGCAAGGCATTTTTATAGGCTTCCACAGCGCCGCCATAATCCTTATCTTTCATTAGCGTGTTCCCGATATTGTGAAACGCCTGATGTTTTTCGGTTCTGGTTTTAGCGTTTTTCAATGCTTTTGCGTAATGATATTTGGCTTCTGTGGTTTGATTTTGCCGATAAATGGCATTTCCTAAATTGTATGATGCAATTGATTTTTTCGGATTTTTAGATTCTGAAATCCGGTATTCCGCTTCGGCAGCATCGTATTTTTTTTCGGCAAAAGAATCGTTTCCTTTTGGCAAATCTTTATCTTTTTCCTGAGCCTGAATGACAACGGAAAGCAGTAAAAAACTATATAAAAGTAACTTTTTCATTTATTCTTTTTCATTAAATAGATTCATCTTTTTAACCCATTTCGTCCTTCTCTCCAACAAAAAAACATCCAAAAGCAACAGGAAAAAACCAAACCCTAAAAACCATTGAAACTGCGATTTAAAATCGGCCATTTGTGTACTTTCAAATTCGGTTTTTTGAATATTGTCTAATGCATGTTTTACATAATCCAAAACCTCTTTGGTCGAATTTCCGTCAACATAACCACCGCCGGCACTTTTTGCAATAGCCTTCAGGACTTCAGCATTTCTTTTGGTTACCACTACATCGCCATTTTGGTCACGTTGAAAGCTTTCTACAATACCATTTCTTTTTAGTGGAATGGTTCCACCTTTTTCGGTTCCAACGCCAACAGTCATTATTTTTAAACCCACTTTTTTAGCTTCTTCGGCCGCATCTGTAGTGGCATCGGAATGATCTTCGCCATCAGTAATAATAATCAAAAGTTTGTTGGTTTTATCTTTTTTATCAATATAAGTCACAGCCAGATTAATTGCCTGATCGATTGATGTTCCCTGCGCCGAAATCATCCCCGGATTCATCGTTTGCAAAAACATTTTTCCGACACTATAATCTGTAGTGATTGGTAGAACCGGGAAAGCGCTTCCTGAATAGGCAATAATTCCAATGCGGTCGCTGCCCAAAGTATTGATAATCTGTGAAACCAATTGCTTGCTTTTTTCCAGACGATTTGGCGCTACATCTTCTGCCAGCATACTTTTAGAAACATCGATGGCAAAAATGATATCGATTCCTTCGCGTTTTACCGTTTCCAGTTTGGTTCCGATTTTTGGGTTAACCAATCCAATTATCAAACAAGTCAGCGCCAATAAGATTACAGCGAATTTCAAAGCAGGTTTGAAAGCCGATTTTTCAGGACTTAACTTTTTAATCAAATCCAAATCACCAAACTCGCGTTGTTTTTTTCTTTTCCAGAATTGAATATACAAGAAAAGCAGCACCATTGCCGGAATGACAAACAAAAAGTACAAATACCATTTTTCTTCTAACTCGTACATATTCTTTAAATAAAACTTCTATATATTGTGTTTCTCAAACCAAATTCCAGCAGGATTAAAATACCGGCAATCCAAACAAATAATCGATATTTTTCATCATAATCATAAAATTTCAACTCTTGAATTTCGGTGGTTTCCAGTTTGTTAATTTCTTTATAAATGGATTCCAACTTACTATTGCTAGTGGCCCGGAAATATTTTCCACCAGTATTCCTGGCTATTGTCTGCAATAAATTGACATCAATTTCAACAGGCATCATTCGGAATAAAAAGCCGCCATTTGGAGCGTAAGCATAAGGAAACATCGCATTCCCATTCGTTCCAATTCCGATAGTGTATACTTTGATACCATATTCTTTTGCGATTTGAGAAGCGGTTTCAGGTTCAATAAATCCGGCATTGTTTACACCATCCGTCAAGAGAATAATCACTTTGCTTTTGGCTTTGCTGTCTTTCAAACGATTCACGGCCGTCGTCAATCCCATTCCTATTCCGGTTCCGTCCTGCAAAACGTTGTCATATTTTATGCTTTGAATTGCCTGCTGAATAATTGCTTTGTCGCTCGTAACTGGTGTTTTTGTATACGCTTCCGAAGCATAAACAACAATTCCGATTCTGTCATTTGGTCTTCCTTCCACAAAATTTTCGGCTACCTTTTTCAAAGCCTCCATTCGATTTGGCTTTAAATCTTTGGCTAACATACTTCCCGAAACGTCGATTGCCATTACAATATCGACACCTTTAGTCGACTTGGTTTGGCTGCTGATGTCTACTTTTCTCGGTCTTGCCATGGCGATAATTAACGAACTCAAAGCCAACAATCGCAATACAAATAGAAATGGTTTTAGCTTGGCAAGCAAAGATTTTTGTGCTTTGAAACCCTTAACGGAACTAATTTTCAGTGTCGGCGATTGTTGTTTTCTTTTCCAGATTTGCCACAAAACAGCTGCCGGAAGTAATAAAAACAACCAGAAAAACTCAGGATTTAAAAAAGTCACGTCTTTCATCATTGCGCTGTTTGTAATTCGACCGAGTTCAACATTCTTTCTGCAATCTGTTGTCCGTATTTATCTTCTTCACGATGCATTACTAAAATCGTCTGCAATCCGCCTTCCTGGCTGAAAAGCAGTAATTCATAATACATCTTCGTTGATTTGCCTTTTATTTTGTTTAAAACCGTCATTGTTCCATAGGCTTTCTTGCCTGAAATTCCTTTTTGCGTATCGAAATCTTCCGTCTTCACTATGATATTTTGGGCGCCTTGCGCTTCCATAATTTTAAGATAACCTTCAGCAGTTTTATCTAAATCTATTTGTGTTTCCTGTTTGTAGGTTACTGTCGAAACGGTAATATAAAAATCTTCCATTACGCTTCCGTAACCAAATGTCTGCATTTCTTTGATAAGCGCCGCCGCATCTTTAGGAAGCATTTTTTCGGCATCAATTCGCTTTAATACTTTTGGGGTTTCCACCTTTACGCCAGGATTTCCGTATTCGCTATAAACCCATTGGCCTTCGACTAAATCTTTTGTTGGATGGCCAAAAATATTGTCTTTTAAGTATTCCGTTCCTTTGAAATAAGCCACACCCAAAACAAAAAGCAATAGCATTCCCAAAACAATTCCAATTGTGGTAACAATGCGAACGCGCTTTTGTTTTTTTAGTTTTTGCAAACGTGCCAGTTCTTTTTGCTGTTCGTTCCATAATGCCAGTTCATCATTATCCTCTACAACTTCCGGAATCGATTTGTGGATAATTACAATAGAGCTTGAAATACGTTTTTTATCTTCTTCAATTTCATAATCAAGTGGTTTAACTTTGGCAAACTTTACCAAATCGGCCTGCATTAAGACCTTTTCCAGATTTTCTACTGTTTCGTTTGATAGCTTTAATTTCTTTTGTTTGGCCGCCTTCCGCAATCCTTCTATAAGTTCAGAAGTTGTGCTTTCCATTGCCGGAATATGGATTTCTTCTTCAATATAATTACGGGCAATATCGGTCAGCTCTGAATAATAATGTTTGATTTCACCTTTTTGCCAAAGTTCTTTGGTTTCCAATTGCTGTAATAAGGTTGTTGCTTTTTCAATCGGCGATTTGAAAACAACGACTTCCTCTTTTGGCTGATTTTGTCTTTTCTTGATGTATTGATAAATGAAATAACCGGCTACTCCAATCGCTAAAAAGACCAAAAGATAAATCCACCACGTTCCTAACGGACTTTCGACCTGGGCAATATCTTTGATGTCGTACATCTTTTGCTTTAGCGTATCGACCTTTACATTGTTAACTTCCACTTTGATGCTGTCTGAAAAAACAGATTTTCCGTTTATGATGACAGGAATTCTTGGAATAAGATAGCGTCCACTGTCAAACTGTGTCAGGCCATATTTTTTTATTAATTCATATCGCGCTCCATTTTTAACCGTGTCAATTTTATACGATTGAATGACTTCCAATGCACCAAAACTTTTGGCTTCCGGAAATTTTACTTTTGATAGAGTGTCAACGTCTGTTTTCAGCGTAAGCTTGAATTCGGCTCCGATTTTGTTTTTGGTAACATTTACGGAAGTCGTCACTTTTTGGGCAAAAAGCGTAGTGGATAACAGAAAGAATAGTATATATAGTCTGAATTTCATTTGTCTTATCTGGATTTAAAATAACCCAATAATTTTGTCACATAACTTTCGTCGACACGCGTATTAACAGTTCCTGAACCGCATTTTGAAAAGATATCCTTGAAGTAATTAACCTTGTCGTGATATTGTTTTTCATAACTTACCCTTGCTTTTTTCGAACCTGTATTGACTACCAAAATTTCTCCGGTTTCGGCATCTTCCATTTCAATCATTCCGATATTTGGCATGCTGCTTTCGCGGATGTCATATACGCGAACACCTGTAATGTCGTGTTTTTTTCCGGCAATTTTCAAGGTTTTCTCGTAATCTTCTTCCACCATAAAGTCAGAAATAACGAATACAATTGCTTTCTTTTTCTGTGTACCGGATAAAAATTTCAAAGCCTGGGACAAATCGGTTTTTTTGCTTTTTGGCTGAAACTCTATGAGTTCGCGAATGATTCGCAATACATGTGATTTTCCTTTTTTTGGCGGAATGTACAATTCGATTTGATCAGTAAATAAAATCAGGCCGATTTTATCGTTATTCTGTGTTGCTGAAAAAGCCATGGTCGCGGCAATCTCAGTAACGATTTCACTCTTGAGTTGGTTTTTGGTTCCAAAACTTTCCGAACCTGAAATATCCACCATCAACATCATGGTTAATTCGCGTTCTTCCTCAAAAACTTTTACATAAGGTTCGTTGTAGCGTGCTGTCACGTTCCAATCGATAGCACGGATATCATCGCCGTATTGATATTGACGCACTTCCGAAAACGTCATACCACGGCCTTTAAACGACGTGTGGTATTTGCCCGAGAAGATATGATCACTCAGTCTTCGGGTTTTGATTTCAATTTTACGAACTTTTTTGAGTAAGTCTTTCGTTTCCATTTCGCAAACAGTTTTGAGTTTCTACTAAGGAACTTCTATTTCGTTTACGATTTTGTTGATGATGTCAACAGAAGTGATGTTTTCTGCTTCCGCTTCGTAGGTAACGCCAATTCTGTGACGCAATACATCGTGAACTACAGCACGAACGTCTTCCGGAATTACGTAACCACGGCGTTTGATGAAAGCGTAACATTTAGCAGCAGTAGCCAAATTGATACTTCCACGAGGAGAAGCTCCAAAACTGATAAGCGGTTTTAAGCTTTCGAGTTTGTATTTTTCAGGATTACGCGTAGCAAAAATGATATCTAAAATATATTTTTCAATTTTTTCATCCATATACACTTCACGAACGGCTTCCTGAGCTTTTAAAATCTGTTTCGTAGTAACAACAGCATTTACTTTCTCATAGTCGCCTTTTAAATTCTGGCGGATAACCAATCGTTCTTCATCCATTTTTGGATAATCGATAACGGTTTTTAGCATAAAACGGTCAACCTGTGCTTCCGGTAAGGAATAAGTTCCTTCCTGTTCAATTGGATTTTGGGTTGCCAAAACCAAAAACGGTTTGTCTAATTTGAAAGTAGTGTCACCAATGGTAACTTGTTTTTCCTGCATCGCTTCAAGCAAGGCAGACTGCACTTTTGCAGGCGCACGGTTAATCTCATCGGCAAGGACGAAGTTGGCAAAAATCGGTCCTTTTTTTATTGAAAATTCGTTGGCTTTAATATTGTAAATCATCGTACCAACAACATCGGCAGGCAATAAATCGGGTGTAAACTGAATACGGCTAAAGCTTCCGTGGACTGCTTGTGACAAAGTGTTTATGGCTAGGGTTTTTGCCAAACCCGGAACACCTTCCAATAGAATATGGCCCTGACCTAAAAGTCCAATTAACAATCGTTCCACCATATGCTTCTGACCAATGATGACTTTGTTCATTTCCATAGTCAGCAAGTCGATAAAAGCACTTTCTTTTTCAATTTTTTCATTAATCGCTCTAATGTCTAAAGCAGTACCATTTTCTTCCATAGTTACTCTATTTATTCTAATGTGTGACGGTTATAATTTAACATTTCAAAAGTGAAAATTTAATCCCTTGCCAGATGTTAATAATGCGTTAAAACTTTACAAAACATCCCGATTTTAAGGATGATTTATGATTTTCTTTTTATAATTTTAAGACCGAATCCGTTTTCGGAAAATTCCGGTGGCAAAATAGTAAAATTTTCGAAATCCAAAAATAGACTTATCAACACTAACCTTATCAAAAATGAAAACAAAACTTTCACCCATTGTTGCCGGAACTATGAATTGGGGAGTTTGGGATAAAAAACTGTCGACTTCGGAAATGGAACATTTGATGCATATTTGTGTCGAAAATCAAATCACAAGTTTTGACCATGCCGATATTTATGGAAATTATACAACTGAAGCCGATTTTGGTAAAGCTTTTGGCCAAAGCAAAATAGACAGGAATAAAATCCAGTTCATTTCTAAATGTGGTATTCAGCATGTAAATGGCAGAAACAATACTATTAAACATTATGATTATTCCAAAGATTATATCATTTGGTCGGTGGAAAACTCCTTAAAAAATCTGCAAACCGATTATTTAGATGTTTTGTTGCTGCATCGTCCAAGTCCGTTGATGATTGCCGATGAAATTGCGGAAGCAGTTGCCAAATTAAAAAAAGAAGGCAAAATTCTTGATTTTGGTGTTTCTAATTTTACAGTTTCCCAAACAGAATTATTGCGTCAAAAAACAGAAATCAATTACAACCAGATACAATTTTCAGCAACGCATCATCAGGCAATGCTGGATGGAACTTTTGATTATATGCAGCTGCACAACATTCGTCCGATGTCATGGAATCCGCTCGGAACGGTTTTCAGGGAAGATATTGAACAGACGAGAAGGCTGAAAAAACTATTGGCTCAATTGGTTGATAAGTATCATTTGGGTTCAGACACTATTTTGTTAGCCTGGGTTTTAAAGCATCCTGCTAATGTAATTCCGGTTGCCGGTACGGTAAACATTGCTCGGATCCAAGCCTTAATGAAAGCAGTTGAAATGGAATTAGACCAGCTGGATTGGTTCGCCATTTGGACAGAAAGCATGGGGAATAAAGTTCCTTAAATTTACGATATTCGATATACGATTTACGAATTAAACAAATCGTATATTGTACCTCGTAAATCGTAAATAGTTATGATAAACAAGCGCCTTCTTATCAAAAACCTACTCGCTCACAATGATGAGTGCAGTTTTTATGATAAAAAACGCCAGTTAAATTTGCATACCAAAGAAGGAAAAGCGAAGTTTTTAAAACACATCTGCGCCTTGTCAAATTCGAATCCCTCGAATAATTCCTATATCGTTGTTGGCGTTGAAGATCAGGACAATGAAATCCTTGGCGATGACTTTTTTGATGACAGTAGGATACAGAATTTGGTGAATGCCTATTTGGAAAACCCACCAAAAATCCAATATGAAAATGTACCGTTTCCAAATTTGCCAAAAGACAAGGTTGTGGGTTTGGTAACCATTAAACCAAAACATAAAACATCTTTTTTCAAAAAAAATATTCATACCATTTTAGCCAATGCTGTTTTCGTCAGAGTCGGAAGCAACACGATGCCAACTGAAGAAAAGATTCCGTATTCAAAACTGAATATTGAAACCGTTATCAGTATTGAAAACAATTCAAGAAACAGTATAGCGTATACATTGGATGGCGTAATGAATTTTATGATTGAGCGTCACGGCGAGATGATTTCACGTTATAAGGTTTTCAAGGAATTGTTTGTGATTTGCTGGGCCGGAAATCCAAAAAAGGTTAGGGATACAGTATATCTTTCCAGAGTTGATATTGAATTAATCAACGAGCAAGTGAAACTATTCTATTCTGCGCTTGATGTGGTTTCGATTAGTTATGATGAGCAAAGTTTTACCATTATTGAACATGTGCAGCTTGGACTAAACGACAAAACGAGTTATTATCCGTTGGAGCAGTTAACCATCCATTTTTTTGATAATGGCTATTATAAAATGGAAACCAAGTTACTTTTTGAGCCACCAGCTTATAACAAAAAAATGCTGCATCACATTTATAACGCTACTATTGCATTAGCTAATAAACTGGAAAAAGAATTGCCGCTGAGCGAACGTGAAGAAAAAGATTTGGAAAATTTACCTTCGACGTTGATGATTTGTTACCTAAACGGTTTTGATGACGCGAAGCAAAAGCTGATTGATGTCAAACCTTTTCTAAAAGCGCAAAAAAGCCCAACACTGTATCTAAGTTTTAAAGAGGCTATGCGAATATTAAGAAAAATGAAATACGATAAGAATAATGCATAGAAAGTTAGTAATTGGAGATATACACGGAGGATTAAAAGCCCTGTTCCAGGTTTTTGACAGAGCAAAGGTCACAAAGGATGACACCTTGATTTTTCTTGGTGATTATGTTGATGGCTGGAGTCAATCGCCTCAGGTTCTAGATTTTTTAATTGAATTAAGGAAAACAAATAATTGTATTTTCCTTCGAGGCAATCATGATGAATTATTGCTGGATTGGCTGCTGAATGATAATGAGAATATTGATGAAGGAATGTGGTTCAAACACGGCGGAGAAGCCACGGTTTTGGCTTATGCCAGCGTTTCAAGCGACAAAAGGCAAAACCATATGGAATTTCTCAGGCAGCTGAAGGATTATTATCTGGATGAAAAAAACCGATTATTCATCCATGCTGGTTTTACCAATATGAATGGCGTTGAATACGAGTATTTTCCAAAAATGTTCTACTGGGACAGATCGCTTTGGGAAACCGCTTTGTCATTGGATGAAAGCATTCCGAAATACAGTCTTCATTATCCAAAACGACTAACGTTATACGATGAAATCTACATTGGTCACACACCGGTAACCAGGATAAATGAAACCGTTCCGGTCCAAAAGGCATGTGTGTGGAATATTGATACCGGCGCGGCCTTTTTGGGTAGATTGACTATTATGGACGTTGCCACCAAAGAATTCTGGCAGAGCGAACCATTAAATGATTTATATATTAATGAAAAAGGAAGAAATTAATTTAACTATTTTTGTAAAAAAATTAAAACAATGAAAAAACTGATTATAGTAGCTGCGATTTTCACAGCAAGTATGGTAAATGCACAAGCATACAAAGGGAAAGGTGATATAAAAGCACAAGTTGGATTAAACGTTCAGGATCATGGAACGGGAATTAACGTTGGAGCAGATTTCGGTTTGGGAGAAAACATGTCCTACGGATTTGTCGCTTCCTATTTACTGTCGGTTACCGAAGTCGCAGGTATTAAACCTGAGTTTGAAGACCGGGCTGATGCAAAAATTCGTTTCAACGCCAATTTAGGGAACGTTTTCAAATTGGATAAAAAAATGGATATTTATCCGGGATTGAATTTGGGAACCAGAAACTTTGGAGCGCATTTAGGCTTTAGATATTTCTTTACAGAAGGTTTCGGAATGTATACTGAAGCTGGAATTCCGTTAGCAAAATACGATTCAAATGTGGAAGGATTTGAAGAATATAATAATCAATTTGTTTTTCAGATCGGCGCATCCTTTAATTTATAGAGATGAGCGTAATCGACCAAAAATTAAACGAAAGAAGCGGTTCAAAATGTGAATTGTGTGGTTCAGATGAAGATTTGAGAATCCATTTAACAAAAGAAGAATCCATATCACTTGACAATTCTGTCTTGGTTTGTTCCATCTGCAAAAACCAAATAGAAAATACCACACCAACCGATCCAAACCATTGGAGATGCCTTAGCGATAGCATGTGGAATGAAAATAAACCTGTTCAGGTTGTTGCCTGGCGAATGTTGAATAGATTGCGTGGTGAAGGCTGGCCACAAGATTTGCTGGACATGATGTATCTTGATGAAGAAACGTTGATTTGGGCAGGCGCAACAGGTGAAGGAGAAGATGAGGATGATAAAATTGTGCACAAAGACGGAAATGGAAACATCCTTAAAGATGGCGATTCTGTTGTTTTGATTAAGGATTTGGATGTGAAAGGCGCAAACTTTACTGCAAAAAGAGGCGCGGCTGTTCACAACATCAAATTGGTTTGGGACAATGTAGAGCAAATTGAAGGTAGAGTTGAAGGACAACATATTGTCATTTTGACGCAATATGT
>JAZKCP010000022.1:0-32346 GCA_040388035.1 Bacteroidota bacterium | reverse complement strand
GTCAAGAAGACAAAATAATTAGATTTTCCTATAAACAAAAAAGCGTCCAATTTAGGACGCTTTTTTTATCTTTCTTCTTTTCTGTTGAAGATTACAAATCAAATTTAATTCCCTGTGCCAATGGCAAACTCGTCGTGTAGTTGATTGTGTTGGTTTGTCTTCTCATATATACTTTCCAGGCATCGGAACCTGATTCGCGGCCGCCACCCGTTTCTTTTTCACCACCAAAAGCACCACCAATTTCAGCTCCGGATGTTCCAATATTTACATTGGCAATTCCACAATCTGAGCCTGCTACCGATAAAAATGCTTCCGCCTCACGAAGATTGTTAGTCATGATAGCTGATGATAAACCTTGGGCAACACCGTTTTGAACTTCAATCGCATTGGTCACATCGCCCGAATATTTCAACAAATATAGAACAGGAGCGAATGTTTCGTGTTGAACAATTTCAAAGGAATTGTTAGCTTCGGCAATTGCAGGTTTTACATAGCAGCCACTTTCGTACCCGTCGCCAGATAAAACGCCGCCTTCAACAAGGATTTTTCCACCTTCTTCAACAACTTTCGATAAGGCATTGTTGTACATTTCAACAGCATGTTTATCTATAAGCGGTCCAACGTGGTTGTTTTGGTCTAACGGATTTCCAATTCTAAGTTGGCCGTAAGCACCGACAATAGCATCTCTTACCTTATCATAAATACTTTCGTGGATGATTAATCTACGTGTAGAAGTACAACGTTGCCCTGCAGTTCCGACAGCTCCAAAAACAGCTCCGATTACGGTCATTTTGATGTCGGCATCAGGAGTGACAATGATGGCGTTGTTTCCTCCGAGTTCTAATAGCGATTTTCCTAAACGGGCCGCACAAGCCTGTGCTACAATTTTACCCATTCGGGTTGAACCCGTAGCAGAAACTAGTGGAATTCGTTTATCGTGCGTCATTAATTCACCCACTTTATAGTCGCCATTTATTAAACAGGATATTCCTTCAGGAAGATTGTTTTCTCTTAATACTTCGGCAATAATATTTTGACATGCAATTCCGCATAAAGGTGTTTTTTCAGAAGGTTTCCAAACACACACATCGCCACAAATCCAAGCCAAAGCTGTGTTCCATGCCCAAACGGCAACCGGGAAGTTAAATGCCGATATGATTCCGACAATTCCCATTGGGTGATATTGCTCATACATTCTGTGGCCGGGACGTTCTGAGTGCATTGTCAGACCATGTAATTGACGTGAAAGGCCCACTGCAAAATCGCAGATGTCAATCATTTCCTGAACTTCGCCATAACCTTCCTGCAGTGATTTCCCCATTTCATAAGAAACCAATTTTCCTAAAGCTTCTTTGTTTTTGCGCAATTTTTCTCCAAACTGGCGCACGATTTCACCACGTTGCGGTGCAGGCATTAGTTTGAAAGTTTTGAAAGCTTCGGTAGCTGATTGCATTACTCTTTCATAATCGTCAGCGGTTGATGCTTTTACTTTACCGATTAATTGTCCATCTACCGGCGAGTGGGATTCGAAAACTTCTCCATTTGAAAACCAATTATTTCCTGTTGAAGTTCCTTCGTTTATAGCTTTTACTCCAAGAGCTTCCAACGCTTCGGTCATGCCAAATTGTTGGGCTATTGTTGATTGTGTTATTGTTGACATTGTATTATTATTTTAATTTTGACAAAAGTAAATCTTTATTTTGAATATTCAGATAATTAGCCCAGATAGGAGTGACATCCTTTTTATGATTTAAGAATCATAAAAAGATATAGCGGATAGCTGGAAATAGCTCCTGATTATTTCGCTGTAAATCGTGGATCAGCTTCCATTACGGTTCCGCATTTTTTGCACGTACGCAGGGCTGTAGAATTGTAGAAATGATCGAAATGATGCAGAAAATCTTTTTCAATATCGGTAAGAGGAAAATAGACTTCGTAGAGTTTGTGGTTGCAGTTATCGCAGAACCAAAGCAAGCCATCGTTTGCATTGCTGCCGGCTCGCTTTAACTCGATTACTAGTCCAATAGAATTTTCACTTCTGTTAGGAGAATGTGGCGTTTTTGCCGGATGCAGATACATATCTCCGGCTGATAGTTTCACGGCTTTCTTTATGCCTTCGTCCTGAACATAAACAGTAATTTCACCTTCAAGCTGATAGAACAATTCTTCGGTTTCGTTGTAGTGATAGTCTTTCCGGGCATTTGGACCAGCAACAACCATTACTATATAATCTTCGGAATCAACATAAATATTTTTGTTGCCAACGGGCGGTTTTAGCAGATGACGGTTTTCGTCAAGCCATTTGTTGAGGTTGAATGGTTTTGATATTGCCATGAGAAAATTGTTTTAACGAAATTACGAAATAAAAAAGTCCCGATATCATCGGGACTTTAAAATATTATTTTACTTCCTTAATCAAGTAAATATAGACGGGAAAGTGGTCGCTGAAACCTATCTCATTCATTCCATGTCGGAGCGGGTAGCCCTTATATTGGCCCACAGTTGTAATCATATAGGGCTTGTTGTAAATTCCGGCTTTCCAATAACGGTATGAAGACATATCTTTTTGGATTAATGATTCAGAAACCATAATTTGGTCAAAAATATCACCGGCATCACGATAGAATAATGTTGCATTTCCTTTATAGAACATTTCCTCAAAAGGATTATAAATACCAAATTGTTTCACTTCTTCTTTTTTGCGTTTTGCCCCAATACCTTCTTTTACACTTTTATTATACGTTCCGTCGTTAAGGTCACCCATATTGATGATTTTCGCATTTGGGTTGATTTTGTAGATAGAATCCATTATTTTTCGGTTTAATCTTCCGGCGGCTTCCCGGAAAGGGGAACTTTTTTTCTCACCACCGGAACGTGATGGCCAGTGATTTACCATTACATTAATTTCTTCACCATCAAGAAAACCGGTAACCAATAAAACGTCTCTGGTATAAACACGGTCTAAATTTTTGTCGATTTCTGATTTGTCATCAGAAGCATCATCTGTTGTATTTTTCTCTTTTACATTATTGTTTAATTGATTTTTATAAATCAATAACGGAATATTCTTGAAACTTGTAGGCCTGAAATGTTTCTTCTGATATAACAAAGCAACATCAATCCCTCTTTTATCCGGAGAATCAAAATGAACAATTCCGTAATCACTTTTAAGAAGTGCTGGTTCCTTTACCAAATCTTCCAACACTAGTCGATTTTCAATTTCGACACCACCGATAAATGTTGGCGAGTTACTTGGATTATCGGTTGTTCCAATTTCAGACAAAACCCTTGCTAAATTGTGTAATTTTTGTTTGTATTTTTCGGATGTCCAGTTTTGCGCACCATTAGGAAGCCACTCTTCATCATTATTTGCTTCGTTAATGGTATCAAACAGATTTTCAAAATTATAGAACGCAACAGTATGCACCATATACTTTTTTGCCTGTGCATTTGTTACCGAAACTGCGAATAAAACAAAGAAAACAGCTATTAATTTTCTAATTCTCATAATTTACATATTAATTTAATGTCAAGTTTTTTACAAACTTCGAGCCAAAAGTAGTATATATTATTAAAAGATGTACATTTGTCGGCTGTTAAGTTTCCAACGGGGCTTAACTTAAGGAAAAATTAATTTAATCTTATTTATGAAAAAACTTGTTATTAGTACATTATTCGTAATGCAAGTGCTTTTTAGTTTTGCACAAACTACAACCGCGGTAACCGGAAAAGTTGTAGATTCTAAAACTCAAAAACCATTACAAAATGTTGTTGCATCTATGCAAAACACCAGTTTAACTGCTCTTACAGATGGAATGGGTGTATTTACCTTTAAAGATGCTCCAAAAGGAAGCCAATTAATTCAAATTAAAAGTGCAGGGTTCAAAGATCAATTAATAACAGTTGATGTTGAACAGGGCAAAAGTTTAGATTTGGGAGTTATTGTCCTTGAAGAAGACATAACTTCTGAGCAACAGTTAAGTTTGATTACCATTACCGAAAATGATTTGGGTGATGATAATAGTGGTTCTGAAAGCACTGCAGGATTATTGCAGGCTTCAAGAGATGTTTTCCAACAAGCTGCAGCTTTTAATTGGGGGCAAGCTCGTTTTAGGATAAGAGGCCTTGACAATGAGTATGGAACAACCATGATTAATGGTGTAGTAATGAATAAAATTTATGACGGAAGACCACAATGGTCAAACTGGGGTGGATTGAATGATGCTACAAGAAATCAGGAATTCACTAACGGATTAGCACCGTCAGATTATGCTTTTGGGGGAATTCTTGGAACACAGGAAATCAATACCAGAGCCTCAATATATAGAAAAGGCTCAAGACTTTCATTTTCAGGAACAAATACAAACTATAGCTGGAGAACAATGGCAACCCATGCTTCAGGCATGAATACAAATGGTTGGGCATTTGTAGTTTCAGCTTCAGGCCGTTGGGCAAAAGAAGGATTTTATGAAGGAACTGATTATGATGCAAAAGCGTTATTTGCAAGTGTTGAAAAGAAATTCAACAGACATCATTCATTAGGCTTTACATCTATCTATTCAGAAAACAGCCGTGGTAAAAGTTCACCAAATACAGATGAAGTAAGAAATTTGGGTGGAGAATTATATAACTCCTATTGGGGTTGGCAGGATGGTAAAAAACGTAATTCAAGAGATAAAGACGTTAATGAGCCAATCCTTATGTTAACCCACTACTGGAAAGTTACTGATAAAACTAATATTACAACCAGTGTTACCCATCAGTTTGGTAAAATCGGAAACAGCCGTTTAGACTACAATGGTGCTGATAATCCGGACCCAACGTACTACAGGAATTTACCGAGTTTTTATACTTCGGCATACGACCAAACAGATTACACCAATTTCTTAGGAGATGATCCGGCAAACGTTTTAGCCGGTGATAATGCAAGATCTAATTTCCTGGCGAACAGGCAAATTAACTGGGACGCGTTGTATGAAGCCAACAGAGCTAATAACACAGCAGGACTTAGTGCCGCTTATATGTTATATGAGGATAGGACCGATGATAAGGTGTGGACAGCAAATTCTGTTTTGAACTCACAATTGGCAGACAATATTAACATGAATGCAGGTGCGACATTCAGAAAATTAAAGTCACACAACTTCGCGAGTATTTTGGATTTACTTGGAGGTGAATACTTCAGAGACGTTGATAATTTCCAGGCTGGAGATCAGGCTGAAGCAGATTTGAATAATCCACAAAGAGTAATCACGCAATTGCAGGTTCGTGCTGGTGATAGCAAATTCTCTTACAACTATAATTTATTGGCGAATACGTTTGATGCTTTTACACAATTTAAATTTACTTACAAAAAGGTTGATTTCTATTTGGCTGAATCTTTTACAAGAACAGAATACCAGAGAGAAGGATTGTACAAAAATGGTTTATATTCAACAAATTCATTCGGAAAAAGCGCAAAATATATCTTCGAAAACTTTGGTTTTAAGGGTGGTTTAACTTATAAGGTTACAGGAAAGCAATTCTTAGCGTTGAATGCGGCTTATATGACAAAAGCGCCTACGTTAAGAAACCTTTTCCCTAATGCACGTATCAATGATAACGTAGTTACCGATATTAAATCAGAAAACATTACAAGTGGTGATGTAAGTTATATAATCAAAGCACCAAAGTTCAAATCCAGGCTTACAGCTTTTTATTCAAATATCAAAAATGCAACTGAAACTTCGTTCTATTTCGGAGAGGGAATTTTTGAAGATAATGATGGAGATGGCGGAGATGCTTTCGTAGCAGAAACAGTTAGAGGTATCGAAAAGCAAAATATTGGTTTGGAATTAGGTATGGAATACCAGGTTACGTCTACTATTAAATTGACACTTTCAGGAAATTATGGAGAATACACCTATAAAAACAATCCGAATGTTTCGTTGAATAATGATGATTTAGCATCTGAAACAAATACAAACCCAATTACCGATTTTGGAACGGCTTATTTGAAAGGTTACAGACTTGCGGGGGGACCACAAACAGCAGCCTCATTTGGAATCGAATATAGAGATCCAAAATTCTGGTGGATTGGAGCTAATGCGAATTATATTGCAGATAACTATCTGGATATTTCTTCCTTATTGAGAACCGATAATTTCTTCCAAAACCCACTTGATCCAGACGGTTTTCCATTCCCGGAAGCAACTACAGAAAGAGCTGAGCAATTGCTGAAACAGGAAAAGTTTGACGATTTCTACTTGGTTAATTTGTCTGGCGGAAAGTCTTGGAAAGTAAAAAACACTACCTTTGGGTTATTCGCTACTATCAATAATGTTTTCGATGTTGATTATAAAACAGGTGGTTTCGAACAAACAAGAAATGCTAACTTTAGAGAAGTAAATCAGGACGTTTCCAGTGGAACCCCAGCTTTTGCCCCTAAATATTTCTATGGGTATGGTAGAACCTATTTCGTGAATCTTTATGTTAATTTTTAATATTACAGCTATGAAAAAAAATAAAATCTTATCAATCTTAGGATTGATCGCAATTTTGTCATTATCTGGATGCTCTCCGGAAGATGATATTAAAACACCTTATTTAAGACCGATGATTTTTATGGAAGATTTTTCGGTTGGAGCCATAGACGATATCACTTTGGTTACACCAGGTTGGGAAAATATTGCTGAAGTTGGAACTGCCAAATGGAAGTCGCAGGTATACAGCGGTAATGCTTATGCTGAATTCACATCTTATCAATCAGGGGAATTGACAAATGTTGGCTGGTTGATTTCTCCAAAAATCAATATGGATGCTCAGGAAGGTGAAAAGTTAGAATTTCTTGCTTCACAGAGTTATGTAAGCAATGCAGCTAATTCATTGGAAGTTTTAATCGCCACTGATTATGATGGTACTAATTTAACCACGGCAAATTGGCAACCGATTATGGGAGCGACGCTGCCATCAACCAGCTCTGAATATTTCCTGTTTTTAAAATCGGGTGTAATTGACTTATCAAGTTATACAGGAAGCATCAACATTGCATTTAAAGTAAGAGGCTCGGGAACTAATACGGCCTTAGACGGAGGGTATCAGATTGACAACATTAGAATTTATAACAATTAATATTATTATGAAAAACATATTTTTAAAATCAGGTTTACTATTGGCATTGACCATTGGATTTTTTTCCGGTTGTGCCTCTGATGATCACTATATTAATCCGGGTGATACATTAACGACCTATGAATTAACTCCGACTACAACAGTAGCGGCAGTAAAAGCGGCGGCGCCTTTCGTTGATGATACGCCACCTTCGTTAACCCCACCGGTATTGTATACGGCGGATGATGTCATCGAAGCGTATGTGACTTCTAGCGACGCACAGGGAACATTCTATAAATCTATTTCGTTCCAAACCATTCCAACAGACGGATCGGACCCAATTGGGTTCAGCGTACCTATTAATGCAACAACATTATTCGGAAAAGGATTTACACCTGGAAGAAAAGTTTATATCAAGCTCCAAGGATTATATACCGGAATTGTTTATGGTTCTTTGCAGATAGGTGCATTATTTGAAGGAACTGTCGGAAGGATTTCTGAATTTGACTGGAAAAACCATTTATTTCCTTCAGCAACCGTTGTTCCTGAAAGTGAAATGGTAAGAACAATGACTTTAGCTCAGGCTTATACTGACAATGTTCAGAATACATTGATTGATTTAGCCGTTGTTGAGTTTGCAGATAGTTCAATTGGCAGGACATATTATGATGTTGATTCGGGCGGAGGTGCTACAAACCATATGTTGGCATCATCGACTGGCGGCTCTGAGCGAATTATCCGTTTCAGTAGTTTTGCTCCATTCACGGGTAAAATGGTTCCAACAGGAAGTGGTACAATTAGAGGTGTATTGACAAAATATCAAAGTGATTTTCAATTCATTGTTAGATATGAGAGCGATATCAAATTAGATCAACCTCGTTTCGACTCTACTCCAGCTGTTGGAGGAAGTGCAATGGTTTTTGCAGGAACATTGAATGAGCCATTTACATCATACACAACAACAAATCAGTCAAACTTCCCTAAATATATCAATGACCCTGTGGTTGGTAGTAGATTATGGCAGTTAAAAACTTTCAGTGGAAACAAATACATTGAGATGAGCTCTTTTAATGGTTCAGGTAATCCTGGAGTTCCTGCAAAGACATTGTTTCTAGTGCCAGTTGATTTTACGGCTGCAAATACATTTACATTTAAAAAAGAAATTAGATTTTATTCAGGTGGTATCTCGCTAAAGGTTTACTATGTGACGGCCGCTAATTATACGTTGGGTTCGCCTGTTAACATGAGTAATTTGGTAGATATTACATCGAGTTTTAACATTACTTATCCTGCAGTTGGCTCTTCAGAAAATAATTTCAGTTCGCCTGGAACATATAACATCCCTGCATCTTTGACTGGTAATGGGTATTTTGTGTTCGAATATACCGGAACAGAAACGATAACAACGACTGTTCAAATAGATGACATTGTTATAAACTAAGTTTTTAAAGCAGTTTTAGTTAAAAAAAGAGTCCCGAATTTTCGGGACTCTTTTTTATTACAGAAGCAGAGATGAGTTTTAAAGAAGTCAATTTTGGGCTATTGTTTTTTAATCTTATTCAAATATTCTAAAATTTCATCTCTTGTCTTTCTTAGTTGTGATCGGTCGTGTTTGCCAAGCTCATCCTCAAAATCTTCATACTTATAATCTTTTGAATTTAAAGCCTCTTTCAATTCATAGGCTTGTTGAGTTGACTTATTTATTTCCCCGTATATGATTACCGTGTCTGGAATGGCTATCTTTTTCTCGACAACGAAATACTTTAAAGTTTCCATACTACTTGACCTAAGAGATTCTGTAATCACTCCCTCACATATATCTGAAAAGGATTGTTTGTAGCAGTAGTTAATGTTAGCTCCGTTATCAACTAATAACCGTATTAAGGGTAAACAATCGTTACCGTTGCCATCATTAATTCCTATTGCTACTAATAAAGGAAATCTATTTTGAAAATAATATCCCGGTTTAGGATTTTTTATCTCAAGATTTGGATTAGCTCCATGCATAAGCATATTTTCGACATAAAATAAATCACAGTTCTCGACATCCCAAATAGCATCGATAAAAGGAGTTGCGTCTTGCGGATTACCTAATAACTCGTTTGGACTTGCGCCTGATTTCAAAAGCTCTAAAAAGGCATTTCTTTTATGATTTTGAATCGCCAATTCCAGCAATGTTTGGTAGTATTTAGGTTCCTTTAAATCTATTTCCAATTTGTTGTTTTTCAAAATCCGTTTTATTTCACTTGCATCATCAGATCTGACAGCTTTAGCCAGTTCCCAAAGAGGAGTTTCCTTAAAATTATCAAAGTTAAAACCGTCTTGTTCCAAATTAAAAGCGCAAGAATACAGCACGGATGTTAAACACAAGATTAAAACTATTTTTTTCATCATTATTTCATTTTGTCGACCATGCGAATATACAAGTCTTTTACCAATCTCATAACTAATGTAAAAGCGCATATAAAACGTTTTAAAAGCTGTTTAGCTCCAATAGCCGATAAAACCTCACGATATAAAAAAACCGGGCGAATAGCCCGGTTTTTTTATATCAACAATAACTTGTTGTTAAATTACTTCACAATCAAGAACTCTGAACGACGATTAAGTGCGTGTTGGTCTTCGGTACAAGCGTTTCCACAATCTACTTTTAGCTCTGATTCTCCCATTCCTTTTCCGGTAATTCTGCTGGCATCAATACCTTTTGAAATTACATATTGAACAGTTGATTTTGCTCTTCTGTCAGATAAAGACATATTGTAATTATCGCTTCCTCTTCTATCGGTATGTGATTTTGCCAGGATAACCATATCAGCATTGTTTTTCATTACCTGAACCAATTTGTCTAACTCAAAAGCAGCTTCTTGTGTAATGTTGCTTTTGTCAAAGTCAAAGTAAATTGGGTTCAATACGATTGCCGTTGGCGTTACAATAACATCTATTGGTTGTAATGGCGCATCCACTTTGGCAGTTGGTCCTTTACTTTTAACTACAGCAAAAGTATTTCCTTCATAACCATCTTTAGAAGCCTGAATTACATAAGCTCTGTCGCATTCCACTCTGTAGCTTACTTCACCTTTAGCATTTGACATTTCAGTAGCGATAACATTTTTCTTGTCATCAAGTATAGAAACACTTGCGTTGGCTAAAATAGCGCCTGTTTTTGCATCAGTAACAACAACCAATACGTCAACAGCACAGATTGGATTAACAATATAGATATCATCGTTTCCGCCTCTGTTGGTTGATAAGAAACCAATTTTTTTACTTTCATTAAATGTAAAGCCAAAATCATCCTTTTCGCTGTTTAACGGTTTAGCTAAGTTAATAGCCTCCGAACCATTTGACAAATCAACTTTATAAACATCGAATCCACCAAGGCCTTGTTTTCCGGCCGAAGCAAAAAATAAGGTATTATTGTCATCAGCGATGAAAGGGAAACTTTCATTTCCTTCGGTATTCACTTTGGTGCCTAAGTTTTGAGGTTCGCCGTAAGTTCCGTCAGCATTAACTGCCACTTTCCAGATGTCGGTAGTTCCAGTACCCAGAGTTCCAGGTCTGTTGGAAGAGAAATATAAGGTTTTACCATCTCTACTCAAACTTGGATTACTGTTGGAGAACTTTTCGTCATTAAACGGCAACGAAGACATACTTCCCCATGAGTCTCCGTTTCTGGACACACTGAAAAGGTACACTTGGCTAAATTTAGCATTTGCCTTTTTATCTTTTGGTGTAGACTCGTGCTCTTTGTAGCTTTCACTAGCAAAATAAGCCGTTTTACCATCGGCACTTATAGTTATTGGGCCATCGTGCCATTTCGAATTTAATTCGGTCACAGTAGAAGCATTGGTAATGGTGCCATCAGCGTTATAATCTGCTTTATAAATGTCCAAAAATGGTTCGCCTGTCCAACCATATTCCTTACGAGCGCCATTCCTAGCACTGGCAAAATACAGACTGTTGTCATACAATACGGCGCCAAAATCTGATTTGTCGCTGCTTATATCAGAAGATTTAACATCATACAATTTCGCTTTATCCAATAATCTTGGAATGTAATTTGGATTTTCATTAAATTCTTTTGCTCTTAGATCATTTGGAGCGGCAGTAGCAAATTTCCTCATTTGTTTATTAGCATCTTCGTATCTTCCTTCCGCTTTCAACATTTGAGCATAACGGTAGTATGTTTCTGCATCCTGCTGTGTTTCGGTAGCTTTAGCATACCATTTAACCGCTTCTGCAGTACTAAACATATTGTAATTGGCATCTGCTAATTGCTTATAAACATAAGGATCCGCTTTTCCGTTTTCCACCAATTTCTGATACTCTTTGACAGCTTTTACATATTCAAATCTGGCGAATAATTTATCGGCTACCTTGGTGTCTTTGTTTTGGGCCGATACCGTAAAACTGATGGCTACAAAACTTAATACTATATATAAATTTTTCATTTTTAGAATTACTTTATAGGTTAGAAATATCTTGGTGAACGTGATACTTTTTTCGGGAAGTTCAAATCAAATAACACCATAAACTCATGTGAAGCCGGTGTTACTACATTTAAATCCGAAATAATGTGATCATACGCATATCCGACTCTTAGGCTTGGGGTAATGGCAAAGTTTACCATCGCTCCAAAAGAGTCTTCCAATCTATAAGTTGCTCCTAATTCTAACCTATCATACAGCATAAAGTTAGCGGAAACATCCAAAGATGTCGGTGCGTTTATCGATGATTTAATCATCGCAAACGGTTTAAATTTTAAGTTAGGATTGATATCAAACACATAACCTCCAGTCAAGAAATAGTGAATTACATCGGTTCCGTATTGCCTTCCGTCAAAATCTAAATATTTAGATTTTAACATATTTGGCACCGAAAAGGCGACATAATATTTCTCAGTATAATAAAAAACTCCAGAACCAATATTCAAGAATGTATTATTTGGATTTCCTGATCCAAAAACACCATCTCCTACATCGGGTAATGTTGGATAAATAGTATTGAAATCAATCTTGTGCATAGTAAGGCCACCTTTTAAACCAAAAGCTAATCTATGCTCGCCACCTAAATTAAGAGTATACGAGAAATCTGCGTAAATATTAGTTTCTTCTACTGGTCCAATCTTATCGTTGATCACAGAAAGCCCCAAGCCTACATTTCTCCCAACCGGACTGTGGATAAAAAATGTACCGGTAGTAGGTGCATCTTCAATTTCAACCCATTGTTTCCTGTAGAGAAATCCTCCTGATACACTCTCTTTTGAACCAGCATAAGCTGGATTCATCACACTCATATTGTACATATATTGTGTGTAATGCGGATCTTGCTGCGCTCTTAACTCCGTAATCGCTAAAGCCAATATCGCAATGAAATATACTTTCTTCATTTTGTTTTGTTTTATTTTGAATGCAAATTATATTATTATGTTATTGTGCTCTATTGATGTAAATCCATCCTGTTTTGGCGTCTCCACTATTTCGGTCAATAATGAAATAGTAGGTTCCATCTGGAAGTTCTTCTCCGTCGTCTGATTTTCCACCCCATTCATCAACATAATCATTGCGCGAATAAACTTTCATTCCTAATCTGTTAAATATAGTTAATTTTTTAACATCATAACCGGTTAAGTCAAAAGTGTCATTTAAACCATCGTTATTAACAGAAATACCTTTTTGTATAATACAAAATACAGATTCTACATCAAATGGAATAGAATCGGTTGAACAGCCATCAACTGTTACAGTTACTGTGTATACTCCAATTTCTGTTACGGTTATACTCTGTGTATCTCCTACATTAGTTCCGGCAGCATTATGCCATGAGAAAGTGGCTGTTTCTGGATTAAATGAACCATTCGCAGTTAAAACATAATTCACACTTTGACATCCACCAGTAAGTTCTATAGTTACAGGAGCAATTATCATTATTTGAGTATTGCTGGTTCCTGCTGTCTGACAGGTTGATGCGTCAGCGGGAATTGTATAAGTAATTGTATAGGCTCCCGGCGTACTGTTTTGAATATTAATTTCTCCGGTAGTTCCGTTTACTGATAATCCAGTAGTTGAACTAAATGTTCCACCAGTTGTAAATCCGGAAACAAGCGTTGGCAGCTGTAAATTAACAGCGTCAGATGAACAGAAAGGCGTATTATAGCTAAAGCCAGTTACAGGAGTAAGTCCCGGATTAATAACAATATTAAAAGTATTAGTACCACCAACCAGACAGCTTGAAGCAATTGGATTTGATGTATATGTTATAGTATAATTTCCAGGGGTGCTTGCAGCTAAATCGATTACCCCAGTCGTCCCATTAATTGACAATCCTGTAGTTGAACTAAACGTTCCACCAGATGTAAAGCCGGCAACCAAGGTTGGCGATAAATTGGTTTGAGCATTTTGACAAATAGGAGTTGTATAACTAAATCCAAGAACTGGGTTTACAATCGGATTAATAACTATTTCGAAATCCGTTGAGCCTGCTGCCTGACATGTTGCTGGATTGAAAGCAACACTATATCTAACAGTATGGGGTCCAGGTGTTGAAGCTAAATCTATTTCACCTGTAGCCGTGTTAACAAACACTAATCCCGTAGTTGTAACTTCAGAATACGTTCCTCCGGTTGTGAACCCAGTTGCAGAAGTGTCCGGAAGCGGATTAGTCGTTGCGTTCTGACATACTGGAGTTGTGTAAGTAAAGGTAGTTACGGTTGGAGTTGGAGTTACGGCATCAATCAAAATATTAATAAGAGCCGAGAAACAACCAGTAGCTAAATCTTTAACTACAAGCGTATGATTTCCAGGAGCCAGATTGCTAAACACTGTTCCGGTTTGGAATGTCCCACTATCAACACTATACTGATAATTAGAAACAGTATAAGAATAATTTCCTACGTCGGTGTAATCTTCTGGGTCTAAAGCTGTCCAATCAGAAGGATTCCAGGATACACTAGGAACAGTAGAAGTATTCAATCTTCGATAGGTATAGCCCGGCTGATTTAACGGAGTAAAGGCAACACCGTCAGTTCTTCCCCATACGTCAATTACAGTATCGGTAAGTGTAGTTAACTTAATGGTGTCATCAATATTTACACCAGAACATCCTGCAAAAACCTGATTAGGAACGACGCCACCCAAATTAGTAGCACTACCTACAGAAATTACATAGGTGCTGTTATTATTTAAAGTTCCTGACAAAATATTTTCACAGCCAACAGTGGCGGTTGGTGAACCATTGTTAAATGTTCTTATTTTATAATTATTCAAATTCACAGCCGAACCTGTTCCATTGTATATTTCAACATAAGATAAAGAGCCAGTTTCAGCATCAGTAACTTCGGAGATAAACAAATTCGTAGGCAGTGGACCACCAGCAGAAACTGGAGATGTGACTGTAATTGAACCATTTGGCGTTGTACATGTAGATTGTGTAACAGTATATGTTGGCGCAGGAACTGTATTGATGGTCACGTTAAATGATCTTTCTGTAATACAACCATTTGTCCCTACTGTATATATATACACAGGTTGAGAAACAGTGATTGGAATACTTGGATCCAACGGAGTTCCTACACCCCCGGCAGCAGCATAATAATTACCAGCTGTTAATGGTGGTAAATTTAAACTATCACATGCAGTAAGGGAAGCTTGTATAACTGTAGGCGAGGCCAATATTTCAACCTGAGTTTGTGTAGTATATGCTACACAACCACCAATTGCCGGAATAGTGTAAGTTACAGTATATACTCCCGGAGTACTTGCAGCAGGTATAATTTCACCGTTAATTGCATTTAATAATAAACCAGCAGGCGTTGAAGAATAGGTTCCTCCACTTGTACCTGTAAGTACAACACTTTGTGCTGAAGGGATATTATTACAATAAGTTGCCGCGGCGTATGAAATAGTCGCACTTGCAGGGGCTGTAATAATAACAGTTCTTGTAGTTGTGATAAAGGGTATTGTAGTACAAGTCCCTCCTATGGTTGTTGCAGAAGTACTAGTAACCACATATGGACCAGGAGTACTTGCCAGCAAATCAATTGTTCCGGTAACCGAATCAATAACTAATCCCGGAGTAGATGAATATACACCTGCTGCTGCACCTGGAGCTAAAACCGGGGTAGGATTAGCTGCATTTTGACAGTAATACGTAGAAGAATAATTAAATGTATTTATTGGGAAACAGGCCGTTGTACCTCCACCATTATTAGTTTGAGTAAACGTTACCGTTCCGGCTTGATTTGAGAAGTTTGTAATCATGATTACATACACTTCACACAACTGGGCATTAGGGATACACATGATTTCTTGCGGCGCTGTAGAATAACTACATGCATGAAGCGTTCCCGGACAGCCGGTTGTCGGCGTAGGGATTGGCACTGTTTGGCCTAATGGATTCGCCGGAACACCTGAACAAGCAGTACTTAAATCCGTAAACGGACCCCATGCTACATAATCAACGTCTCTAGGCGTTCCTCCATTGTCAACCTGAGAAATTAAATAACTCAAAGGTCCGGCATTGTTTACCTGTAAAAAGAAAAATGCTGGGTTAGGCGAAGTGTTCAAACATCCTATAGTTCCTAAACTAGGTACATTGGTTGAATTGGCGTAGGTCACCGTTTGTCCGGTACAGAAAGCTGGTGCTTCGGTACATGGTAATGTACCTATACACATATCAAAATTTGTAAGTACAGGAGTAGCACTGGTTGAGAACACTCTGATATAGTAGGTTGTTCCCGGAATTAAATTTGCTCCCGAATTACAGCCAACTTGTGTTAAGCCTGTGCAGGTACCTGAGTAAATGGCATAACTCATAGGCGTTGCCGGAATAACATTATTAAACGAAATTATATGAGTAACAGCGGTAGCTGTAAATGAAAACCAAACGTCATCATTCGCAGCGCCAGCGCCACCACAAGTAGTAGCAGGAGATGATCCCGTTGCGCCAACTAACGTACCATGTACAGTCTGAACACAGTTTAGGTTTTGGTTAACTATAGCAAATGCAGCATTAGCACATTCGTCATTCAGTGGTTTTGTAGAAAAAGTAAATCCTGACCATATACTTGCATCCGTTGGACCACAAATAGCTCTTACGTAGAATTCATAAGTTGTTCCAGGTGTTAAACCACCCAAAGTATAAGTTGGGGTTCCTGACACACCAAATCCTGCACCTATTGGAACTCCTGAACCACCCGGTAATACGAAAACTTCCCATGCTGTTGCCTGGGTTCCATTCGGATTTAGTGGCTGTGTCCAGGTTAATGTTACAGAAGTCTGATCTAATGAAGGAGTAACTATTAATAGCGGTCTTGCGCAGGTTGGCGCCGGTGTACAAGTCACATTGGCTACCCAACCAGGAGCAGTTGTAAATCCATTACTTCTGAATACAAATGTTAGACATCCGTCAGCAGTAGTTGATGTAAATGGTCCCGGTAAGTTACCACCGGTTAAATTACCCCAATAAGAACCCGGTATGCCACCAGGTACATTTCCCGCACCGTTGTCACTTGCAATTTGATTGACACCAATAGAATTTCCATCATATACATATAAACCGTCATTATTTGCATCTGTATTAAACGAAGTAAACGTAACGGTTACCACATCTCCTGGGTTTTGTGGACAGATATAAGTTGGAATATTTGAATTGTTTTCATAAGGATCAGCGGTTCCTCCTGCGTCAGTAAAAACTTCTCCACAGGTTGGCGGAGTTACCAAAGTTGTTATGGTAATCGGGCTACAGGTCCAGTCACTTACAGAAGTACCACAATTAGCTCTTATATAAATATCATAACAGCTTGCAGCCGTTAAGCCTGTTAATGTGTAAGGCGGTGCAGTTGTAGCAATTGCATTCGGCACTGTCGCTGCTGTTGGAGCAGGTGATCCACAAGTTAGATAATAAATATCCCATGCTGTTGCAAAGCTTCCGTCAGCATTAGCAGGCTGTGTCCAGTTTAATACAGCATTATCGTCCCTAACATCAGTGGCAACAAATGCAGCTGGCACATTACAAGTTGGTGGTGGGGCGCAGGTTATATCGGCAATCCAGCCAGGATTATTTACCGAACCATCACTTCTGAAAACAAAAGTCAGACAGCCGTCGGCTGATGCGGAAGTAAAGGCACATGGAATAGTAGTTCCCCAATATCCGCCGGCTAAACCTCCAGGAACGTTTGCTGCGGGGTTTCCACTATTGTACATAACGCCTGTAGTGCCTGTTCCGTTATACACATATAGGGCATCCCAGTTCGCTTCTGTATTGAACGATGTAAAAGTTACCGTTACTATATCTCCCGGATTCGTCGGACAAATAGTAGTTGTTACGTTTGAATTTGGTAGGTAAGGTGCTGCTACTCCGCCGTTATCAACAAAGTTACCTCCACATATTGGTGGTGCAGCTAATGTTGTTATAGTAGTTGGAGTACATGTCCAGGCGCTAACAGACGTTCCGCAATTCGCCCTTACATAAATATCATAACATGTTGCAGGGCTTAAGTTTTGTAATGTGTAAGGCGGTGCAGTTGTAGTAGTTGCATTTGGTATTGTCGCTGCTGTCGGAGCAGGTGATCCACAAGCGACATAATAAATATCCCAGGCATCAGCTACAGTAGTGTCAGGATTTGCAGGTTGTGTCCAGTTTAATACAACAGAATTATGAGTAGCTGTATTAGATGTTAAACTAGTTGGTATTGCACAGGTTGCTGGCGGAGCACAAGTTACGTTAGCTACCCATCCAGGATTATTTACCGAACCGTCACTTCTGAAAACAAAAGTCAGACAGCCATCGGCTGATGCGGAAGTAAAGGCACATGGAATAGTAGTCCCCCAATATCCGCCTGCTAAACCTCCAGGAACGTTTGCTGCGGGGTTTCCACTATTGTACATAACGCCTGTAGTGCCTGTTCCGTTATACACATATAGGGCATCCCAGTTCGCTTCTGTATTAAACGATGTAAAAGTTACCGTTACTATATCTCCCGGATTCGTAGGACAAATAGTGGTTGTTACATTTGAATTGGGTAAGTAAGGTGCAGCTGTCCCTCCGTTATCAACAAAGTTACCTCCACATATTGGTGGTGCAGCTAATGTTGTTATGGTAGTTGGGCTACATGTCCAGGCGCTAACAGACGTTCCGCAATTTGCCCTTACATAAATATCATAACATGTTACAGGGCTTAAGTTTTGTAACGTGTAAGGCGGTGCAGTTGTAGTAGTTGCGTTTGGTATTGTCGCTGCTGTTGGAGCAGGTGATCCACAGGCAACATAATAAATATCCCAGGCAGAAGCTACAGTAGTGTCAGGATTTGCAGGCTGTGTCCAATTCAATGTGGCTGAATTAAAAGTGCTGGCAGTTGATGTTATTGCAGTTGGCATGGCACACGTTGGTGGTGGTGCACAGGTAATATTGGATATAAATCCTGGATTATTTACTGATCCGTCACTTCTGAAAACGAAAGTTAAACACCCATTCGCTGCATTTGAAGTAAATGGACATGGAATTGTATTTCCCCAATATCCACCAGCTAATCCGCCTGGTACGTTACCTGGACCATTAGCGCTCGCAATTAGATTTCCAGGAACGACTGAATTCCCATGATAAACATATAATGCGTCCCAAGTGGCCTCAGTATTGAATGCTGTAAAAGTTACAGTTACTACATCACCCGGGTTAGTAGGGCAAATAATAGTAGTTACATTTGAATTGGGAAGATAGTTCGCTGCAGTACCGCCATTATCAACAAAGTTTCCACCACATTCCGGCGGAGCGGCTAAAGTTGTAAATACCGTTGGTCCTGTCCATGTGCTGCCACAAGCCGATCTTACATAAACATTATAACATGTAACAGGCAATAATCCTGTTGTTAATGTATAAGGTGGTGCTGTGTTAACAGTTACTGTAGGTGTCGTTCCCGCTGTAGGTGAAGGTGAGCCACAGCTTGTCACATAAACATCCCACGAAGTTGACACAGAAGTATCAGGGTTCGCTTGTTGTACCCAGTTAAGTACTGCTGAATTATGTGTAACAGTATTGTTTGTCAAGGCAATTGGCGGAGTACAGGTTGCTTTTGGCGCACAAGTTACATTTGCTAACCACCCGGGTGCTGTTCCGGTAGCATTTGATGTAAACACAAATAGTAAACATCCTGATGCTGCTGTTGACGTGAATGCAGGAGGAAGTGTAGTTCCGGAAAAAGTGCCTAACAAAGTTGCTGAGGTAGTGTCACCATCATATATAGCTATAGTATCACCTGTAGCAAGATTGAATGCGCTAAAGGTTACCGTTACCGCATCGGCCGTTGTTGTAGGACATATCCATGAAGTAAGAGTAGCATTATTGCCATAGTCTCCTCCGGTACCTCCGGTATCAACGTAGTTACCGCCACAAACTGGTGGAGCAACTAAGGTACAAACTCGTGCAGCTACAATACTCCATCCGCTATTTGTGGCACAGACAGCTCTCACATATATATCATAACATGTTCCCGAAGCTAAACCGGTAACAGAATATGACGGTCCTGCCGCAGCGGTAACGTCATTTATAGTTGGAACTGAACCTGCCGTAGGCACAGCTGAATTTGCCGGTAAGACAATAATATCAAAAACTGACGCAACAGAAGAATCAGGATTGGCCGGCTGTATCCAGTTTATGGTAGCTGAGTTAACAGTAATTGCAGAAGCCGTTACAGCAGAAGGAATTCTACAGGCAGGTGGCGGTCCACAAGTAATATTCGCCGCATATCCTGCTGCAGTAGTTGTAGCATTTGATGTAAATGCAAATGTTAATTCCCCGGTAGCTGAAGAAGCAGTATATGAAGGCGGCAACGTTGTTCCCGATAAGGTAGCCAGCAAAGGAGATGATGTAGTTGGACCATCATATATTGTCAAGATGTCGTTACCCGCCTGCGTGTTAAAGGCGGTAAAGGTAACTGTTACTAAATCTCCAGAAGTAGGAATAACGGTTATAACAGAATTTTCATTATTGCCATAATTTCCTGCAGTACCTCCTGAATCAACTAGGTTACCACCACAGACGGGCGGTGCTATTTGTGTTGTAAAATTGGCGGAAGCGGCAGACCAATCACTAGTGAATCCGGTAGAGCATATTGCCCTAACACGGAATGTGTAAGTCGTATTTGGTGTTAAACCCGTAGCTGTAAATGTTGGTGAAGGATTACTATATGCCGGATAAGTTATTGGTGCTCCAACGGAAGGAATAACTTCTATTTCCCATGTTGTTGCGCCACTAGGATTAGCCCATGTCAAATTTGCTGTCGTTGAAGTTGTAGAAGCAATGGTTAGCGTAGTAGGAGCCGTACATTGTGAATAAACCCCAACATCGTCAATTAACCAACGATCACCTCCGATGTTACCGTCTGGCTGGGTATATACCCTAACAAAGGCAACGTAAATATCCATACCTTGGAAAGATTCAGATAAATTAACTGTTTTTTCAGTCCAGACATTAAAATCCGATGCCGGCTCAATTAAGTTTAATTCCGTCCATTCCGCTAAATCTGAATAGATATTAGGGTCTGTTTGAGCTCCAACGCCGACAGGAGCTACCATGACCTTGAAAATCGTACCCTGGTTTCCACTGGTGAACAATCTTGTCCAGAAATGGAGTTCAGTTATACCTGTCGCCGGGACAGAGATGACCGAAGTCGCAAGAAAATCTTCAGAAGTGTTTCCCGCACCAATCTGTTCTCTGTTTATCCATGCAGATTGAGGAGCCGAATGAAAAAGTGTGGTATTGAGTTCCCAGTTTTCGCCGGTTCCGACTGTAGAAGGCGAATTTCTTTCAAAAATCGCCCAGTTTCCAGTTTGAGGCGAAGGCCATATTATTGGAAGCGCACCAGTCGGTGCGGTCATGCTGTCAAATCCTTCTGTTTGGTTATACAATTGAGAATACCCACTTACAGAAACGAAAAGCAACAATAGTAGTAAAGTAATTTTTTTCATAAAATGAAAATTTAGTTGTTTGTATTTATTGAGAAATTTGAAGCCCAAATTTAATAAATTTTATGAAATATTTATGATTTGTTTTGGAAAAAACGCACATTTAACAAAATCAACAGCACAATTGGTGAGAATCGTTAGCAATTATATGATTATTTAATTCTCAAATGTCTAATTTTGTCAAAGAATCAAAAAACATGTTAGAAAAAGAAGTTATTAATTTTGAAAGAACCGTAATTGTTGGAATAGTTACGCAAAATCAAAACGAAGAAAAGTTAACGGAGTACCTGGACGAATTAGAATTTTTAACCTATACCGCTGGAGGTGAAGTTATTAAAAGATTTTCTCAAAAATTAGAAAAGCCCAATCCTAAAACTTTTTTAGGCACAGGGAAAATGGACGAAATTAGTTCTTACATCAAAGAGAAAAATATTTCAACAGTAATTTTTGATGATGAATTGTCTCCATCACAACAAAAAAATATTTCTAAGATACTCGATTGCAAGGTTCTGGACCGAACAAATTTAATCCTCGATATTTTTGCACAAAGAGCAGAAACTTCTTATGCACGAACACAAGTTGAGTTAGCACAATGTCAATATTTGTTGCCAAGACTTTCCGGAATGTGGACACACTTAGAACGTCAAAAAGGAGGAATCGGTCTTCGTGGTCCTGGGGAAACAGAAATTGAGACCGACAGAAGGATTGTCCGGGATCGAATAGCCTTGTTAAAAGAAAAAATAAAAACCATCGACAAACAAATGTCCGTTCAACGAGGCAATCGCGGCGCAATGGTCAGGGTAGCCCTGGTTGGATATACCAATGTTGGGAAATCCACTTTAATGAATGTTATCAGCAAAAGCGAAGTTTTTGTTGAAAATAAATTATTTGCTACACTGGATACTACTGTCCGAAAAGTGGTTATTAAGAACTTGCCTTTTTTGCTGTCAGACACCGTTGGTTTTATTAGAAAATTGCCAACCCAATTGGTAGATTCATTTAAAAGCACGCTTGACGAGGTTCGGGAAGCCGACTTATTACTGCATGTTGTTGACATTTCCCATCCTGATTTTGAAGAACATATAAGTTCGGTGAATCAGATTTTGCAGGACATAAAGAGCAATGATAAACCCATAATAATGGTTTTTAATAAAATAGATGCCTTCAAAAATCAGGAAATAGAAGCCGATGATTTAATTACCGAAAAGACAACAAAACATCATACTTTAGAAGAGTGGAAAACAACCTGGATGCACAATGTAGGAGAAAAAAACACTTTATTTATTTCCGCTACTAACAAAGAGAACTTTGAGGAGTTTCGAGAAAAAGTATACGAATCAGTTAGAAAAATCCACATTACAAGATTCCCGTATAACCAATTCCTGTATCCGGATTATAAAGATGCTGTTGAAAAAGAAGAGTAGTTTAATTTCTATTGAAGATAATAGATATAACCAATATTAAACCAAAGATTCCAATCGTTTGCCCTATTCTCAACGTAAATTGTAGGATCTGGATTTAAACCGTCAACCCAATTGGAAAAATAATATTGCCATCTCATGTCAACCATCAAATCGGATAATTCAGTCAATTTATATCTACAACCGATACTGGAAACAATAGACCAAACAGTTCCACCGTCATTCGTTGTGGCATTGTAATATTTAATAGGCGTTGAGATTGGAGTATCTAATGGCCCTAATTCAGACCAAGCTCTCGGGTCGTAAAAACTAAACTGTCCACCCAAACTAATAAAAGGCGCAAAAGAACCAAGAGTAGAAGTAAATTCTCTAATGCTTAATGGGAAAAATTCCAATTGCATACCAATATTGGTTACAGCGGTGCTTCCTCTCATCGCTCTTAATTGAGTTGCCATTAAACTAGTTTTGCTTGGGTCAACCCATTGCCCAAAATGTTGTAATTCTGTTTTATTGTATGACAGTTCACTTCTTAATTTGAAGTGGTCATTAAAATAAGTCTCAGGAGTATAACAATTACACTCAGCCCGGTATGAGAAATTTAAATAATGAATAATCCCGATACCATAGCCTGTATTCCCGGCATTTGTAGAAAAATCATGACGCTCACCATAATCCGACTGAAAAGCAACCGGGCCAAGTATTGCGCCGATTTCGTGGGAAAATCCAAACTGAGCATTTATGCTATTGGACACGCCAAATAACATTAGTAAGGTTATGATAAAATTTTTGGGCATTTGCATACTAATTAGTTCTAATCTCGACAAATATATAAAAACATCAATCAGTTATAAAATAAAATAAAAAATAGTTGATTTATATACGAAAAAATTAATATTTAGTTTTTATCCATATTACTTTAATAGGTTTATTCCAGTTTTATTACTATAACCATAAAAACAATGAGAATTAAAAAAAATATCTTCGGCTGTTTTTGAATAAAATGTATATTTGTCCGATTTTAAGAAATCGATTTCGTAAAAAATATAAATAGCTAATTTTATGTCACAAAGTATCAACGCATTTATGGATTTGGTTGCCCAAAGAAATAGCCACGAACCAGAATTTATGCAAGCAGTTATGGAAGTTGCAGAAACAGTAATTCCATTTATCGAACAAAATAAAAAATACCAAAACAAAATGCTTTTGGAACGAATGGTTGAGCCGGAAAGAGTAATCATGTTCCGTGTTACCTGGATTGATGATGCCGGAAATACCCAAGTAAACCGAGGATACAGAATCCAGATGAATTCAGCTATCGGACCATACAAAGGGGGAATTCGTTTTCACCCTTCTGTAAACTTGAGTATCCTGAAATTTTTGGCTTTTGAGCAAACTTTCAAAAACAGCTTAACAACATTACCAATGGGTGGTGGAAAAGGTGGATCCGATTTTGATCCAAAAGGAAAATCAGATATTGAAATTATGAAATTCTGCCAGTCTTTCATGACTGAGTTAGCAAAACATATTGGTGCTGATACTGACGTTCCTGCCGGAGATATTGGTGTTGGAGGAAGAGAAGTTGGATACATGTTTGGACAATATAAAAGATTAAGAAACGAATTTACAGGAGTTTTAACCGGAAAGGGAATCACTTTCGGAGGTTCACTAATCCGACCTGAAGCTACGGGATATGGCGATGTGTACTTTGCACAAAGCATGTTGGCTACCAAAGGACAAAGCTTTGAAGGAAAAACTGTAGTAATCTCAGGTTCTGGAAACGTTGCTCAATATGCTTGTCAAAAAGCAACTGAACTTGGCGGGAAAGTAGTTACTCTTTCTGATTCTGCCGGATATATCTATGATGCAGACGGAATCGATGCTGAGAAACTAGCTCACGTAATGCAGATCAAAAATGTTGATTATGCACGTATCAGTGAGTATACAAAAAAATATCCAAATGCGAAATATGTTGCAGGAAAACGTCCATGGGAAGTGAAATGTGATGTAGCCTTACCATGTGCAACCCAAAATGAATTAAACGGTGATGAAGCTAAAGCGCTTATCGCTAACGGATGTATCTGTGTTGCCGAAGGTGCAAACATGCCGTCAACTCCGGAAGCAGTTACTGAATTCCTGAAAGCAAAAATCCTTTTCGCTCCAGGAAAAGCTTCAAATGCTGGTGGTGTTGCTACTTCTGGCCTGGAAATGTCCCAAAACTCATTGCGTCTAAGCTGGACTTCGGAAGAGGTTGACCAACGATTGAAAAACATCATGGCGAACATCCACGAAGCGTGTGTAAGATACGGTACTGATGCAAACGGATATACAGATTACGTAAAAGGAGCAAACATCGCAGGTTTCGTAAAAGTTGCCGATGCAATGTTAGCACAAGGAATTGTATAATTAGAATAAAAACCAATAAACCTGAAAAGGCCATCAGCAATGATGGCTTTTTTTATGGAATATAACAAATTGGTAATTTTTGCGTTATATACTATATTTGTACGCTAATCCTTTTCAGATGAAAAAGTGCTTTTTCTGGGTTTTATTTCTTTTTTTCCAAATTTGCCTGTCACAACCATTTCAAAATTGGAAAGGGTATTTTTCATATAATCAAATCAAAGATCTTTCTGAATCGAGCACTAAAATTTACGCTGCCGCAGAAAATGCGGTGTTCACCAAAAACCTTGCTTCCAACGATATCCAAACCATAAATACTATCGATGGCCTTTCTGGGGAAACCATTTCAGCTATGTACCACAGCGATACTTTTAATAAAACAATCCTGGGGTATGAAGACGGATTGATGATTGTCATTAACGATGCAGATGGAAGCATGTTAAATGTCGTAGATATCATTAATAAAAACATTCCTTCCAACATTAAACGGGTAAATCATTTTATGGAGTATGATGGCATTGTCTACGTTTCCTGTGATTTTGGAATAGTGCAATATAAATTGGCTACTTTAGAATTTGGGGATACTTATTTTATCGGTCCGTCCGGACAGGAAATCAAGGTATTCCAAACCGCCATTTATAATGGAGATATTTATGCCGCGACACAAAATTATGGTATCAGGAAAGCAAGTATCACAAATCCAAACCTAATTGATTATGCCCAATGGCAGGTTTTTGATAATGGTTTCTGGACAGGCCTGGTGACTTTCAATAATCAGCTTGTCGGAATGAATGCAAGTAATATAATTTACAGGCATAATGGAACTAGCTTTGAACAGATAGCAAATCTTGGCCAGGCCGGTTTAGACATTCGGGCAACTGCAAGCCATTTAGTAGTTACGGGAGCAAGCAGGGTTTTAATTTTTGATCAGGCATTAATCCAGATTGTTTCAATTCAGAATTCTCAGATTACGGCAATTCCGGTAACATTCACATGTGCAACGGTTATCAATTCAATTATCTATATCGGAACCAATGAAAATGGAATTGTTTCCTCTACCATCAGTTCGCCTAATGCTTTTGAATTTATTATGCCTAATGGGCCTATCAAGAACAATATGTTTTCTATAAACACTTCTTCGCCCAATTTATGGGCAGTTTACGGAGGGTATGATATTTTCTATAATCCTTACTCCTATGTCCCTGGTGGACTGGCACAATTTGGAGTAAGCAAATACAATGAAACAGACGGTTGGAAGAATATTCCCTATAGTGAAATGCTGGGAGCTAAAGCCCTGGTCAGGATTGCAGTAAACCCAAATGATGAGACAAAGGTTTATATTGGCTCATATCATAACGGATTGCTGGAAATTCAAAATGACATACCAACAACACTTTATGACAATACCAACAGCACCTTGGAAATAAGTGTAGGAAGTGAAATTTGGGTAAACAGCACAACCTTTGATAAATCAGGGAATTTGTGGATGACAGACAGCAGGACTGAAAGGGCATTGAATGTTTTAAAATCGACTGGGGAATGGCAGTCTTTTGATATGACAAGTATCCTGACCGATTATGCAAGTAATGACTTTTGTAAAATAGCAATTGATAAAAGCGGGACAAAATGGATTGCTTCCTATAAAAATGGAGTTATAGCCTTTAACGAAAATTCGAGTGTCGGATTTAAAAAAATAACGGAAGGTGCAGACACAGGAAACCTTCCTTCTCTTGATGTGCGTGCGATTGCAGTCGATAACCGCAACCAAGTATGGATTGGAACAAATCGCGGTTTAAGAGTATTACCAAGCGCCAGCAGCTACAATAGTGATCAACAAATGAAGGCCAACGCTATCATAATACTCGAAGACGGCCTGGCACAAGAGCTATTATACGAACAATTTATTACAGATATTGCCGTTAACGGTTCAAATCAAAAATGGATCGGAACAGCCGATTCAGGAGTTTTCCTGTTCTCTTCGAATGGTCAGGAAACAATTTATCATTTCACAAAAGACAATTCGCCATTGCCAAGCAACGTAATTAATGACATAGACATTAATTCGGTTACAGGTGAAATTTTCTTTGCTACAGATAAAGGAATGGTTTCTTTTCAGGGAACAGCAACAAGGCCTGCCGATAATTTGGATGCCGTATATGTTTACCCAAATCCGGTTCGCCCTGAATTTGTCGGAACAGTAAAAATCGCAGGATTAATTTCAAAAGCCAATATCAAAATCACTGACATAGAAGGAAATTTGGTTTACGAAACCACTTCAGAAGGCGGAACAGTTGAATGGGATACAAAAGCTTTCGGAAAATACAATGTAGCTTCAGGAGTTTATATGATTTTTATTTCTGCCGAAGATGCCTCGGAAACCGCCGTCAAAAAAGTGATGATTATCCGATAAACGATGAAGAAAAAAATATTCCTTTTACTATTCTTTTTCTGCTGCCTTTTGGCGTTTAGCCAAGAGCAAGTAACCAATTCTGATAACAAAATCCGTATCGCTTTTTCTCCGGGAGTTGTAGTTCAGCGAAATGTGTTTGCTGACATTAATGTGTTGATTGGCAAGAGCATCATAGATTTGAACCCGAAAGTTCCACTTGTCGGAATTCAGGGTGTTCGTATCGGACTTGAAACCGATTGCAACACCGTTATCGCTCCTAAAATTGGCTATGAATTTAACCCAATGATATTCGTTTTAAGGATTTCTGCAGCAAATTATTTTCAAAACGGAAATTCTGAATTTAGGATTATTCCCGAATTGGGCTTAAGCTTTTACAGTTGGATGAATTTAACTTACGGCTACGGAATTTCGATGAACAATAACAGAATATCCGACATCGGCCATCATAGGTTTTCCCTAACCTTTAACTTCAACAAAAGATTAGGCAGAAAGTATTTGGAGAAACTTATTAAAGAGGATGAGCTAAAAAATCCACCGGCAAATGCTCGTTAAAACCAAAGCGATAGTGATCTCATCGCTAAAATATCAGGAAAAAAGCCTGATAGTAAAATGCTTCACGCAAAGCGATGGCCTGAAAAGCTATTTTGTCCCCAATGCTTTTGCGGCTAAAAAATCCAACCAAAAGATCGCCTATTTTCAGCCATTGTCTTTATTGGAAATCGAAGCCAACCATAAGAATAAAGGAACGCTAGAGCATTTCAAGGAAATCAAACTCTCCCATGCTTATCAAACTATTTCCACCGATATTGTCAAAAGCACAATCGTCATGTTTCTTTCCGAAATCATCCATCACAGCATACACGAAGAAGAAAAAAACGAAAACCTGTTTGACTTTCTCGAATCGGCATTGCTTTGGCTTGATGCACACGACGAAATGGCAAATTTCCATTTGATTTTGATGCTGGAAATGACCAAGTTTTTTGGCTTTTATCCCGACAATTCCGAAAATGCCTATAAGTTCTTCGATTGCAGGGAAGGCAACTTTACAGCCTTTCAGGGAACCAACTGTCTTTCCGAACATGAAACCTTCCTGTTCAAAAAACTAATCGATTTAAAATTCGATTCCGACCAGAAAGTTTTTTCTGGCCATGAGCGCCAAATACTGCTAAAAATTCTACTCGACTACTACACCATTCATCTCGATGGTTTCAAAAAACCAAAATCACTCGACGTTTTAAAAGAAGTCTTTGCTTAAAAACAATCTGGGCGTTACCCGCCGCGTCGGGTCGCGCTTTCCACTCCAATCTTTTTGTCACCCTGAGCATTTGATATTAAGAGGAGAAAGCGAAGCTTTAGGTAAGAATAGCACTTTCTCCTAAAACAAAAAGGATTTCCGTTCCAATCGCTAACGCAAAAAAATCGTGCTCATTACTTGTAACTCATAACTATTTATTACTTTCGCAGACTTGATTAAAGAAAACGACAAAAATGAGTACTAAGTTTACTGAATATAAAGGACTTGATTTGCCAAAAGTGGCCTCAGAAGTCCTTGATTTTTGGAAAGAAAACAACATCTTTGAAGAAAGCGTAACTTCCCGCGAAGGCGCTACACCTTATGTGTTTTTCGAAGGGCCGCCATCTGCAAATGGTTTACCCGGAATTCACCACGTAATGGCGCGTGCCATCAAAGATATTTTCTGTCGTTATAAAACACAAAAAGGGTTCCAGGTTAAGCGTAAAGCAGGTTGGGACACGCACGGTTTGCCCGTTGAATTAGGCACCGAAAAAGAATTAGGAATCACCAAAGAAGATATAGGCAAAACCATTTCCATCGAAGAATACAATGAGGCGTGTAAACGAACCGTTATGCGCTACACGGATGTTTGGAACGACCTAACCGAAAAAATGGGCTATTGGGTTGACATGCAAGATCCATACGTAACCTACAAATCCAAATACATGGAATCGGTTTGGTGGCTTTTGAAACAGATTTACAACAAGGATTTACTATACAAAGGCTACACAATTCAGCCTTATTCTCCAAAAGCCGGAACGGGTTTGTCTTCACATGAAGTAAACCAACCGGGAAGTTATAGAGATGTAACCGATACAACAGTTGTTGCACAATTCAAGACAAAAGCTGAAACTTTGCCATCTTTTTTACAAGGTTTCGGTGAAGTCCACATTTTAGCATGGACAACAACTCCTTGGACATTGCCAAGTAACACTGCATTGACAGTTGGACCAAAAATTGATTATGTTTTGGTTGAGACTTTTAATCAATATACATTCCTTCCTGTAAAAGTTATTTTGGCCAAAAACCTAGTCGGAAAGCAATTCGGAAAAGGATTTTCTGTAAGTTCTGATGATTCGGATTTTCAAAATTTCAAGGCTGGTGATAAAACCATTCCGTTTAAAATTTTGACAGAATTCAAAGGAAAAGATTTAGTCGGAATACGTTATGAACAATTAATGCCATTGGCGTTACCATATCAAAATCCGGAAAACGCCTTCCGCGTAATTTCAGGAGATTTCGTTACAACTGAAGATGGAACCGGAGTAGTACATACTGCGCCAACTTTTGGTGCCGATGATGCTAAAGTTGCCAAAGAAGCCAAACCCGAAGTGCCGCCAATGCTCGTTTTGGATGCGAATGGGAATCCTGTGCCGTTGGTTGATTTACAAGGTAAGTTTATCCAAGGCTTAGGCGACTTGTCCGGGAAATATGTAAAGAATGAATATTACGACACAGGAACTGCACCGGAGCGTTCGACTGATGTTGAAATTGCCATTCAACTAAAAGAAGAAAACAAAGCTTTTAAGGTAGAGAAATATGTCCACAGTTATCCACACAGTTGGAGAACCGATGAACCATTGTTATATTATCCGTTGGATTCCTGGTTCATCAAAGTAACTGAAGTCAAAGACAGAATGTTCGATTTGAATGAAACCATCAACTGGAAGCCAAAAGCAACCGGTGAAGGCCGTTTCGGGAACTGGCTTAAAAATGCCAACGACTGGAACTTGTCGCGTTCCCGTTATTGGGGAATTCCATTGCCAATCTGGAGAACCGAAGACGGAACCGAAGAGGTTTTAATTGGCTCAGTGGAAGAATTATACAATGCCATAGAAAAATCGATTTCAGCAGGTTTCCAAAAGGAAAATCCTTTCAAAGGATTCGAAATCGGAAATATGAGCGAAGAAAATTATGATTTGGTTGATTTGCACAAAAACGTTGTTGATGCCATTACGTTAGTTTCTGCTTTAGGAAAACCAATGAAACGCGAAGCTGATTTGATTGACGTTTGGTTTGATTCGGGCGCGATGCCCTATGCACAATGGCATTATCCATTTGAAAACAAAGACAAAATTGATCAGAACAAGGATTTTCCAGCCGATTTTATTGCAGAAGGTGTTGACCAGACACGTGGTTGGTTTTATACTTTGCATGCAATCGGAACCTTGGTTTTTGATAAAATTGCCTATAAAAATGTAGTGTCAAACGGTTTGGTTCTGGACAAAAACGGACAAAAAATGTCGAAACGTTTAGGAAACGCCGTTGATCCTTTTACTACATTGGCAGAATATGGACCGGATGCTACACGTTGGTATATGATTTCGAATGCGAATCCTTGGGATAATTTGAAATTTGATATCGAAGGTGTTGCAGAAGTGCGACGTAAATTCTTCGGAACTTTATACAATACTTATTCCTTCTTTGCTTTGTATGCTAACATTGATGGTTTCAAATATACCGAAGCTGAAATTCCATTAAATGAAAGACCGGAAATTGACCGATGGATTTTATCGGAATTGCATACTTTGATAAAAGTGGTTGATGAAGCATACGCTGATTACGAACCAACGAAGGCAGCTCGTGCCATTTCTGATTTCGTTCAGGAGAATTTGAGTAACTGGTATGTTCGTCTGTGCAGAAGAAGATTCTGGAAAGGTGAATATGAAAAAGATAAAATTGCGGCTTATCAAACATTGTATACTTGTTTGATTAACGTAGCAAAACTATCAGCACCAATTGCTCCTTTCTTTATGGACAAATTATATAGTGATTTAGTTAACACCACTAATAGTGAGGAATTTAGCAGCGTTCACTTAGCAAGATTCCCCGTTTCGGTTGAAAACTTTGTTGATAAATCACTCGAAAGTAAAATGATGAAAGCCCAAACAGTATCTTCGCTTGTTTTATCGCTTCGAAAGAAGGAAATGATAAAGGTGCGTCAACCGCTTCAAAAGGTTATCATTCCTGCCTTTGACTATAATTTCAAGGCAGAAATCAATGCGGTTTCCGATTTGATAAAGGCCGAAGTAAATGTTAAGGAAATTGAGCTTTTAGATGATGCCTCAGGAGTTTTAGTCAAGCAGATTAAGCCAAATTTCAAAGCACTTGGACCGCGTTTTGGCAAAGACATGGGTCTGATTGCCAAAGAGATACAAAATTTTTCGGCAGAACAAATCAATGAGTTAGACAATAAAGGTGAGCTATCACTTGTTATTTCAGGAAAAAGTATAATTTTAACATCGGATGACGTAGAGATTTCCTCTCAGGATATTCCGGGTTGGTTAGTGGCAAATGCAAATGGCATAACTGTTGCGTTAGATATCACGTTAACTGAGGAATTGGTAAAAGAAGGAATAGCAAGGGAATTGGTTAACAGGATTCAAAACCTTAGAAAAGACAGCGGCTTTGAAGTAACGGACAAAATTAAGGTTCTTTTACAGCAAAATGAAGAATTGGAAAAAGCAGTAGTCGCTAATGTAACATATATCAAATCAGAGACACTAACAGAAACGCTCGATTTTGCAACTGATTTGAGCAACGGAACAGAAATAGAATTTGACAATATAAAAACAAGAATATTAATCTCAAAATAGAATTAAGATGGTAGAAGAAAAAATGAGATACTCAGATGCAGATTTAGCAGAGTTCAAAGAAATTATTTTACAAAAAATGGAAAAGGCAAAAATTGACTTAGAGTTGATAAAGAGCGCCTATATGAATGACTTAAATAACGGAACCGACGATACGTCGCCAACGTTTAAAGCATTTGAA